>NZ_JBIIMC010000007.1:0-81427 GCF_044338195.1 Sphingorhabdus sp. | reverse complement strand
GCGATCAAAGCGGCGGCCGCCCTTGACTCTGCGCCCAACCCTGCTAATGCCCGCCTCGTTCGGTGGGGCGACGGCTCCACCGGCAACCGTCCGAGACAGTTGGTGAACGGAATTTGCCGTTCTTAATTTCCAGCCTAGACGGGGATAGAGATTTCAGGACTGGCTTTTGCCATCCTTCGCCACCGCTCCCGATTTTAGATCGTGTGAGTTCGGCATGAAACTTCCCCACGGACTGAAGTCAGCGGATCGCCCAGCCGGGTGTTTCGCTTTTCGTGTTGGATTTTGTCGGCTTGCCGGCGAAGTCTGAAAAAGGAGTAATGCATGAACCGTTCTGAAAAGACCGAAACAGTTGCATCGCTGAACGCCACTTTTAATGAAGCGGCGGTTGTCGTCGTCACCCGTAATCTCGGGCTGACGGTTGCACAATCGACCGACCTTCGTTTGAAGATGCGGGACGCTGGCGCAAGCTATAAGGTTGCCAAGAACCGTCTTGCCAAAATCGCTCTTGAAGGAACGCAATATGGATCGGTGGCTGAATTGCTTACCGGCCCTACAGCGCTCGCTACATCGTCGGACCCGGTTGCAGCTGCAAAGATTGCTGTCGAGTTCGCAAAGACCAATGACAAACTTGAAATTGTCGGCGGCGCGATGGGTGACACGTTCCTTGATGTAAACGGTGTAAAGGCGCTGGCTTCGTTGCCATCGCTCGACGAACTGCGCGGCACGCTTATCGGGCTTATCCAAGCACCGGCAACGAAGCTTGCACAGCTGTCGACCGCACCTGCTGCGAAATTGGCACGCGTTTTTGGTGCCTATGCTGACCAAAAGGCAGCATAACTTTTTTGAATTAAACCGGCTGCGTCCCATGGTTTTAACCGGCTGGGCGGGCCCTACAGATATGACAGAAAATCGGAGTGTTATTTAAATGGCTGATATTGAAAAGCTCGTAGACCAACTTTCGGCATTGACCGTTCTTGAAGCGGCTGAACTTGCTAAGGCTTTGGAAGAAAAGTGGGGCGTTAGCGCCGCTGCTGCTGTTGCTGTTGCTGCACCTGCTGGTGCCGCTGCGCCAGCTGCTGAAGAGCAGACTGAATTTGACGTTATCTTGACCGGCGATGGCGGCAACAAGATTGCAGTCATCAAGGAAGTCCGTGCGATCACCAACCTTGGTCTGACCGAAGCAAAGGCTCTTGTTGAGGCCGCGCCAAAGGCACTCAAGGAAGGCGTAAACAAGGCAGAAGCCGAAGACATCAAGGCGAAGATCCTTGCAGCCGGCGGAACCGTCGAACTGAAGTAATTCGGTTTCCCTTACGGGATATAAAATGGGGCGGCCTAGCGATAGGCTGCCCCTTTTTTATTGCCGCGCGTTCGCCATCAATAAACACACATATTTCGGCCCTTTTCTTTTGAAAATTCTGCAGGTTGCAGGCAGTCATGGCGCATGAATAGCAACGCCGACCTCGCCGCCCTGATTCGCAGCATTCCGGATTATCCCAAACCGGGCATCATGTTCCGCGACGTCTCTAGCCTGCTGCTCGACGCCGACGGCTATCGCACGACCATTGATCGGCTCGCGGCTCTGGTGGACCCTGATACGCAGCTTGTCGCGGGTATTGAGGCACGCGGCTTTATCGTGGCGTCTGCTCTGGCATATGTGCTTGGCCTTGGCCAATTGATGCTGCGCAAGCCCGGGAAGCTGCCCGGCGAAAAAATCAGCACGGATTACACGCTCGAATATGGCACCGACCGCATTGAAATGCATGTCGGCCATGTGCAGCCTGACCAGAAAGTGCTGTTGGTTGACGATTTGATTGCCACTGGCGGCACGGCATTGGCGGGCGTCGACTTAATTCAGCAAGGCGGCGGCAGGGTTGAACAGGCATTGTTCATCGTTGACCTGCCTGACCTCGGCGGCGCGGCCAAGTTGCGCGCCCAAGGTGTGCGGGTGGCATCGCTGATTGGTTTTGATGGCGATTAAGCGCGCCACAATATTCCGTTTAACTTTGCGGATATCGTGCAGCGCATGTCTTAATTTTTGAAGGCTCAGGCCGCTTCCCGCTGACTTCAAAGCGGGCGATATATCCACCCAATTTCAATTGCTCGGTAAATCCGGTCAAACGATAGCCCACGGCATCAAATTCGCAGAACAATAGCTTTGGCGGAATACCGTGCTGGGCGGTGGGTCGATCGCGGTCAACGACAATGACCTGTCCGCCTTTCGCGAGCGCAGGCCGCATGCGCCATAGGAACGCATAAGGCTCGCCTATTTCATGATACATATGCACCATGAAAACGCGGTCAAAGCTGTTTTCTGGCAACCGGGGATCATCCAGAGCGCCTTCCTTGATGGCAACATTATCGAGCTGTTCGCGCGTGACCCGGTCACCAAGTCGGTCAAGTGCATCCCGATTGATATCCTGCGCAAGCACGCGCCCTTTTGGTCCAACGCGGTCGGCAAGGCGGATGGTGTAATAGCCTTCGCCTGCCCCGATATCGGCCACCGTGGTCCCAAGCTGGATCCCGGCCCAATCCATCACGAATTCGGCCTCTCCGGCTTCATCACGCGCTGCCTCAGTCGAAAATTCGGTATCGCCAGCTGTGGACACCAGACGTTCGGCGCGCGGGAATGCTGCGGCGCTCTCGCTACGTTCGTCTGCCTTATCTTCTCGCGTGCAGCCGCTCGCAAATAGCAGTGGAACCGCGATGATGGCCAGAAAGCTCAACCGGGCGTTCGTGCGCATGCCTAGCTCGCCTTACGCGTCGGCCATAACGGCTGCGGGATTGGCAGCCTGTTTATCGAAGTTCAGGAAAACATCCTTCACCCAATGTGGCAAGGGAATGGGGCGATGCGTATCGAGGTCCACATGCACGCTGACGAGGTCAACTGTTGCGCGCAAATCGTCTGAGCCATCTTCAGTAATGCCATGGATTTCCACGATTTGAGTCATGCTGGTCCGCCCAGTCGCAACCGTGCGCGCCATCACCTCAATAAGCTCGTCCGGCTTAATCGGCGCGAACCATGTGACGGTCGCCTTTTTGACATGAAACTCCAACGGCGCGCCATCGGCATAATCGCGGAATTTCACCGCGCGCCAATATTCGGTGACCGCGACATCGGCATAATCGAGATAGCGCGCGTTAAAGACGACGCCCTGCGCGTCCGTCTCGGACCAGCGCACGCGGAAACGGTGATGGAAAGCAAACTCGGTGCGCGCCATGTCAAATTGCCTTTGATTGGCCAGGGGTGTTGACCCCCATCGATTGCAGGTAACGCTTCACGTTCCGTGCGGCCTGACGCAGACGATGCTCGTTTTCAACCATAGCGATGCGGACATAGCCTTCGCCGTCCTCGCCATATCCAACGCCGGGCGCGACCGCGACCTTTGCTTCGGTCAGCAACTGTTTGGAAAATTCAAGGCTCCCCAAATGCGCAAGCGCAGGTGGCAATGGTGCCCATGCGAACATCGACGCCTTTGGTGGAGGAATATCCCAGCCTGCACGGCCAAATGCCTCAACAAGGATATCGCGGCGCTTGTGATAGAGCTGGCGATTTTGTTCAACAATGTCTTGTGGGCCATTTAATGCAGCGCACGCCGCCGCCTGAATAGGCGTAAATGCGCCGTAATCGAGGTAACTTTTAACGCGCGTCATCGCAGCAATCAGTTCGCGGTTACCCACGGCAAAGCCGATACGCCATCCTGCCATCGAATAGGTTTTGGACAATGACGTGAATTCAACGGCCACATCTTTGCCGCCCTTCACCTGCAGTATGGACGGGGTCGGGTTGCCGTCAAAATAGAGTTCCGAATAAGCAAGATCGGACAATATCCAGACCTTGTTGTCTTTCGCCCATGCGACCAACCGTTCGTAAAAAGCCAGATCAACAGTTTCTGCGGTGGGGTTGGAAGGATAGTTGACCACCAATATCGAAGGCCGCGGCACTGTGAACGCCATGGCGCGCTCCAGCGACCGAAAATAATTTTCATCAGGCGTCGTGGGAACCGACCGAATGGTCGCACCCGCGATGATGAATCCGAACGTGTGGATCGGGTAGCTTGGATTGGGCGCCAAGACGACGTCGCCCGGCGCAGTGATCGCGGTTGCGAGGCTCGCGAGACCCTCTTTCGAACCCATCGTGACCACGACTTCGGTTTCGGGATCCACATCAACGCCAAAGCGGCGCGCGTAATAATTGGCCTGCGCCTTACGGAGGCCGGGAATACCTCTGGACGCCGAATAGCCATGGGCATCGGGCTTTTGCGCGACTTCGCACAGTTTTTCGATGACATGGGGCGGCGGCGGCAAATCAGGATTGCCCATGCCCAGATCGATAATGTCCTCACCCGCTCCACGGGCCGCCGCACGCATCGCATTAACTTCAGCGATAACATAAGGCGGCAGACGCTTCATGCGGTAGAATTCTTCGGACATTGGCTCCCGTTTCCGGCTAGTTGATTACAGAGCCACCCTCATGCGCGAAGTTTTCGTGCATTTCCAGAAAAAGCTTTCGGTCCGCGGATTAGCGCGGCCGATTGCCTTTCGCTTTGTGCCGCACGCCATGCTTTGACGGTGGTGGGCCATCATTGCGGAATGGACGTACACCGTCACGGTTCGATCCACCACGTGGACCTCCGCGCGGTGGTCCGTCACCGCGCGGCCCACCGCCGCGTGGATTGACGCCCAATTGGGCACGCTGCGGGCGACCACCATCGCGGCCTCCGTCGCGACCCATGCGCTTGTTTTCACGCGCAGCTTCACGTGGTGGGCCATTGGCTTGCACGATCTCGACATCATTGTCTTCGTCATGCCCCGGCTGCGCGATTGCTTTGGCAAATTTTGCAACAGCGGCAGCAGCGATACCCACATGGGTTTCATTTGCTGCAATCCGGATGGCACCAATGTCGTTCTTGGTCACGCCGCCACGACGGCACAGCAGCGGCAATATCCATTTTGGATCCGCGTTGTTGCGGCGGCCGACGTTCAGCTTGAACCAAACAGAATCGTCAAATCCGGCGCGATGGTCATCACGCGGACGTTCGCGCGTGCCGTCATCCAGCATGTCTTCTGCCTGCGGCATTTTGGCGCGATGCACACGGACAAGTGCAGCCGCGATGTCTTCAGCCGACATCGTTTCGAGCAGCTTTGCACCCAATGCACGATCTTCGTCTTCGACTTCGACGGGTGTCAAAAGTGTCTCGAGAAGACGTTCATGGTCCTTGGCGCGAATATCTGCGGCAGTCGGGACTTTAATCCAGTCCGCCTCAATCTTCGCGCCGCGCAACATAGATTCAACGCGCTTGCGGCGCTGATAGGGCACGATGAGAACGGCGGTACCCTTACGACCCGCACGCCCTGTCCGTCCGGACCTGTGCTGAAGCCCTTCGGCATCGCGTGGCAATTCGACGTGGACCACCAACGACAGGTTCGGCAAATCGATACCGCGCGCCGCAACGTCGGTTGCAACGCATACACGGGCACGCCGATCACGCAGCGCCTGAAGCGCGTGATTGCGCTCGGACTGCGAATGCTCACCCGACAGCGCGACGACATTGAAGCCGCGCTCGGTCAGACTGGCATGCAAACGACGCACATTTTCGCGCGTTGCACAGAACAGGATGGCGGTTTCTGCTTCATGCAGACGCAGCAGGTTCACAACTGCATTCTCAATGTCCGGTGGAGCGACCGTTACGACCTGATAGCTGATGTCGCCATGGCCACGGTCTTCGCCGACGGTCGAGATGCGCAGGGCGTCTTGCTGGTAACGCTTGGCCAGCGACACGATTGGTTTCGGCATAGTCGCCGAGAAAAGCAAAGTGCGGCGGCCTTCGGGCGTCGCGTTCAATATTTCTTCGAGTTCCTCGCGGAAACCCATGTCGAGCATTTCGTCAGCTTCGTCGAGAATCGCGACTTTCAAAGCGGACAGGTCAAGTGCGCCACGCTCCAAGTGATCGCGCAAACGGCCGGGGGTCCCGACGACGATTTGTGCGCCTTGATTGAGCGTGCGGCGTTCTTTCGACGCGTCCATGCCGCCAACGCAGGTAGCGATGCGGACACCAGCCTTGGCATAAAGCCACATAAGTTCGCGGCTGACCTGCAGGGCCAGTTCGCGCGTTGGGGCGATGATCAGTGCGGCGGGTTCGCGCGCAAGGCTGACCAGTCCACCATCAAGGATTTGCGGTGCCATGGCCAAGCCAAAAGCAACGGTTTTGCCTGATCCAGTCTGCGCCGAAACGACAAGGTCGCGGCCTTCGGCCTCGGCTGTGATGACAGCAGATTGAACAGGGGTTAAAGCAGTATAGCCACGAGCGGTGAGCGCTTCATCAAGAAGCGGGGGAAGATTTTCAAACGTCATTATTGCGCGCCTTTGCGCCCTTTTTTACCTAATGTCCATGCTGCGCCGCACAACAAAACAATCTTCGACAATTTTCTGACATTTGTTATGCATGGAATATGGCCGATTCACCGAAATTCCCACCCTTCATGGATCCCGACCAATTCGCCAAAATGCTTGAGGGTTCGGCAGCCTCTGCGGCTGACCCAATGACGGCATATCGCGCCGCGATGGACGCGTGGGGGACGATGCTGGCGCCACTGGCCAAGGCGGGTCGCAGCAAAATTGACCCGTCGGATCGCCGCTTTGCTGCACCTGAATGGGAACATCCCGTTTTCGACTTGGTGCGTCAGGGATATCAGGTGATGTCTGACTATATGCTCGGCGCGGCTGATCAGCTGGATGGCGTCGCCGATAGTGACAAAGCAAAAATGGGCTTTGCCGTGCGTAGCATGATAGAGGCTATGAGCCCCGCAAATTCACCCTTCACCAACCCCGTCGCACTACAACGGGCGATGGAGACCAACGGTGCCAGCCTGATGTCAGGCATGCAGAATCTGATGAACGATTTGCAACGCGGCCAGTTAACACACAGTGATTCTGCTGCCTTTAGGCTTGGCGAAAACATCGCGGCAACGCCGGGCAAAGTCGTCCACCAAACGCCGTTGTATCAGCTGATCCAATATGATCCCACGACCCCGGACGTGTTGGCAACGCCGCTGATTATTTTTCCGCCATGGATAAACCGGTTCTACATTCTCGATCTGACAGCGGAAAAAAGCTTCATCAGATATTGCGTTGACCAAGGCATCACCGTTTTTGTCGTGTCTTGGAAATCTGCAGACAGTTCGATGAAGGACATTGTCTGGGACGATTATATCGCGGCGCAGATAGATGCGATCGACACCGTACGCGACGGCCTTGGCGTGCCAGATGTGCATGCGATAGGATATTGTGTTGCCGGTACAACCTTAGCCGCGACGCTTGCCGTCCTCGCCGCCACTGGCGGTGCCGACAAAGTGCGCAGCGCGACATTCTTTACCGCGCAAGTCGATTTCAGCACGGGCGGCGATCTGCTGAATTTCATCGACGACAACCAGATCGCAATGGTAGAAACGTTGAGCGCACCGCATGGCTATTTGGACGGTCGCTTCCTTGCGCTGACGTTCAACATGCTGCGCGGCAAGGACCTGATTTGGTCGACGGTCGTCAAAAATTATTTGCTGGGCGAAGATTACCCCGCGTTCGATCTGCTGCACTGGAATGGGGACGTCACCAATCTTCCGGCCAAATGGCACAAAGCCTATCTGGCGGACCTCTATCGCGATAACCGTCTGGTTGAGCCCGATAGTCTATCTGCGCTTGGCACGCCGATTGATTTGCGGCGCGTGCAAACGCCTTCCTACATTCAGGCCGGGCGCGAAGACCATATTGCGCCGGCCGAAAGCGTTTGGAAGCTGCAGGATCACTTTAGCGGCCCTGTCAAATTCCTGTTGGCGGGCAGCGGACATATCGCCGGCGTGGTGAACCCTCCGGCGCAAATGAAATATCAATATTGGACCAACGAAGGCACCGCAGGCTCGCTGGAAGAATTCATCGACGGCGCCACCGAAACCAAGGGCAGCTGGTGGCCCGATTGGATTGTTTGGCTGCTGGACAAGGGTGACGATAAAGTCCCTGCCAAAGGCGCCCGTATAGCCGGCGAAGGCGCGCTGAAGGCGCTGGAATATGCTCCGGGAAGCTATGTAAAAGCGCGATGAGATTCAGTTGACGTTTACGTAAACGTCGACTAATTCTCATTCAGCTATTTTTAGGAGAATCGTGATGCAATTGGAATTCAGTCCCGAAGAACTCGCCTTCCAACAGGAAGTGCGCACATTCATCGCCGAAAATTATCCCGAGAATCTCCGTTCGGTGCAAGACGAAGGACATGATCTTTCGAAAGAAGATTTTCTGTCGTGGCATCGCATTTTGGCGAAAAAAGGCTGGATCGCGCCAGCATGGCCTGTCGAATATGGCGGCACTGGCTGGACCGCGACGCAACGTTTCATCTGGTCCGAAGAACTTGCTGCAGCAGATTGCGTCGGCACCATGCCATTTGGCCTGTCGATGGTCGGACCCGTCATCTACACCTTCGGCACGCCCGAGCAAAAAGCACAATTCCTGCCCGGCATCTTGTCCGGCGACGATTGGTGGTGCCAAGGGTATTCGGAACCTGGCGCAGGTTCTGACTTGGCTTCGCTGCGCACAAAGGCAGTCCGCGATGGCGACCATTATGTCGTGAACGGTCAAAAGACATGGACCACGATGGCGCAACATGCCGACTGGGGCTTCTTCCTCGTCCGCACCGATTCCGATGCCAAGGCGCAAGAAGGCATTAGCTTCCTTCTCATCAACATGAAGACGCCCGGCGTAACCGTTCGCCCAATCATCACCTTGGGTGGTGAGCATGAAGTCAACGAAGTATGGTTGGAAGACGTCCGCGTGCCCGTTGCCAATCGCATCTATGAAGAAAACAAGGGCTGGACCTGCGCCAAGTTCTTGCTGGCGCATGAGCGTACCGGCATTGCCGCCGTTGCCCGCTCCAAGCGTGGCGTTGAGAAGATCAAATCCATTGCCCGCACAGAGCAGGACGGTGACCGCCCATTGATCGCCAACCCATTTTTCAAGCGTAAGATTGCGGAACTTGAAATCGATCTAACCGCGTTGGAATTCACCGAACTGCGCAGCCTTGCGGGCGAAGCGGCGGGCAAGGGCCCTGGCCCCGAATCCAGCCTGTTGAAAATCAAGGGCTCTGAAATCCAGCAGCGGATTACCGAACTCGCATTGGAAGCAGTCGGCCATTATGGCGCGCCCTATTTCCGCGGATTTGGCGAAGGCGACAACGAACATCCAATTGGTCCGGATTACGCGCATCGCGCTGCTCCGACCTATTTCAACACCCGCAAGACGACGATTTACGGTGGCTCCAACGAGATCCAACGCAACATCATCGCCAAGATGGTGCTGGGTATTTAATCTAACATTTTGCCGTCACCCTGAACGCGTTTCAGGGTCTTAATGCACAACGTTGAAATTAAGATGCTGAAACAAGTTCAGCATGACGGACCACTGGACAGGATAATTATAATGAATTTCAGCTACACCGAAACGCAGGACATGATCCGCGAAACCCTGAGCCGCTTTCTGGCGGACACATATGACTTTGACAGCCGCAACAAGATGATTGCCAGCGGCAGCGGACGTGACGCCGGCATTTGGAAGGCACTGGCGCAAGATCTCGGTATGCTTGGTGCGTCGTTTAGCGAAGCCCATGGCGGACTTGGTGGCGGCCACCTCGAAAATGCTTTGATTATGGAAGAATTGGGCAAGGTCATTGCGATCGAACCCTATCTGCAGACCGTCGTTGTTGGCGGTGGTGCGTTGAAGGCTGTTGGCGGCGCGATTGCCGATGCCGTCATTCCAGAAATTATTGGCGGCAATGTTATCATCGCGTTTGCCTACGCCGAGCCGCAGGGTCGCTATAATCTTGCGAACATTCGCACGACAGCGAAAAAAGACGGCGCAGGCTATGTGCTGAACGGCCATAAGGGCGTGGTGTACGCCGCTCCTTGGGCAACGCATTTGCTTGTCACCGCCCGCACTGGCGGTTCAGGCAGCGAAGCCAATGGCGTATCGCTGTTCCTGATTGATGCGAACACCGCTGGCATCGTGCGCCGCGACTATCCCACCGTCGATGGTTTCCAGGCTTCTGAAGTCTATTTTGAAAATGTTGCTATCCCCGGCGACGCTTTGTTGGGTGATGAGGGCGCTGGCCTTCCGCTGATCGAACGCATTGTCGACGAAGCAACCGTTGCCGTCTGTGCAGAAGCCTGCGGTGTCACCGCCAAGCTGCATTCGGGCACGCTCGAATATGCGCGGCAGCGTAACCAGTTCGGCCAGCCCATTTCGCGCTTCCAAGTATTGCAGCACCGCATGGTCGATATGTTCATGGAAGTTGAACAGTCAAAATCCATGACCACAATGGCGACCTTGAAGCTCGATTTGCCAGCCGCGGAACGTATGGCTGCGGTGTCGGCATGTAAGGCAAAGGTTTCGCGCGCAGCGAAGTTCGTGGGCCAAAGCGCCATTCAAACACATGGCGGCATTGGCATCACGCAGGAACTGGCCATCGGTCATTTCTTCAAGCGCGCGACGATGATCGAAAGCCAATTTGGTTCGGCTGACCATCATTATGCGCGTTTTGAACGCCTGACATTGGCGGATTAACCCGCCAATTCAATTTATTGTGCAGTGCAACATTTTTGTTGACAGTGCGTGCACGAATCTTTATTGTGCACTGCAACACAACAGAAATGGTGCACGCCATGGTAAGCAAATTAGCAGCTACTTCTTCGACCGAAACCGTTGAACCAACGGCCTCGAAGGCTGCGCCTGCGAAAGCCACATCAAGCACCGTTGCAAAGAAGAAGGTTGCGAAACCTGCTGCTTTACCGGCCAAGAAAGCCGTGTCTGTTGGATCTAAACCGATTGCTCAAGGAGTGACGAATATGACTGACACTGTAAAAGCCGCCGCTGAAAAAGCGACCGAGTTTTTCGCTGACGTGCGTGAAAAGGCAAGCGAAGCGACCGAAAAAGGCAAGAATTTCGCGGCTGAAGCCGTTGAATTCAACAAAGCCAACGTCGAAGCCATCGTTGAAGCTGGCAAGATCGCTGCCAAGGGCGCTCAGGAAATGGGCAAGACCAACATCGAATTCGCCAAGAAGAATTTCGAAGACGTTCAGGTTGCGGTGAAAGAATTGACGGCCGTCAAATCGCCAACCGATTTCGTGAAGCTTCAGGGTGAACTGGCGCGCAAGGGCTTTGACACTGCGGTAGCGCAGGGTTCGAAGAACACCGAAGCGATGGTAAAGCTGGTAAACGAAATGTTCCAGCCGATTTCGAACCGCATCGCGGTAACGACTGAGCTTTTCAAGAAAGCTGCATAAGTTTTCCGAGGTCATTGCGCTGGTGCATTTCGCGCCTGCTGCCTTCTCTCTCTCCTCCTTATGGTGGTGGGCAACCGAGAAACGCCAGCGCAATCATAAAAGAGCCGTCCTTTCCCCTGCGGAAAGGGCGGTTTCTTTTTAGCCAATCGAAATTGATATGGAACAGGGGTTGCGCAGTCACCCTACCCTGACCTATTTTAGAGTGATGCAAATCCACATGGCACATGATGACGACGACAAATCAGGGGGCACACCCGGCGTCGGCCTTGCCACGCGTACACGGCCAAAGACGCAAAAGCCCAGCCTGTATAAAGTCCTGCTGCTCAACGATGATTATACGCCGATGGAATTCGTCGTTCATGTGTTGAAGGCATTTTTTCAGATGGACACAGATCAGGCCACCCGCGTGATGCTACATGTCCACCAAAAGGGCGTCGGCGTGTGCGGTATCTTCACTTATGAAGTTGCCGAAACCAAGGTGACGCAGGTCATGGACTTCGCCCAAAAAAATCAGCACCCGCTGCAATGCACGTTGGAAAAAGACTAAGGTTTGCTCGGCGCACCAATCGACCCATATATTGTTTTGCCATCCTTAATCGTCGCAACCACTTTGATGCTGTGTATTTTCGCTGCGTCCACGGTCAGCGGGTTTCCGTCCAGAATGACAAGATCCGCGCGCTTACCCGGCGATAGGCTGCCTTTGTCCCCATCCTCTCCAATTTGCCACGCGGCATTGATCGTTACTTGTTGCAACGCGCGATAGGGTGATATCCGCTCCATTGGCCCCAATATGTCACCGCTCTGCGTCAGCCGGTTCACCGATGACCAGACCAGCCGCATCATGTCAGGCGGCACAACCGGAGAGTCATTATGCGCCGTCGGGCGCAGCCCCAGTGCCCAGCCAGTTGCCTGTGGCGAGATAAAATCGGCGCGCTTGGCCCCAAGCGCTACATCGCGGTGCCAGTCGCCCCAATAATAAGTATGGTTGGCAAAAAAGCTGGGCTGGATATCCAGCGCCTTCATGTCCTTTAGCTGATCCAGCTGGACCACCTGATTGTGGATCGCGATGGTCCGCTTACCCGCCAGACCATTGTCCCGGACCCCGTCGATCAAGGCCTGCGCGGCGGCGTCGCCGTTGACATGGACAAAAACCTGCCAGCCATTTTGTGCGGCATCCGCCAGTTTGGCGTTAAACAATTTCAGATCAATCGCCGGATAACCCGCATAGCCCTCTTTCTGGCCATGTGGCGGGATGGGCACCGGGTCTTTCAACCACGCGGTGCGTCCCTGCGGCGAACCATCAATCGTCAATTTAATGCCGCCAATGCGCACATGCCCGCCCGCGGGATAAGGCTTTCCAATACGCGCACGTACCGCCGCGGGCCAGTCACGTTCAAAGGAGGTCAGCGCCACGACATCAATCGGGAATAGCCCGCGCTTGTCCGCTTCCTCCATCGCTGCCCAGTTTTCCGGCATGATCCGTCCGTCTTGTCCGGTGGTGATACCATTGGCGGCATAGATTTTGGCACCAGTCACCAGCGGCGCAATGCTGGCATCGATGCTGGGCGGCGTAAGCACTTTCAACACGGGATAGAGCGCCGTTTCCTCCAGCACGCCATCGGGCGTTTTGCCATCGGCCTCACGCCGGATCACGCCGCCCTGCGGATCGGGCGTCTCTGGCGTATAGCCAACCAGCTTAAGCATCGCCGAATTCATCGCCGCAAAATGCCCGCTGACATGCAGAATCAAAATCGGAACGGTCGTGGAAACCGCATCCAGATCCGCCCGTGTCGGATGGCGCCGCTCGGCCAGTTGCGAATCGTCATAGCCATTGCCAATAATCAGCGGCATGCCGGCGGGGCGTGGATATTGGCGCAGCGCGTCCTGCAACTCTGCGATCGATGTAACGGTCCCAACGGGCGGTGGTTGCAATTGCGCCATCGCTGCATTCTGTCCGACATAGCCCATATGCCCATGCGCATCGATAAATCCGGGCAGAACGGTGCGTCCTTTCAGGTCGACCATTTCGACCTTTTTGCCCGCAGCTTTTTTGACCGTGGCGAGCGTGCCAAGAGCAGCGATTTTGCCGTTGCGCAGCAATATGGCCTCAACAAACTCGGGCTGATCGCCAGCCATGGTGAGTATCGATCCACCCGTCAAAATAATGTCCGTCGTTTGCGCGGGCGTCGCCGCCAAGAGCAACGGTGCAAATGCGCAAAGCAGGCCATATTTCAAACGCATCATTCTCTCTCCCAAGACTTTATCGGCCGACTATCGGTTGCAAAATCCGGGCTGGCAAGCCATCCAGTCGTGTAAGGAGAAATAATATGGCAGCAGCATTGATCGTTGGTGCAGGTGACGCAACTGGAGGAGCGATTGCCAAGGCTTTTGCCCGCGAAGGCTTCACCGCCTGTGTCAACCGGCGTGCGCGCAACGCGGACCAGCTGGAAGCGCTGGTACAGTCCATTCATGCCGAGGGTTATGCTGCCCGCGCCTATCCCGCAGACGCGCGTATCGAGGAAGAAGTCGTGGCAATGGTCGACGCGATTGAACGCGATGTGGGCCCGATTGAGGTCGCCGTGTTCAACATCGGCGCCAATGTGAACTTCTCGATTCTGGATATGACGTCTCAGGTTTATCGCAAGGTTTGGGAAATGGCAGCCTTTGCGGGTTTCCTCATGGGGCGTGAGGCGGCGCGCCGGATGGTTGAGCGCCAGTCGGGAACAATCATTTTCACCGGCGCAACTGCCAGCATACGTGGCGGCAGCGGTTTTTCAGCCTTCTCCGGTGCAAAGGGTGCGCTGCGCATGCTGGCACAGTCGATGGCGCGCGAACTTGGGCCAAAGAATATACACGTGGCGCATGTCATCATTGATGGCGGCATCGACACCGCCTTTATCAGGGGCATTCACCCCGATTTCGAAGCAGCCAAGGCGGCGGACGGCGTGCTGTCACCTGATGCAATTGCGCTGCAATATGTGGCATTACACAAGCAACACCGAAGTGCGTGGACGCACGAGATGGATTTACGGCCATGGACGGAGAATTTTTGATGACCAAAAACTTCCAATTTCTTTTCGATTTCGGCGGGCCCAACAGTTATCTCGCGTACAAGATGCTGCCGGATATCTGCGCGCGTACGGGCACTGAAGCGATCTATATCCCCATCTCGCTGGGGGGACTGTTCAAGCTTACGAACAACCAAGCGCCGTTCATGCGCTATGCGGAGACGCCCGCAAAACGCAATTATGAGATGCTGGAATTCGACCGTTTCGTCAAAGCACATGCGCTGCCGTTTAAAATGAACCCGCGCTTTCCCATCAATTCGCTGCAGCTGATGCGCGGCGCGGTTGCCGCGCAACATCTCGGCTGCTTTGCGCCTTATGTCGACGCTGTGATGGCGGCGATGTGGGAAGACGGCGCGGACATGGGCGATGCACAGGTGGTCGCGACGGTTCTAGACGCAGCTGGCCTCGACAGTGCGGCATTACTCGCAAAGGCCGAGGATCCGGCGGTGAAAGCGGAATTGATCGCGAATACCGAAGATGCCGCCAAACGCGGTGCATTTGGCGTCCCGACATTTTTTGTGGGTGATGACATATATTGGGGCAAGGAACGGCTTGGTCAGCTTGAGATTGCGCTCGCCGGGTCCTGACTTCCAATTCCTAAGTTGCGCCGCAATCAATTCCCGCTAAATACCCTGCGATGGATAAGATAATCGTACGCGGCGGCAATACGCTCAAGGGCAAGATCCCCATTTCAGGCGCAAAGAACAGCGCATTGACGCTGATACCCTGCGCGTTGCTGACTGACGAGCCGCTGACCTTGCGCAATTTGCCGCGCTTGGCGGACATTGACGGTTTTCAGCATTTGATGAACCAGTTCGGTATTTCCACGACGGTTGCCGGATCGCGTCCCGAAGATTTCGGCCGCGTGATGACGCTCGAAGCGACGCGTATCACCACAAATATCGCGCCCTATGACCTTGTCCGCAAAATGCGCGCGTCGATTCTGGTCTTGGGCCCCATGCTTGCCCGTGCGGGCGAAGCGACCGTGTCGCTGCCCGGCGGATGCGCCATTGGCAACCGGCCAATTGACCTTCACCTGAAAGCGCTCGAGGCATTTGGCGTCGAAATTGAAGTTGCCGCAGGATATGTGAAGGCGGTTGCCAAAAAAGGTATCCCCGGCGGGACATATACCTTCCCCGTGGTTTCCGTGGGCGCGACCGAAAACGCATTGATGGCGGCCAGCCTCGCAAAGGGCACATGCGTTCTGCACAATGCAGCGCGCGAGCCAGAAATCGTCGATTTGTGCAACTTGCTTGTCGCGATGGGCGCGCAGATTGAAGGCATCGGCACATCCGACCTCATCATTCACGGCAAAGACCGTCTGCATGGCGCCACATACCGCGTGATGAGCGACCGGATCGAAGCGGGCAGCTATGCCTGCGCTGCAGCCATTACCGGCGGCGATATTGAGCTTGTCGGCGCAAAGGCGAGCGAAATGGATGCAACGCTGCATGCGCTGCGCCAAGCAGGCGTCACGGTTGAAGAAACGGCCGGTGGGATCCGCGTCGCGTCCGATGGCAAATTAAAGCCGCTGACAATCTCGACCGCGCCATATCCCGGCTTTGCGACCGACATGCAGGCGCAGTTCATGGCCATGCTGTGCATGGCAGACGGCGCAAGCGTTCTGACCGAAACGATTTTTGAGAACCGGTATATGCACGTGCCCGAACTCAACCGTATGGGCGCGCATATCGAAACCAAGGGCCGTACGGCTATTGTCCATGGCGTGAAGAAAATGACCGGCGCGCCTGTCATGGCAACCGATTTGAGAGCCTCTATGAGCCTCGTGATCGCTGGCCTGGTGGCAGAGGGCGAAACGCATGTGAGCCGTCTGTACCACCTCGACAGGGGCTATGAGCGGCTAGAAGAAAAGCTTCAGCTTGTCGGCGCGGATGTTGAGCGGGTGGGTTCAGACTAAAAAGCGCCATGCGAATCGGAACGTCGCTTTGAAGGAACGGTTGCCACATTGATATTTTTGCGGCATCTTCCATGGAAGTGAAAACGAATTTGAATCCGAAGCAAAGCAAAGCCACGCGTCATCCAGTTTTGGATTCCATCCGCTTTAGCCCCATCGCAACCGTCGTCAGCGACCCCAGTAAGCCAGACAATCCCCTGATTGCGGTGAATGCGGCTTTTTGTGCGCTGACTGGCTATACAGAAGATGATGTTATCGGTCGCAACTGCCGTTTCTTGCGCGGTCCTGACACGGAAAATGGCCAGACGGAAAAACTGCGTTCCGCAGTACATGGGCAGCATCCTGCACTGGCAGAGCTTATCAATTACCGGAAAGACGGCACCCCCTTTCGCAACGCGGTGATGATCGCGCCATTGTTCGACAATGATGGGAATCTTGAGTTGTTCGTCGGGTCCCAGATCGAAGTGCTCCCTGAAGAGGAAAGCATTGGGCTGGTGCGGCAACAGCAAGCGGCACAGATTGTCGACCGACTGTCGCCCCGTCAGCGCGAGATTTTGCAGCAGATGGCCCGCGGTTTCCGGACAAAGCAGATTGCCTATCGATTGTCCTTAAGCGAAAAAACGGTTCAGATGCACCGCATGCTGATGTTCAAGAAACTGTCGACGTCGAATGCGGCAGATGCCGTCCGAATAGCGGTCGAAGCGGGGCTTTGACCGACCGGGCAGGTCGATGTGACGGAACCCTTTATGCGTTCGCCATCACCCACAGTCGAATCGCACTCGCCAACCCACAGGGTGTTCCGGATTCCAGACGCTCAACATCGATTTGCGCGACCAACGCATTGACGGGCAAATCCTTTTGCTCGGCAGCCCGTTTCAACGCGTCCCAGAAAAGCGGTTCCAGACTGATGGAGGTTTGATGCCCCGCCACCGTCATGCTGCGCTTTACGGGCGGATGATAAATGTCGCTCACCCGCCGACGACCATCAATACATGTGCTGACCACCGTTGATCGACAAAGTCGAACCGGTGATGAAGCCTGCATTGTCGCTCGTCAAAAATTCGACGCCGCGGGCGATTTCGTCGGGTTGACCCAATCGGCCAACCGGGATTTGCGCAACGATCTTTTCCATCACATTTTCCGGGATCGTCGACAGCATTTCGGTGCCGATATAGCCCGGCGCGATTGCATTGGCGGTCACGCCATAGCGCGCACCTTCGGCGGCAAGCGATTTGGTAAAGCCATGGATGCCTGATTTCGCGGCCGCGTAGTTCACCTGACCTATTTGGCCGCCCTGGCCGTTGACTGAGCCAATGTTCACGATGCGGCCCCATTTGCGTTCGCGCATGCCGGCAAAGACTGCCTTGGCCATGTTGAAACATCCGGTCAGGTCGACACGGATCACTTCATCCCATTGTTCAAATGTCATCTTCATCATCGTCGCATCGCGGGTGATGCCCGCATTGTTGACCATGATGTCGATTGGGCCGAACTCCGCCTCAATCGCCGCGCAGGCGTCTAGGCAGCTTTGGTGATCGCCCACATCCCACTTGCGCACCGCAATGCCCGTCCGCTCCGAAAAAGCCTTGGCGGCGGCGTCATTGCCACCATAGTTGGCGATGACCATCCGGCCTTTTTCTTGAAGCTTCAAACAGATCGCTTCACCAATACCTCTGGTCCCGCCTGTAACCACCGCAATTCGTGACATACACCGCTCTCCTGATTGCCATTTCCGCCATGATTAATGCTCAAGGGCACAAGTGCAAGTTGCCGTGAACGTTAGTATAAAAAAGGCCGCAGCCACGCTGTGCTAACGATTAGATCCAGCCAGCGAGTTCCTGCCCGATAATCTGTTCAAGCATATCCATCCCGACATCGCTGTCGTTCAGGCACGGTAGATAGGCATAATGCGTGCCGCCCGCTTCTTCGAACTGCTCATGCCCCTGCATGGCCAGCTCTTCGAGCGTTTCGAGGCAATCGACCGAAAAGCCCGGCGCAAAGATCGCGACTTTCTTCGTCCCTTCGCGCGCAAGCTTCATCAGCGTGTCGTCCGTAGCGGGTTCAAGCCATTTTGCCCGCCCAAAACGGGATTGGAAACTCACAACAAGCGCGCGGCCCATGGCTTCCGACAGAAGCCGCGCGGTTTTTTGGCAGTGGCAATGATAGGGATCCCCCAAATGGAGCGTCCGCTCCGGCATCCCATGAAAACTGATCACAAGCGCGTCGGGCACGAAATCCAACTTCGCAAGCGACGCTTCAATCGATGTCTTCAACGCGCCAATATAGCGCGCATCATCATGATAAGCGGGCAGCGTCCGGATCGCCGGATGCCATCGCATGGCGGTGAGCGTGGCATAAGCCTCATCAAGCACGGTACCCGTCGTCGCCCCCGAATATTGCGGATATAATGGCGCAATTAAAATCCGGTTGCACCCCGCTGCTTTCATGGCGGCAAGTTGGTCGCCGACGGACGGATTGCCATAGCGCATGGCGTACCGCACATCGGCAATCCCTTCCATACGCGCCTGCAAAGCTTCCGCCTGACCGGCTGTGAAAAATGCGAGCGGCGATCCTTTTTCCGTCCATACCTTGGCATATGCCTTCGCGGATTTTTGCGGACGGGTGTTCAAAATGATGCCGCGCAAAATCGGCTGCCACAGCAAAGGCGGAATTTCGACAACGCGTTGATCCGACAAAAACTGCTTCAAATAGCGCTTCACCGCTGACGTGGTCGGTGCGTCTGGCGTGCCCAGATTCACCAGCAAGACGCCGACTTTGGGCGTCGCTACGAGTGGGTGGTTCGTTGGTAATGTCATCATAGTCCCCGGGACAGTAAAGGAAGTTCACGCAGACGTATGCCGGCTGCGGAGAATAAAGCGTTTGCTATAGCGGGGGCAACTGGCGGCACCCCGAGTTCAGTGACACCGCCCGGCGGCGCATCGCTACGCGCAAATTCAACAGTGATTTCTGGCACATCGACCAATTTCGGCAGGTCCACATCGCGCAGACGCCGGGCGGTTGGCAGGCCGTTTTGATATTCGGTTGTTGAACCCAATGCTTGTGCCAATCCAAATATAATGCCGCCCTCAATCTGCTGGCGCGCCAGATCGGGATTAATCAGCCGCCCGCAATCCGCCATTGCGTGAATACGGTCGACACGCACGCCGGTTTCGCTGGTACGCGCCGTCACGATGAGGGCAATGTGGCTGCCGCGCATGCTGTGGCAAGCAATGCCGCGTCCGCTGCCAGAGCCGCCCCCATCCCATCCCGCCATATTGGCAACGCCCGTAAGGCATCGGGCAAGCCGCGTTTGGCCGACAAGCATTTGCATGCGAAACGACAAGGGCTCGACGCCAGCTTTCTGGGCAAGCTCGTCGATAAAGCCTTCGACGAAGAAGCAGTTGTAGCTGTGCGCAAGGCTACGCCACGGCCCGGTTGGCATCGGCATGCGCACAGGGAAATGGTCAATCGTCAGATTGGGAATGGCATATGGTATCTCCGCACCGCGCAATGCGAGTGCGTCAAATTCGCCTGCGGACGACTTGCGCGCTTCGTCAACGCTTTGCCCATCGATCCGGTTCGCAAGCTCACGCATGCTGGATGCGGCGGCTACCCGCACGCTCATGGCTGTCACTGCGCCTTCGGCATTTATCGCGGCGGATAAACGGCCCAACGCCGGTGTGCGGACATGATCCCGCAGGAAGTCTTCAGGGCGCGACCAGACCAGTTGCACCGGCCGCCCCACTTCCTTGGCAATGACCGCGACTTGCGCGGCGATCACATTGTCAAAATTGCGGTCGAAACTTCCGCCCGCCATGACGGGGTAGAGGACGACATCATTTACATCGATACCGATGGCGTTTGCTGCGGCAACGCGCGCGGCTTGAGGCGCTTGCGATGCGATCCATAATTGCAGACGACCATTGCGATAATCCGCCGTCGCTGAACGTGTTTCAATAGGGGCGTGTACCGCCGCACCCACCGAATAGTCAGCCTTAAAAATACGCGTTGCCGTCTCTGACGCCATTGCAGCATCAACGTCGCCAGTTTTGAATGCCCGGAAGCCGGGGCCTTTGGCAATCGCGTCGCCAAGCGACTGACCGATTTTCTGGCTGTCCGCCAAAGCACCTTTGGTTGCGAAGACGGGCTTCATTGCATCCAACGCGGTGTTGGCTGCCCACCAGTTGCTTGCCACCGCAGCAACCCAGCTTTTGGTGCGCACCACGTGCACCACGCCGCGCATTTTCAGCGCCGCTTTTGTGTTGGCGGATTTCAACCTACTGTTGCCTGCTGGCCCGCCCCTGACAGACGCGTAGAGCATGTCGGGCAAACGAATGTCGCCCGCAAAGCTTGCGCTGCCATCCACCTTAGCCGACAGATCAAGCCGCGGCGCATCACGGCCCGAAAGGCGGTTGCGCGGCGAAGAATTCAGCGGAACCGGCGATGGCGGCGCGAGCTCTGATGCTGCAATGACAAGATCCGCAAATGCGAGGCGTTTCTTTCCAAAGACCACAAAACCGCGATCCGTTTGGCACTGCTCCCATGAAATGTCCCAGCTCGCCGCCGCGGCCTGACACAAGACCGCGCGCGCCGCTGCGCCAGCTTCACGGCATGGCTGTTCAAATTGCCGAATGGAGGATGATCCGCCGGTCACCACAAAGACGTCGCGTCGCGCAAGTTCGTTGATACTGCTGGCCACGGGACCGCCATCTGCGTTGAGCGACAGGTTTTCGGGCATGAATGCCGGGGCCCACTCGCGCGCCAATAATGTGTTTGCGAATATCGGACTTGGCGGCACTGGCTGGACTGCCACCGACCGCCAGTCAGCGCCAAGCTCTCCGGCGACGATCTGCGCCAATGCTGTATACACGCCTTGGCCAGACTCGCTTTGTGGAATGCCGACGACGATTTTGCCGTCTTCGGCTATTTTCAGCCACGGTCCGAAAAGATGCTCGCCCTCTACCGTCCGTAAATTGGGCGTATAGCGGCGCGGCCACAGGCCCCAAGCCACAAGCAAACCGACGCCAGCGCCGCCACCAATGAGCAGCTTTCGGCGGCTAATGCCTTCGCTTGCCGCTGCGTCTTCCGTCATGCAGGCGCGGCCTTTGGCGCGTCCACCCATGCGGACACTTGCCGCGCAATCGCGGCATAGGCATCGCTAATGGGGCCTTCATCCAGTGCAGGCGGATTGCCCGCATCGCTTGCCATGCGGATTTTGATATCCAACGGAATGCGACCCAAGAACGGAATGCCCAATTCCTTTGCCGCGGCTTCTGCTCCGCCCGAACCAAAAGGATCACTCATTTCGCCGCAATGCGGACAGAGATAGCCCGCCATATTTTCAACGAGGCCAATGATCGGGACTTTCGCGGTGTCAAAAAAGCTGATGGCGCGGGTGGCGTCAATCAACGCCAAATCCTGCGGCGTGGAGATGATCACGGCGCCGACGGGCTTATGCTTTTGGATCATCGACAGCTGGATGTCACCGGTGCCGGGCGGCATATCGACCACGATGTCGCGCACATCGCCCCATTTGGCGTCGACAAGTTGCGACAGGGCATTGCCCGCCATGGGGCCACGCCACGCAATGGCCTGGCCCGGGTTGACCAACTGGCCCATCGACAAAAACGGAACGCCGCCAGCACCCATCACAGGTATCATATTCTTGCCTTCAGCTTCAGGCTTCACGCCCTCAACACCCATCAACCGTGGTTGCGATGGGCCGTAGATATCGGCATCAACCAGACCAACCGATCGGCCTGCCCGCGCCATGGCGATGGCAAGGTTTGTCGACAGCGTTGATTTACCTACGCCGCCTTTCCCGCTGGCCACAGCGATCAGGCGCGGCGTAATCCGCTCTGCCGTCAACATGATCCGGACTGACGTCGCCCCTGCTTGTTCAACGGCGCTGCGAACATCGGCTTCCATTTGCGCGCGGGCATCCGCGTTCAATCCAGACACATCAAGCACAAGCGAAACCGCGCCATCGGCGATTTTCAAACCGCTCGCACGAGCGCCGGCAACGGCGGAAATGGCATGAGAAAAATGATCAATATTTGGCATATCATGCCGAATAGATTCAGAATTGCGGGATTGACACTGTTTTTCTGAAAAACCGCTACTACATAGACTTTATGAGCAAGAAAATTGACGATCAGGGGTCACATATTTTGGCGATAGAAGGCAAAGGTCCGTGGGATTCAGACGATTCCGCCGACACGGGTGCATCCGGCAATGCAAACCAAAAAGGTGGCCGATCAAAGCCTGATCCGGTTAATCCGTGGGACCCGGCACCGGAAGGTACGGCAAAACAATCGCGGCCCCGTGGCCCATCATTGGAAGAATTGCTGCGCCGTAAAGGCGGTGGCTTTGGTGGCATTCCACAGCGGCCAGATGGCAAAAGCTGGTGGCCGATTATCGTCGGTGGCTTTCTTGTGCTCTGGCTGGCCTGGTCGACAATCCACCGGATTGGCCCTGAACAAGAAGGCGTTGTAACCCAGCTTGGCAAATATGCCCGCACGGTGCAGCCGGGCATTCGTTTCACGCTGCCCTCGCCCATCGAGAGTATCACCAAGGTTGATACCAAGCAGATCCAAACGACCTCCATCGGTTCGCCGAAGGCAAGCAGCGAAAATCTGGTCCTGACCAAAGACCAGAGCATCATTGATATGGCCTATGACGTCCGCTGGTCGATTAAGAGCCCGTCATTATATCTGTTCCAACTCGACAGCCCTGAAGGCACGGTCAAGGAAGTTGCGGAAAGCGCCATGCGCGCGGCCGTTGCCAATTATGATCTGACCCAAGCCATTGGCCCGGGCCGTGGCGCAATTGAATTGGAAGTGCGACGCCGCATGCAGCAGATATTGGACGAATATCGCGCCGGTGTGTTGGTGCAGAGCATTTCGATCCGTCAGTCAGACCCACCAGCCGAAGTGAATGACGCGTTCCGCGAAGTAAACGCGGCGCAACAACGCCGCGAGAGCTATCTGAACGATGCGCGTGCTTATGCCAGCCGCGTGACCGAGTTGGCTTTGGGTGAAACTGCCGAATTCGACAAGATTTACGTGCAGTATAAGGAAGCGCCCGAAGTCACCAAAAGGCGGTTATATTATGAAACGATGGAGCAAGTGCTTGGCAAGGTCGACAAGACCATTGTCGAAACTGGCGGTGTAACGCCGTACCTTCCGCTCCCTGAATTTCAGAAAAAGGCCGCACAAAAGGCTGAACCCGTTGTTGTGACAGGAAAAAAACAATGATGACGAATATCATCAGAAACCCGATTTATCTGGCGTTGATTGGGATCGGTACGCTCATTTTGTTGAGCATGTCGGTCACCATCGTCCCTGAAACGCAACAAGCGATTATCAGCAGCTACGGCAAGGTTGACCGCGTTGTGAACAAATATCGTGCGAAGGAACAATTTGGCGAAACGCGCGCGGGCCTCACCTTCCGTATCCCTTTTGTTGAACAAATCCAGATTGTCGACAAGCGCGTGTTGAGCGTCGAAATGGATCAACAGGAAGTGCTTTCCACGGACCAGCTGCGCTTACAAGTCGACGCCTTTGCGCGGTTCCGCATCACGCAACCTGATGTCATGTATCGGACCATCCGTACCGAAGATCGCCTGCGTGACCAGTTGAAGACAATCTTGGGCTCATCGCTTCGCAACGAATTGGGCAAACGCACATTTGTTGCCTTGCTGAGTGCCGAGCGCGGTGAAGTTATGGAAAATATCCAGACTGCGTTGAACCGCGAAGCCAAGAAATATGGCGCCGAAGTTATTGATGTCCGCATTAAGCGCGCCGATTTGCCCGCAGCAACGCTGCAGTCGGCCTATAACCGGATGCGCAGCGCGCGGAATCAGGAAGCGATTGCCATTGATGCCGAGGGCCAGAAAGAAGCGCAGATTATCCGTGCTGATGCCGAAGCCGAAGCTGCACGTATCTACGCCATAAGCTATGGCAAGGATCCGGGTTTCTACGACTTCTACCGCGCCATGCAGAGCTATCGTCAGACTTTCCAGAATGGCGAGGGATCAAGCAACATCATCTTGTCACCGCAGAACGCGTATCTTGAGAAATTCCGTACCGGACGTTAATCGAACGACGGAGGACTTTGGCCAATTGGATGGCATCCATTCAATTGGCGTTAAGCTTTAATTCGCCATCGAATGGCTGATTTCCGGGCCTGCTGCCCATATGAGTATATGAGAGGAATGATATCCGTGCGTTACGCTTATGCAGTTACCACCGCGCTTTTAATGACAGGTGCCGCCGTAGCTTTGGTCAACGACAATCCCGTGACCGCGCAAACCGGCCTTGCTGTTTCGGAACAAGTTAATCTCGCGCCCGGCGGCGCTCCATCGAGCTTTGCGGACTTGGCCGCACAGTTGCAGCCAGCGGTGGTCAACATCGCCACGCGAAAAAAGGTACAAGTCGCCACCAGCTTTAACCCGTTAACCGGCGAAAGCCGTCCGATAACGCAGGACCAAGCAAGCGGCGGTTCCGGCTTTTTGATCTCCAGCGATGGCTATATCGTGACCAACAACCATGTCGTCGCGGGTGGCCGATCGGGCGACGCGGTTGACCGCGTGACCGTCACCTTGTTTGATGGCAAGGAATATCCGGCCGAAATCGTCGGCCGTGATCCACAGTCCGACATCGCGTTGCTCAAAATCCGTGCGACCGATTTGCCGTTCGTCAAAATGGCCGATTCCAGGAAAAGCCGTGTGGGCGACTGGGTCATTGCAATCGGTAACCCGCTTGGCCTTGGCAACACCGTGACCGCAGGCATTATCTCCGCGCTTCAGCGCAACATCGGCGCCGGTGGCGCATATGACCGCTTCATTCAAACCGACACCGCCATCAACCCCGGCAACTCGGGTGGCCCCTTGTTCAACCTCAAGGGCGAAGTCGTTGGCATCAACAACCGCCTGATTTCACCAGTTGGTGCAAATATCGGCGTCGGATTTGCCATTCCTGCCGAAGAAGCCATTCCTGTTGTCGAATCCCTGAAAAAGGGCGTCCGTCCGGAACGCGGCTATTTGGGTATCACCATCCGGCCCGTGGATGAAGATACGGCCGATGCGCTTGGTTTGGACAAGAACCGCGGTGAGTTTGTCGCGCGCGTTGTTGCAGGCGAAGCTGCGGATAAGGCTGGCCTGAAAGAAGGCGACATCGTTCTACGTGTCAATGACCGCGATGTTTCGCCCGAAACCACATTGTCCTTCATCGTTGCCAATATCAAACCTGGCACACGCATTCCGCTGGATATCTTGCGTGAAGGCAAACCGATGAAGCTGACCGCAACCGTCGGCGCACGTCCGCCAGAAGAGAAGTTGCCTCAAAGTTTCAATCCTGAAGAAAATAAGGATTTCGACAAGCAAAGCGACACGGCAGATTCAAAGGTTGTGCGTGATGCTTTGGGCATCAGCGTTATTCCGCTTGATGCCGAAATCGCCCGCGCGCTTGGCCTGACCACTGATATAAAAGGTGTCGTTATTGACGTTCCGGGCACCGGCACGGGTGCACAGGTTGGTCTGCGTCGGGGTGATGTCATCGTATCGGCAAACTACAAGCCGGTAAGCACAGCAGCCGGTCTCGCCGCTGTCGTCAAGGAAGCCAAGGCAGCCGGTCGTGGCGCAATCTTGCTGGGCGTCAAACGCCGCGGCGCGCCAACACAATATGTGACGGTACGTCTGGAAAAATAAGGCAGTTGTCGGGCGCGCCAGGGTGGTGCTAGTTAAGCTATGGACTTAATCAGCACCGACTGGCGCGACGACGCCGAAGACATCCTTCCCGACCTGATCGCGCTGCGCCGCGCAATTCATGCCGAGCCTGAGCTTGGCCTGCAAAACCCCAAGACATTGGCTAAAATCAAGGCCGCGCTTGCTGGCCTGCCGCTGGAGCTGCGTGAAGGGCCATCGACCACCGGGCTCATCGCGACACTCAAGGGCCCGGCCAATGGCCGTACGGTGCTTCTACGGGGCGATATGGACGCGTTGCCGCTCCATGAGGATACGGGCCTTGAATATAGCTCGCTGACCGAAGGCGCGATGCATGCGTGCGGGCATGATACCCATGTCGCGATGCTCGTGGGTGCGGCCAAGATGCTATGCGCCAAACGCGATCAGCTGGCCGGCACCGTCCAATTCATGTTCCAGCCCGGCGAAGAAGGCCATCATGGCGCGCGCTTCATGCTCGACGACGGCTTGATTGATCCATTACCCGACGCCGCCTTTGCCTTGCACATCATGCCCAACGCCCCGCGCGGCGTGTTTAGCGGCCGAAGCGGACCATTATTGGCATCCTCTGACGTCCTGAATATTACCATCAAGGGCGCGGGCGGCCACGCGTCGATGCCGCATGACGCCGTTGATCCCATACCTGTTGCCTGCGAAATCGTATCCGCCATCCAAACGATGGTGACGCGCAAGATTTCCGTATTTAACCCGGCGGTCATTACCATTGCCAAAATCACAGCAGGCACGACCAACAACATCATTCCCGAGACCGCGCATCTATTGGGCACTATCCGGACACTGTCGCCGCAATCACGCGCGCGCGTGGCGGAGGAACTGCATCGTCTCGCCCCCGGAATCGCCGCCGCCCATGGTTGCAGTGCGGAGGTCCATATCGAACAAGGCTTCCCTGTCACCGTGTGCGACGACCGTGCGGTGCAATTCGGTAAAAAAGTGGTTGAGGATATATTTGGCGCCGAAAGCTGGATCACGCTCGACACGCCGATCATGGGCGCGGAGGACTTCGCCTATGTCCTTGAAAAAGTGCCCGGCGCCATGTTCTTCTTGGGCGCGTCACATGAGGGCGACGACTGGCGGTCCTGCTGCGGTCTGCATTCCAACCGCATGGTCCTAGACGACAGCGTCATGGCCCGCGGCGCCGCCCTCCACGCCGCAATAGCCGAACGATATTTGTCCGAGGGTTTTGCTTAACTTTTTATAACGCAAAGCCGCGACAGCTATTTCCACGCTGCCTTCTCGACCCCGCGCATGACGCGTAGGGCGTTGCCTTGGGCGATTTTGGCGAGATCGCTTTTGGAATAGCCACGACGGACCAGTTCCGCGAACAGAGCGGGATAGGTCGATACGTTTTCGAGGCCCACTGGCAGTTCATCGACACCGCCAAAGTCGCCACCAATGCCGATATGGTCAATGCCGGCAACTTTGCGGATGTGGTCGATATGGTCAGCGACCTGCGCCAATGTTGCTTTGGGCTGTGGGTTTGCGGCAATCCATGCGTCTACCGCGGCTTTCTCGCCAACGGGGTTGCCGGAAAATTCCGTTTTCGCACGACCCGCTACCGCCGACCGATCAAACTCCCATTGGCGGCGCTCGGGCGAGGTAAAGCCGGGGACGAATGTGACCATGACCACGCCGCCATTTTGCGGCAAACGCTTCAACACGGAGTCCGGCACGTTACGTGGATGCGGTGTGATGGCGCGGGCATTGCTGTGCGTGAACAGCACGGGCGCGGTGGTTTTATCCAATACGTCATGCATCGTTGCCTCTGACACGTGGCTGATGTCCGCAATCATCCCCAACCGGTTCATTTCCGCCAGCACTTCAAAACCGAATGGCGACAGCCCATCATGCTTTGGCGCATCGGTCGCGCTGTCGGCCCAATCGGTCGTTAGGCTGTGCGTGATGGTCATGTAGCGTGCGCCGAGCGCATAAGTTTGCCGCAGGATCTCAAGCGAGTCACCGATGGAATGCCCGCCTTCCATCCCAATCATCGACGCGATCTTGCCGGCCTTCATCGCGCGTTCTACCTCAGCGGCTGTCGATGCATAAGCAAAGCTCTCTGGATAACGCGCGATCATCTGCCGCACGACGTCAATCTGCTGAATTGTCCGCGTTACCGCCTCATGCTTCGGCAGTGCGGCATCGACATATACCGACCAAAATTGACCGCCGAGGAAACCGGCGCGCGCGGCGCGGATATCGGTATGCGTTTTGGCAAGAACATCGGCAGGCAGTGCGGAGAGATTGAATTTCGAGAAATCCCGATCGAACAGTTCCGCAATCTGGTGCGGCGTATCATTATGTCCGTCGATAATCGGGGATTTCGCCAACACCTCACGCGCGGTTTCTTCGGGGGTCGCGGCATAGGCCGGCGAGAGCGCGGCCAAGGCAAAAAGCGGGAGTAGTTTTTTCATGGGACCAACACGGTATCAACCGCCTCCTTTAGCGTTTCGGGATAATCGAGCGTGAAATGCAGGCCCCGGCTTTCATGCCGTGACAAAGCGGACTGAATGATAAGCGCCGCGACCTCAACCAGGTTGCGCAGTTCAATCAGGTCAGGCGTCACACGGAAATGGCTGTAATAATCGGCAACTTCGCTGCGCAGCAAATCGATACGATGCTGCGCGCGCTCCAACCGCTTGGTCGTGCGCACGATACCTACAAAGTTCCACATGAACTGGCGGATTTCGCGCCAGCATTGCGCAATGACAACCTCTTCATCGCTGTCCGTCACGCGGCTTTCATCCCACGCGCGGATGGGCGGCGGCGGTGGCAGGCTATCCCAATGGGCATCAATATGGCGCGCACAAGCATCACCAAAGACGAAACATTCGAGCAGTGAATTCGACGCAAGGCGGTTGGCACCATGCAGCCCGCTTTGCGTCACTTCGCCAGCCGCATACAGCCCCGGCGCATCGGTTCGGCCATCCAGATCAACCAGAACACCACCGCAGGTATAATGCTGCGCCGGCACCACAGGAATAGGCTCGCGCGTGATGTCGATGCCAAGCCCCATCAGCTTTTCATAAATGTTCGGGAAATGCGCCTTCACAAAATCGGCCGGTTTGTGGCTGATATCCAAATGGACATATTCCAGCCCGTCGCGCTTAATCTCCGCATCATTGGCGCGCGCCACGATATCGCGCGGCGCAAGCTCTGCACGCTCGTCATAATCGGGCATGTAGCGATGCCGGGTTTTCGGATTTTTCAGTATGCCGCCCTCGCCGCGCACCGCCTCGGTAATCAGGAAGTTTTTGACCTCAAGATTGTACAGGCAAGTCGGGTGGAATTGCATGAATTCCATATTCGATACGCGGCAGCCAGCGCGCCACGCCATGGCAATGCCATCGCCCGTCGCCCCGCGTGGTGCGGTGGAGTAAAGATAGGTGCGTCCAGCACCGCCGCTGGCCAAGATGGTGGCGCGCGCGGTGAACGCTTCCACTTGCCCCGTCTTGCGGTTGAGCGCATAGACGCCATGGACGCGTCCTGATGTCGAAAACCGTTCTTGATGGCGGCCGGATATCAAATCAACGGCGACCATATCGGGCACCAGCACGATATTGGGATGCGCTCTCGCTGCGGCTTCCAATGCCTGCTGCACCGCCCATCCGGTGGCGTCATCGACATGGACGATGCGGCGGTGGCTGTGGCCGCCCTCACGCGTCAGGTGCCAGTCATTGCCCTCAAGATTGAACGGCACGCCCAGCTTTGCCAGCCGTTCGATGGCGACCGGTGCATTTTCGACAACAAATTCGACGGTGGCACGGTTATTCAGCCCGGCGCCTGCGACCATGGTATCTTCGATGTGGCTTTCGAAATTGTCGCCGGGCTCAAGCACCGCAGCGATGCCCCCCTGCGCCCAGGCTGTCGCCCCATCGGATATCGCGCCCTTTGCCAAGACGGCGACTTTTCGGCTTGTTGCGAGCTGCAGCGCAGCGGTTAATCCCGCCGCGCCCGATCCGATAATAAGAACATCGACGTCCATTTATGCACTGCTTGTGAGACGCAGGAAAACGTCTTCAAGGTCGGCTTCCTTGGTTGTCACGTCCAATATCCCAAGGCCGAGTCCCTGAATGGTCGTCAACACCTCGCCCGCATTCATGCGATCCTTGTTATAGGTAATCTCGATTGTGCGCTCATTCACCAATTCGGATTTTTCAAATGCGTCGTGGGTAGGCGCAGCGGTGACATCCCGGTCGAGCGTCAGAACAACGGCCTTTTCCCGGGCCATGCCGACCAGCTCGCGCGTTGGCTTGTTGGCGATCAGCTGCCCATGGTTGATGATGGCGATACGATCACACAATTGTTCTGCTTCTTCGAGATAGTGGGTGGTCAACACCACGGTCACGCCCTGCTTGTTCAGTTCAAGCACATAATCCCACAATTGCTGACGCAGCTCGATATCGACACCAGCCGTGGGCTCATCAAGAACGATAACCGGCGGCGCATGGACCATGGCTTTGGCCACCAACAACCGTCTTTTCATGCCACCTGACAAAGTACGGGCATAGGCGTCCGCCTTGTCCTCTAACCGGACAGCCTTGAGCAGTTCCATCGTCCGCCGCTTGGACTTCGGCACGCCATATAGGCCCGCCTGCAATTCCAGCGCTTCCTTCGGTGTGAAGAAGGGGTCGAACATGATTTCCTGCGGGACAATACCGATCGATGCCTTGGCATTGCGCGGGTTGGCATCAATATCAAAACCCCAGATTGATGCGGAGCCCGAGCTTTTCATCACCATCCCGGCCAATATGTTGATCAGCGTGGATTTACCCGCACCATTCGGCCCCAGAAGCCCAAAAATAGATCCCTGCGCGACGTCGAAGCTGACATCACTCAGCGCCTGTTTGCCGCTGGCATATTTTTTGGAGAGATTTTTGATCGAGATAGCTTGTTCAGACATAAGCATGCGATAGCGAACGCCGCCCAGCTAAGCAATCACGGGAAGTGACAGATTGCGGGCGTACCATGAAATGCACGCAATGCGTTGATGCGGCTATGTGTGCAGTGACACGCTTGACGTTGCCGCGAACCAAGCACCCGGCGTATATTCCGGAAACTGGTCGATCACGCTCAATTATTTCTGACCCGTTGCAGCCCCGCAGCGGTTTTGCTACGCGCCGCGCATGAATAACGAACCTGAAACGATCCGAGTCCGTGAACCGCGCGTTGCTTGCGACGGCAGCGGCGATATCCCTGCCGCATTGGGGCACCCCCGCGTCTGGCTTCAGATTGATGAAAAAGGCTATGTCGATTGCGGCTATTGCGACCGTCATTTTGTGCTTGTCGGCGGCCCTGCGGATAAATCCTGAAGCCGCGCACGGTCTTGAATGGCCACCGTCCGGCGGTCTGGCAAGTTGATCACACCGTCGGCCTTTAACAGCGACAATTGCCGGCTGACCGTTTCAATCGTTAAGCCAAGAACATCACCCATCTGTTGACGATCGAGCGGCAATTCGAACCTATCCAAGGCGCTTTTGTCCGCCGAACAGCCAGTCTCGCCAAGACGCGCGGACATTTCCAGCAGCAAGGTCGCAATGCGCTCTGTTGCGGTCTTTTTCCCCAGCAGCAACATCCATTCATGCGCGCGATCAAGTTCAGTCAACGTCCGACGCAGCAGCTTATGCTCCAGTTCCGGATGCTGCCGCGCGAAGCCGTCAAAAGTGGAACGGGAAAATATACATAATTCGGCATCGGTGAGCGCAGTGACGCTATAGGGGCTTTGCTGACCAAAGGGACGGCCGATAAAATCAGAGGCGAAGACAAGGCCGACAATCTGTTCGCGCCCATCCGAAATGCTCATGGAAACTTTCAGGACGCCTTCGATGACATTGGCGACGACAACCGAATCATCGCCTTCCCAAACAACCGTCTGTCCCTTCGTCACGCGCTGCTTTCGGCCAAGCTGCCCCAACGCATCAAGTTCATCGGGTTCGAGGCCGGCGCAAATTGCACGGTTACGCACAACGCATTGGGAGCAGTCCTTCATAACCCAAGCTTAGCCCTCGCACGGGCGGCGGGCAACAACTCATGAAGCCGTAACGGCTATTGTCTGGCCAATCGTGTAAGTGGGAGGATGGTAGCGAAGGAGGGACTTGAACCCCCGACCTATGGATTATGATTCCACCGCTCTAACCAGCTGAGCTACTTCGCCATCCAAGCGTGAATCCCGGCGTTTGCGGGGAAGCACGCGGCGCTATAAGCGTGGGGGGTGCATGGGTCAAGGGCTGCGAAACGTTATTCAGCCCCGAAATGCCCATCTGCCGATTTGCTCCCACGGACCGTCGCGATAATAATAGGCTGCAAGGCCGTTTATGGCCAAGGGCCGCGGCTGGAAATTGCTGGAAAACGCATCATAGAGCGCTTTCGCAACAGTCGGCTCGACCTTGTTCTGGACGGTGATATGCAGCCGCGGACGCGCTTGGTCCTGCGGAATGAGCAAGCCGCGAAACCCTTCTGCCAGCGCATCGCGAATCGAGAGGAGCTCGGGGCTTTCAACGCGATAGGCAACCCCGCCGCCCAGATTCATAAGTTCGCTTAAACGGGCTTTCGGAGCAGGGCATTCAGCCGCAAGAGCCGCCAAGCGGGCTTTGACCTCAGCAATATGGCTTGGGGGCAAATGGTGGAACAGCGTAATGTGCGCATCGACCATGTTGCGGTCGGCAGGATAATGCGCGCGCCGCAAGCCATTGGCCCACGCCTGATCCGCTTTGCCCATTTCGGCGGTGATGATGATGGGTGCGGTCATGGACTGGCTTTAACGGTGCGGGCACGTCACCGCTACCACACAGTTAAATGGACCGACATTAGCGGCGTCATCCTGAACTTGTTTCAGGATGACGAATTGTGTTGCGCGGGCAAGATATGGCACAAAAAAACCGCCCGGTCTTGCGACGGGGCGGCCTTTTGTTTTTCTTGTCGTGAAAGCTTACGCTTCTTCAGCCTCGGCTGACAAACCACCGGCCGCTTCAGCAGCAGCCTTGGCAGCAGCTTGCTCTTCACGGCGCTTTGCGTTTGCAGCGGCTTCAGCTGCGTCTGCAGCGTCGGCAGCAACTTCGGCTTCAACCTGTGCTTCAATGGCTTCAGCAGCGATCTCAGCCTGTTCTGCTTCGAACATCTGTTCGAGAACGTTGACGCCGTCCTTCTGCAGCTCGGCTTCGTCGTCCGAACGGGCCACATTGACCTGAACAGTAACCGAAACTTCGGGATGCAGAACAACCTTAACGTCAAATACGCCGAGCGTTTTGATGGGGCGTTCGAGAACGATCATCGACTTGGTAACCTTGGCGTCCTGGGCAGTCAGACCGTCAACGATATCCTTAACCGAAACCGAACCATAAAGCTGGCCAGTTTGCGAAGCCGCACGGATCAGAACGATCTGCTTGCCTTCAACGCCGCCAGAAGCCTTTTGCGCTTCTTCACGACGGGTTGCGTTGTCGCTTTCAATTTTCGCACGGTTGGCTTCGAAAACCTTGCGGTTTGCGTCGTTCGCACGGAGCGCTTTTTTGTTTGGCAACAGGAAGTTACGGGCATAGCCGTCCTTCACAGTGACAACGTCACCGATTGCACCAAGCTTTTCAACGCGTTCGAGAAGTATGATATCCATGTTTCGGCTCCTTACTTCACGATGTACGGCAGAAGGCCGATGTGACGGGCGCGCTTGATAGCTTGGCCCAGCTCACGCTGCTTCTTTGCCGAAACGGCGGTGATGCGTGATGGGACAATCTTGCCACGCTCTGAAATGTAACCCTGAAGCAGGCGTACATCTTTATAATCAATTTTCGGCGCATCTTTACCCTGGAATGGGCAGGACTTGCGGCGACGGAAAAACGGACGTGCCATAATTTAAGCCTCCTGCTCTGCACGGGGTGCGCGATCGGGACGGTCGCCACGATCTGGACGTGGGGCACCGCGATCACGGTCGCCGCCACCAAATCCACCGCGCTCGCTGCGCTCTGGACGGTCGCTCTTGCGCATCATGACCGATGGGCCTTTTTCATGCTCGTCAACGCGGACAGTCATGTAACGAATGATGTCTTCGTTCATACGTGTCTGACGCTCGAGCTCGGCGATGGTGTCGCCATTAGCTTCGATGTCGAGCATTACGAAATGCGCTTTGCGGTTTTTCTGAATTTTGTAAGTCAGTGTGCGAAGACCCCAGGTTTCAGTCTTTACGACCTTACCTTTATTGTCTTCCACAATCTTGGTGGCAACTTCTGCCAGCGCATCAACCTGGGCCTGTGAAAGGTCCTGACGCGCCAAAAATACATGCTCGTAATTTGGCATGGGCGTTTCCTTGTTCCTACCGATCGCTGACGCAGCACCATGCATACGCCCCTCCGGCTTTCTTCGTTTTCACGTAGGTTACCCCAAGCGAAGTGGCGCGCTTAGGTGGGATTTGCGGGAAAAGCAAGCGATTCGCCGGAATGGCCCGACGTCGAGATATTGCTAAGCGCCAAGCCGTGCCAAAATATCTGCCGCAAACGCGCTCAACGTATCATCCCGCGCGCCCATGATGACTATGCGGTCGCCGGGTACCGCGAGATCGACCATGCGGTTGCCGCAGTCTTCGCGCGCCGGGATGTACTCGGCATTTTGTCCGGCGGCAGTGACTGCGTCGGTGATGCTTTGGCTGCCGACGCTTTTGTCGACAGTGCCGCCGAAATAGACAGGATCGCAGAGGATGAGGTGATCGTCCTTGCCAAGCATGTCTGCAAATACGCCTGCCAATTCAGCACCCATCACGCGGATTGGGCCGTAGCCATGCGGTTGAAAGAAGGCGATGATCCGGCCCGGAAAGGCCTTGAGTGTGGCAAGCGTTGCGGCGATCTTGTCGGGGTTATGGCCGAAATCATCGATGACGGTGATGTCGTTTGCGGTACCAACAATGTCGAAGCGGCGGGCAAGGCCATTGAACCGCTCGATCGCGCGAACGGCCTGCGCAACGGTCACGCCGAGCGCGGTCGCAGCGGCGATGGCGGCAAGTGCATTGGCAATATTGTGGCGACCGGGAACGATAAGCGCGACGTCATGGGTATCGCCCATTGCGTGTAGCGTGAAACGACTGCCCAGCGGCAGGTCCACGATATCGGTCGCACGGAAATCCGCCCGCGCTGAAAAGCCGAAGCTGATCGCCCCTGCCAGCGCCAAGGGTTCAATGAGCGCCACAGTCTCCGCGTCATCGGCGTTCCACACGCTTGTCTTTGCTTTCTTGGCAAAGTCACCGAACAGCTGACGCAATTCTTCAAGGCTTTTATGGTCGAGGCTGACATTGTTAAGCACCGCGACTTCGGGGGTAAACAAGGCGATAGAACCATCGCTTTCGTCGACCTCCGAAACAAAAACATCCCCCTGCCCGACGCGCGCGCTGGCGAAAGGCGCGTCATCGGCGACGAAATTTTTCATCACCGCGCCGTTCATGATGGTCGGGTCCAGCCCTGCATCGGTCAATATCCAGCCGATCATGCCCGTGACGGTGGATTTCCCGCTGGTCCCGCCAACGGCAACGCTGCGCGGCGCATTATTGAATAAATCCGCGAGAAGCTCGGCGCGCGTCATGCGGGCGCAGCCCAAAGCATTCGCCTTGGCAACATCAGACACGCTGTCTTCGATAGCGGCAGACGCGATCAGGATTTGGTCACCGCTGATAAGGCCACTGCCGTCTTGGGCAAACAGGTCGATGCCAAGGCTTTGTAACCATTCAAACTTCGCGCCCAAGCGGCCCTGATCCAACGCGCGGTCCGACCCGGCAACGGTTGCGCCTGCATCGCGAACGATATTCGCCAAGGGCAACATGCCCGAACCGCCAATGCCACAGAAGAAATAGGATTTGTTTTTGTGCATAAGCGTCGGTTATTGGGTAAGAGGAGATTTGGCAATGGCAAGCGAAGGTAACCGCAGCCCTGAGCAGCAGTCGCATCGCGGCTGCGTCCGTCGAAGGGCGGCTATCGGCGGCAAAGCGCCCTTCGACTTTTCGCCAGCGCTTGCGCGCTGACGGCTCAGGGCTACGGTGTGGGGATGGAAGGTTTTTCATGAAAATCGGGATTTGCGCGCCGTCGACGCCCTTTACGCGTGAAGACGCTGCACGCGTTTCGGCGCTTGCCGCAAGGTCGCATCCAAGCGCGGAGCTTTACTTTCATGACCAATGCTTTGCCGAGGCGGGGCATTTCGCGGGTTCGGATGACGAACGGCGCGACGCTTTTGTGGCGCTTGCCAACGACCCCAGCTTTGATGCGGTCTGGTTTGTGCGTGGCGGATATGGCGCATGCCGGATCGCCGAAGACGCTGTCACGGCTCTAAAATCCGCCGCGGCTGACAAGATATATATGGGCTATAGCGACGCCGGCAATGTGCTCGGCGCTTTATATCGCGCGCGCATTGGCCGCGTGTGCCATGGCCCCATGCCCGCAGACATACGGCGCGCAGGCGGCGATGCAGCCGTGACCCGTGCGCTTGACTGGATCGTGCACCAATCGCCGCAGGCGCTTGAGCCGCATGTGCAGGCCGGGGAAAAACATGCCGCGTTCAACCTGATGACGCTGGCCATGATGGCCGGAACGCCCTTGATGCCGGACCTAAATGGCCATGTGTTGATGGTCGAGGAAGTCAGCGAATATCTCTATGGATTTGACCGAGCTTTTTTCAATGTCAGTACCCATTTGCAATCGGCTGGCCTCGCCGGATTGCGCCTTGGCCGGGTCAGCGATGTGCCCGAAAATGACCGGCCATTTGGGGAAGGCGCCGAAGACATTGCCCGGCGCTGGTGTGCCAAGACGGGCATCGCCTATCTGGGCCGCGCGGACATTGGCCATGACGCGGATAACCGCATCGTGCCGTTCGGGCTTGCATCATCCAGCGCCGCGCCATAGGCGATTTGGCACAAACACGGACTGACGGGAGCGAATATGCGCGCATTTATATTTCCAGGACAAGGCAGCCAGGCGGTTGGCATGGGCAAAGCGCTTGCCGACGCCAGCCCCACCGCCCGCGCGGTGTTTCAGGAAGTCGACGAAGCGCTTGGCCAACATCTGTTCCGATTGATGTGTGATGGCCCCGAAAGCGAACTTACGCTGACCGAGAACGCCCAGCCCGCGATTATGGCAAATGCCATTGCGACATTGCGCGTGCTCGAAACCGAAGGCGGCGTCCGCCTTTCGGAAAAATGCAATTTCGTCGCGGGCCATTCCTTGGGCGAATATAGCGCGCTATGTGCCGCTGGCGCGTTGCCATTGTCCGTGACGGCCGCATTGTTGAAACTTCGTGGACGCGCCATGCAGGCCGCTGTTCCCGTTGGCATTGGCGCCATGGCTGCATTGCTTGGGGCAGATATCGAGAAAGCCGAAACATTGGCTGCTGCGGCGGCTGAGGGCGAAACCTGCACCGTCGCAAATGACAATGATCCATCGCAGGTGGTGATTTCAGGGCATAAAGGCGCGATTGATCGCGCCATTGAGCTGGCCAAGGACCATGGGATCAAGCGCGGAATATTGTTGCCAGTGTCCGCACCCTTTCATTGTCCATTGATGCAACCGGCGGCCGATGAAATGCAAAACGCGCTTGGCACGACGACCATTCATGCGCCGCTGGTCCCGCTTTTCGCGAACGTGACGGCAGCGCCGGTGTCCGAACCCGATCTCATCGCCGCGCAATTGGTGCAGCAGGTAACGGGACGCGTGCGCTGGCGTGAGTCCGCAATCGCGATGGCAGAGACCGGCGTCACCCATTTCGTTGAGTTCGGCGGCAAAGTGCTATCCCCCATGGTGAAGCGCAGCACGCATGAAGACATCACCACCACGAGCGTCATCAGCATGGATGACATCGAAGCTTTGTTGAAAGCGATATAATGACGGACCAAATTCTCCAGTCGCGCGATGGCGGCATATTGACCATCACGATGAACATGCCGGAAAAGCGCAACCCGATATCGGACGTCGGCGTCGTCGAGCAGATTTGCGATGCCTTCATGGCTGCGGACCAAGATATGTCGGTGCGCTGCGTCATCCTGACGGGGGCAGGAACGGTGTTTTCATCTGGCGGCGACCTGAAACAGATGCGCCCCGACAGCGGCGGCCTGCGCGCCGGATTGCCAGCCGAAACGCGGCGGAACTATAAATATGGTATTCAGCGGCTCCCGCTGATGTTTCAGGCGCTTGAGGTTCCGGTTGTTGCTGCGGTCAACGGCCCCGCCATTGGTGCAGGGCTTGACCTAACCACGATGTGCGACATTCGTATCGCAGCAGCCTCGGCCAAATTCGCGGAGAGCTTTGTGCGCCTTGGCATTACGCCGGGTGATGGCGGCGCATGGCTTTTGCCCCGCATCGTCGGTTTTTCCAAAGCGACCGAGCTTGCGTTGACAGGCGAAACCATCGACGCGGCAGAGGCGCTGCGCATTGGCCTCGTGTCCGAAGTTGTGGATGATGCCGATCTGATGACCGCCGCGCGCAAGGTGGCGGACAAGATCGCCGCCAACCCGCCACATGCCGTCCGCATGACCAAGCGGCTGTTGCGCGAAGGGCAGACGGCGGACCTGAAAAATATCCTCGAAATGTCCGCCGCTATGCAAAGCCTTGCGCATGCCACCGCGGATAATGATGAAGCCATCACCGCGTTCCTCGAAAAACGCGCACCCGAGTTTAAGGGAGAATAATATGTTTGATCTTACTGGCATGACAGCACTCGTCACCGGAGCATCGGGCGGTATTGGCAGCGCAATCTGCCACGCGCTTGCGGCTCAAGGCGCGCAGCTGGCTGTTTCCGGCTCTAACGTCGAAAAGCTTGAGGCGTTTCGCGCATCACTGGGCGGCGATCATGTCGCGGTGCCATGCAACCTTGGCGACAAGGATAGCGTTGAAGCGCTTGTCCCGGCTGCGCTCGAAAAATTGGGCAAGATCGACATATTGGTCAATAATGCGGGCGTTACACGCGACAATTTGACCATGCGTATGAAGGATGAGGAATGGGATGACGTCATCCGCATCAACCTCGAAGCGACATTCCGCCTCATGCGCGCTGCGACCAAACCGATGATGAAAGCACGCTTCGGCCGTATCATCACGATAACCAGCGTTGTGGGCACGACCGGCAACCCCGGACAGGCCAATTATGCCGCATCAAAAGGCGGCCTCACCGCCATGACCAAGGCGATTGCGCAGGAACTGGCCAGCCGCAATGTCACCGCAAACTGCGTCGCACCGGGCTTCATTGCGACCGCGATGACCGAAACTTTACCCGATGCGCAAAAGGAAGCGCTGAACGCCCGTATCCCAATGGGACGCATGGGCGAAGGCGCAGATATTGGCGCTGCGGTGGCGTATCTCGCGTCGCGAGAGGCTGGCTATGTCACGGGCCAGACAATCCATGTAAATGGCGGCATGGCGATGCTTTGAAGCATAACCGTCGCTTGCCACTTGCCAGCGGGCAATCTGGACATTAGGGCGATTACTGAAATTCATCCTCCCAACAATATAAGGGGCACAAAAATGAGCGATACCGCAGAACGGGTCAAAAAAATTGTAGTTGAGCATCTCGGCGTTGAAGCTGACAAGGTCACGGAAGCTGCAAGCTTCATCGACGATCTTGGCGCAGACAGCCTCGACATCGTCGAACTCGTCATGGCGTTCGAAGAAGAATTCAACGTTGAAATCCCTGACGATGCGGCTGAAAAGATCGCTACCGTTAAGGACGCGATCGACTTCATCAACAGCAACGGCTGAACCGTCTCGCGCGCTGTGTCGCGCGGGCAGTTATAAATTCCAACGGCTTTCCGACCAGCGCCATCAGCGCTACCGTCGGAAAGCCGTTTGCATTTTGGCACTTGTTCGCGGTATTGGGCTGCGAAGATTAGCATTTTGGAGATAACGCAATGCGTCGTGTCGTGGTCACTGGACTGGGTCTGGTTACACCTTTGGGGGCTGATGTCGAAACGACATGGTCCAACCTGATTGCCGGCAAATCCGGCGCGGGCATGATTACGCGTTTTGACGCCAGCGACCATAAATGTCATATTGCCTGCGAGGTAAAGCCAAAGGACCACGCATGGGGCTTTGACCCCGACAAGCGCGTTGACCACAAGGTTCAGCGGCAGGTTGATCCCTTTATCATTTACGGCATCGATGCCGCAGGTCAGGCATTGGAAGATGCCGGCCTCACCGAATTGACCGAAGAACAAAAAGTGCGCGCAGGCTGCTCCATTGGATCCGGCATTGGCGGTCTGCCCGGCATTGAAAGCGAAGCATTGTTGCTCGCTGAAAAAGGCCCAGGTCGCGTCAGCCCGCATTTCGTGCATGGCCGGCTCATCAACCTGATTTCTGGTCAGGTCAGCATTAAATATGGCCTGAAAGGCCCCAATCACGCCGTAGTGACCGCCTGTTCCACGGGCGCGCATTCCATTGGTGATGCCGCACGCATGATCCGCGACGATGACGCCGACATTATGTTGGCTGGCGGCGCAGAGGGCACGATTAACCCACTGGGCATCGCGGGCTTTGCGCAAGCACGCGCACTGAACATGAGCTTTAACGACCGTCCCGAAGCCGCAAGCCGCCCCTATGACAAGGACCGCGACGGTTTTGTTATGGGTGAAGGCGCAGGCATTATCGTTCTGGAAGAATATGAGCACGCAAAGGCGCGCGGCGCAAAAATCTACGCCGAAGTTGTTGGCTATGGCCTTTCGGGCGATGCCTATCACGTCACCGCGCCGCATCCCGATGGCGACGGCGCCTATCGGTCGATGCAGATGGCGTTGAAAAAGGCCGGCATGACGCCAAGCGATATTGATTATATCAACGCGCATGGCACATCGACGATGGCCGACACCATCGAACTTGGCGCTGTGAAGCGTCTATTTGGTGATGCGATTGCGAACGTCTCAATGAGCTCGACCAAGTCCGCCATCGGCCACCTTCTCGGCGGCGCTGGCGCGGTCGAAAGCATTTTCTGCATCCTCGCGCTCCGCGACCAAATCGTTCCGCCAACGCTCAATCTGGACAATCCGGATGAAGGCACAGACGGCGTCGACTTGGTGCCGCATGTGGCCAGAAAACGTGAAGTGAAAGCTGTGTTGAACAACAGCTTTGGCTTTGGCGGTACGAATGCCAGCCTGATCATGAAGGCGATCTGACGATATGCGCCGCCTCGCCAGATGGGCGATATTAGCGGCGGCGCTGCTGCTTGCTATCATTGCGGGCAACTTCATCTACGGCTGGACCGCACCCGGTCCGCTGGAGCGCGAAGTGACTGTCGTTATCAAGCCGGGCTCCAGCATTACCCTGGCCGCACAGCAGCTTGAAAAAGACGGCGTTATCAAGTCCGCCGACGCGTTCGTAAACCGCGCGCGCATTTTTGGCGGCACCGGCACGATTAAGGCTGGCGAATTCATCATCCAACCGCAGGCGTCGAATTCCGAGATATTGTCCATCCTCACCGGCGGCAAAACCGTCCAGCGGATGGTCACGATCCCCGAGGGGATGCCGTCGATCATGGTCTACGAACGCTTGATGGCGAATGACCGCCTCAGCGGCACTATCGCAATGCCGGCCGAAGGCTCCGTGCTTCCCGACAGCTATGCCTTTGGCATAGGCGAGCCGCGCGCTGCCGTGCTGAAACGCATGCAAGACGCGATGACAAAAACAATGGACGAGCTTTGGCCAGAGCGTAGCCCGAACACGGTCGTTAAAACACGGCTTGAGGCGTTGACGCTGGCGTCGATTGTCGAAAAGGAAACGGCGCTGAAATCCGAACTGCGGATTGTGGCCGGAGTATATTCCAACCGCCTGCGCAAGGGCATGCGGCTTCAGGCGGACCCGACGATCATTTACCCGATTACCAAAGGCAAACCGCTTGGCCGCCGCATCCGCAAATCCGAAATAAGCGACGTCAACGATTATAACACTTATGCGATGGCGGGCCTGCCAAAGGGCCCCATTGCCAATCCGTCACGCGCCGCGATTGCCGCCGTGTTGAACCCGCAAGCGACGAGCGCGTTATTCTTCGTCGCCGATGGCAAGGGCGGCCATGTGTTTGCCGACACGCTGCAACAGCACAACGCCAACGTCAAAAAATGGTACGCAATCCGCCGCGAACGCGGAGAAATGTAATCCCTTAAGGTTCAGCGATGTTGAATGCGCCCGGCATCGGGTCAAGCGCGGCCTGAAGCTTGTCAACGACCGACCGGTCGCCTTCGATCTTCAGCCCAGCCATTTGCAATTGCGCCGCCGGCATTTTCAAGAACAACAAAGCGAGGAACAGCTGACGCGGTCCGGTAACGGTAACGGCTGGCGCAGCATGGCCTGCTCCCATTTCGCTGATCATCACCGCGTTGCCGACGGTGACTTTTGCTGTCTCTTTCCGGTCGGAAATCACAAAATTCAGGTTCAGCGACGTATTGCCGATAATCGTCGGATCCAGTCGGGTCGCGACAGAATCGAGCAACAGGCCAGTGGGTATCGCTGAAATCATGTCGATGCTTTGCGTGCTTACGCCCGCCTTCATGCCTTGCCTTAGCTCAGCCGCACCGGTCAGGAACATATTACGCCAAATCGCGGACTCAGCCTGAAAACCTTGCTGTTCATAGCTGTCCGCCAGCAAAGCCCGGCCTTCAACATTTTTGGGATCGGCAAAGACCAATTGGTTCAACAGGTCCGAAGACCAGCGATAGTCCCCCGCCTTCATCGCCTTTTTGGCCGCCGCGAGCAGTTTCTTTGCGCCGCCCATTGCCGCGACCATTTTCGCCGCGCGAATTTCGGGTGGATGGGGGTTAAGATTGGCAGGGACTGCGTCGTACCAGCCAAGATAATATTGATATATCGCCTTCGAATTGTGGCTGTAGGTGCCGTAATAGCCCTTGTTAAACCACTGGTCGCCAATGGCTGGCGGCGCTTTCAACACCTCTGCAATCTCGGCCTGGGTCATGCCCTTGTTCATCATGCGGACTGTCTGGTCGTGCATATATCGATAATTATCGCGCTGCCCCGACAGCGATCCTTTGACCTCGGATTGCCCAAAGCGCGGCCAGCAATGGCTTGAAATCATTATATCGCTGCGGTCGCCGTAAAGGTTGACGGCTTCGTTGAGAAACCCGGACCAGCTTAAGCTATCGCGTACCTTCGCACCGCGCGGGGTCAAAATATTATGCAGACTGCACGTTGCTATTTCAGCCGCCAAAAATGTGCGCGCTGAGGGGATATAAACGTTCATTTCAGCTGGCGCTTCTGTCTCGGGCACCATTTGAAATTCAAGGCTCACGCCGTCAATTTCGCGCACTTCGCCGGTTTTGCGAATGTCGATGGTTGGCGGAATGAGCGTAATGTCGCCACCGCCAATGCCTTTGCCGATGCCGCTGCCCATTTGACCCTGCGGCCCCGGTGCCAAGTTCGTGCCAAATTGGAATGTCGCCCGCCGTCCCATCGCCGGCCCGGCCATGACATTTTCGGACGCGGTTTCAGCCAGAAAATGTTCGGGCGCGATAATGGCGACTTTGCCGGCTTTAACATCGGCTTCATTGACGATGCCGCGCACCCCGCCAAAATGGTCGCCATGGCTATGGCTATAAACAACCGCAGAAACAGGGCGCGTGCCCAGCTTTTCATTCACAAGCTTCAACGCTGCCGCCGCCGTATCGCGGCTGGTCAATGGATCGATGATAATCCAGCCCGTTTGCCCTTTGATGATGGTCATGTTGGACACATCAAACCCGCGCACTTGCCACATATTGTCGGTCACCGCATATAAGCCATGCTTGCGCAAAAGCCCCATGTGCCGCCACAGGCTGGGGTTTACGGTGTCCGGCGATGCCGAATTGCCCATCCAGTCATATGCGCCGAGATTCCAGACAGGCTTGCCATCTTTGTTCCTTATGATGGGGTCCGCCAGACTTCCAAGAAACCCGCGATCTGCAAATTCGAGGTCACGACCATCTTCGACCGGAAGCTGCGCCGCCATGCTGCGCTGCGCGGCAATAGTGGCGTCCGATGCTGGCTTGGCGTCTTGCGCGAAAGCGCCTGTAGCCGACGCCGTGCTCAATAGCAGGGCGCATAAGAATTTCTGCATGTTGGTCTCTCCCCCAAAATTTTTTTTAGACGATGCATCATAAGGCGGCGCAGGTAAATCAGGTATTTTAACCCCGGGATAATCCAACCATCAGAATTTATAAGAAACTGTAGGGATCAACGTCCACCCCGACCCGAACGCTGCGGGGGAAATGCAAGCTGCCCAGCCATTCGCGAATGATGGTCTGCACCTCGACCGAACGTTGCGCATGAACCAACAGCCGCTGTCGATAGCGACCGCGCAGCATAGCGAGCGGCGCTGGCGCAGGGCCGTAAACATACATGCCGTCAACCTGCGGTGCGGCACCACCGACCGCCCGCGCCGCTTCAATCGCCTCACGTTCGTCTTCTGATGAAATGATGATCGCGGCGAAGCGTCCGAACGGCGGGGCGCCAGCAGATTTGCGTTGCTCGGTTTCCGCATCATAAAATGCGTCGCGGTCGCCCGCGACCAATGCGGCGATGACGGGGTGGTTGGGATTACGCGTCTGTATAAAAACCTCACCCGGCTTTTCGCCCCGCCCTGCCCGGCCGGCCGCTTGCGCGATTTGCTGAAATGTCCGTTCGGCCGCACGCAAGTCGCCGCCTTCAAGACCAAGGTCGGCATCAATAACCCCGACCAAGGTCAGCTCAGGAAAGTGATATCCCTTGGTCACCAACTGCGTGCCGATGATGATGTCGACCGCCTTATCTTCAACCCGCGAGACGAACTCGGCGGCTTTTTCCGGCGACCATAATGTATCCGATGTCGCAACGATGGTGCGCGCATCGGGCAACAGGCGATTTACCTCATCACAAATGCGTTCAACGCCTGGGCCACAGGCGACCAAGGTATCGCTTTCGCCGCATTCAGGGCATTCATCGGGCGGCGGCATGACATGGCCGCAATGGTGGCACGCAAGCCGGCGAACCAGCCTGTGTTCGACCATCCAGCTCGTGCAATTGGGACATTGAAAGCGGTGGCCACATGTCCTGCACAAAGTGAGCGGCGCAAAGCCGCGCCGGTTGAGGAACAACAGGCTTTGCTCGCCGCGTTCCACGCGCTCTTCCAACGCTTTGAGCAATGTGGGCGCAATCCAATGTTGACGCTCGGGCGCGTCCAAGGTGAGGTCAATCGCCTTGATCTCCGGCATTTTGGCCGCGCCGAAACGGGACGGGATTTCCAACCCCTTATAGCGGCCAATCGTAACCATATGGCGCGATTCCAAAGCGGGTGTGGCCGACGCCAGCACCACGGGAAAGCCTTCAAAGCGGCCACGCATCACGGCAACATCGCGGGCATGGTACCGCACGCCATCTTCTTGCTTGAAACTGCTCTCATGCGCTTCGTCGACGATGATCAGCCGCAGATTGGCAAAGGGCAGGAACAAAGCCGACCGTGCACCGACAAGTACCTTTGCACTGCCGTCCGCCACCGCGCGCCACACACGGCGGCGCTGCGTTGACCGCAAATTACTATGCCACACGGCAGGCTCCACCCCGAAACGGGCTTCAAAACGGGCCAGAAACGGCGTCGTCAGGGCGATTTCGGGGAGCAGAACGAGAACTTGCTTGCCCAAGCGAATGGCTTCGGCAACCGCTTCAAAATAGGTTTCGGTTTTGCCAGACCCGGTCACACCGTCGAGGACGAAAGTATCAAACCCGCCCGAGCGCACGGCGGTGACCATTGCGTCTGCCGCGACCATTTGCGCGTCATTCAATTTTGGCGCGCCGAAATCTGCAATGGGTTCAGGCAGCGGAGAATCGACGCTGATCGTGACAGGCTCAAAAGCCCCTGCCTTTATCAGCCCGCGGATAACAGCATCGCTAACCCCCGCTTCTGCCGCAAGCTCACGAACAAGGCCTTGCGCACCTTCCAATGCGTCAAGCGCCACGGCGCGTTGCGGGGTGAGCCGAGCGGGTTCAAAGCCGGTGCGCCGATACTCAATGATCGTACCAGACACCGTAAACGCCGCAGACGATGCCAGGACCATCCGCAACACCGCGGCATGGCTGGTCAGATAATAATCGGCGACCCAGTTGACGAGGCGGCGCAACCCTTGCCCAAGTGGCGGACAGTCGACCCGTTCCAACACAGGCCGAAGTTTGCTGGCATCGACGGCTTCATCGCCAAAAACATCATCATCCCAGATAACACCGGGCAATTTACGCGGCCCCAGCGGGACCATTACCACGCACCCGGGGCCCGCCTCCATACCCGCAGGCAACCGATAGTCGAGCGGACCAATCGCTTGCGTCAACAGGACGACACGGACACGGTTGGTGGGAGGATTCATCCCGTCGATATAGGCAGACAATCAAGGGACGTCACCCACCTATCCCAGCCAATTCAAAAGCATGTTCCATTGGCGTGATATATTGCGGCAAATCCGCACGGAATATTGCCTGTCATTTCCGCCCTGACTTTGGCATTAGGCAATCATCCGAATCTACTATCAGGAATAACGTGCCATGAAATTTTTTGCCGACACCGCTGACATTGCCGATATCAAAGATCTGGCAGCGACTGGCTTGCTTGATGGCGTCACCACCAACCCCACTTTGATCGCCAAATCGGGTCGGGACTTCATTGAAGTTACCCGCGAAATTTGTGCGCTGACCGACGGACCTGTATCCGCCGAAGTCGTTGCGCTGGACCATGCAACGATGATGAAAGAGGCTGAAATCCTCCGCAAAATTGCAAGCAACGTCTGCATCAAAGTGCCATTGACGATTGATGGTCTGAAAACCTGCAAAGCGCTGACGTCAGAAGGGACCATGGTCAACGTGACCTTGTGCTTCTCTGCCAACCAAGCGCTGCTGGCGGCCAAGGCCGGTGCAACATTTGTATCGCCCTTTGTAGGTCGTCATGATGACAATGGCTTTGACGGCATGCAGCTGATCAGCGACATTCGCCTGATTTACGACAATTATGCATTCGACACTGAAATCCTCGTCGCCAGCGTGCGCCATGGTGTGCATGTGCTTGAAGCAGCGAAAATCGGCGCTGACGTCATGACTGCACCTCCTGCTGTCATCAAGGGCCTGTTCAAACATATCCTGACGGACAAGGGCATTGAAGGCTTTTTGGCAGACTGGGCGAAGACCGGACAAGCCATCGGCTAAAGCTATCGGCGCGGGCTTCATTAAGGAGCTGCCCGCGCCAGATATCCCATCGCATCATGGTGAAGTGCCTATGGGTTATTCGCCGTATAGATTTTAAAGGCGGGCGGACCTATTTTTGGGGATAAACATGGCGGGCAATTAAGACCGCTGGAGACCCAAGATGAACCAGCCCGAAAAGGTGTTTCCCATCGCACATATACATTATGAAGACGAAATTGGTGAGAACGGCAAAATTGTCGTTCCTGACGACGTTCAAGACGCCATTCGCACGTTAATCCGTTGGTCCGGTGATGACCCAGCCCGTGAAGGCTTGCTGGATACACCCGCACGCGTGGGCCGCGCATGGCGCGAATATTGTGGCGGCTATGCGGAAGACCCGGCTGCGCATCTGTCGCGGACATTTCAGGAAGTCGGCGGATATCATGAGCTGGTCCTGCTAAAGGATATCCCGTTCCAATCCCATTGTGAGCACCATATGGCGCCGATCATTGGCAAGGCATCGATTGCCTATATGCCAACGGATCGCGTTGTCGGCATTTCAAAGCTGGCGCGCGTGCTGCACGGTTTTGCACAACGGCTTCAGGTGCAGGAACGCCTGACCGCCGAAGTCGCAAACTGCATTTGGGAACATTTGAAGCCAGAGGGCGTCGCCGTTGTCATTGAGGCGCAACATGGTTGCATGACGGGCCGCGGTGTGAAGGTGCATGGCGTTGGCATGGTCACGTCAAAGCTTATCGGTTGCTTTCTGGACGACCAATCCAGCCGCAAGGAAGTCATGAGCCTGATGGGCTACTGATTACGGCATTGCTGCCCGGTTCGAACGCACTTATGGATGGGGGTAACCCCATCCGATAAGAATCGCCGGACTGCACTGACATGGCCTTTACCCTTCCCCATTTTGATCTCGACGCCTTTGTCCGCGCGACGCTTGCCGAAGATCTGGGGCCAACCGGAACCGACGTTACATCGCAAAGCGTTATTCCTGCGGATGTCCGGTTTGAAGGCACGATGGATAGCCGTGACGCAATCGTCGTTGCAGGCCTGCCGATTGCCGTCGCGTTCTTCAGTTCGCTCGATCCCGCGATGGAAATCGAGCTGCTTGTCGAAGAAGGACAGCAGGTTGCCGCTGGAACGGAGCTTATGCGCCTTCGGGGTAATGCCCGTGCAATGCTGACGGCGGAGCGGTCCGCACTGAACACAGTCCAACATCTTTCGGGCATCGCCACGCTAACACGGCAATATGTTGATGCGATTTCGGGCACGGGCTGCACCCTATTGGATACGCGCAAAACCATTCCCGGGCTTCGCGTACTTGAAAAATACGCCACGCGCATGGGCGGGGCAACGAACCACCGCATGGGCTTGTGGGATGCCGCGATGATCAAGGACAATCATGTGGCGGTCGCAGGCGGCGTGGCAGAGGCGGTGCGACGCGCACGCGAAGCTGGCGTCGAACGCATCATATTAGAGGTCGATAGCATCGCGCAGATCGAACCAGGGCTTGCGGCGGGCGCGAGCCATTTGCTGCTCGACAATATGGACGCAGATACGCTGCGCACCGCAGTTGCCTTAATTGCGTGCCGCGTGCCGACAGAGGCGTCGGGCGGTGTCACGCTTGATAGCATTCGCGCAAAAGCCGAAACCGGCGTTACGTACATCTCGGTTGGACGCTTGACGCAAAGCGCACCCGCTGCGGATATCGGCTTGGATTTTGCGCAGGCTTAGCGGCCTCGTCCTTATAGGCGCGTCGGCGTGCCTATCGCCAGCACCGGCGCTGGCGCAAGCATGGCAGTGTCAGCCCACACATTATCTGCCCCGTCCAGCACTTGAGTTGCCGTCACCCAATCAGGTCCGGCGCACGGCAATTGCCGGCTATATTTTGGCATTAAGCTGGAGCCCCGAATTTTGCCGTGGACGCGAACGCGACCCGGCGGTGCGCTTCCAATGTTCCGGAACAATTGGCGACTTTGGCTTCATTCTTCATGGCCTGTGGCCCGAAGCAAAAGGGCCAAATTATCCGCAATATTGCCGGCCGGTGGGTGTGTTGCCACGGCAGACCATTAGCAACAACATCTGCCTTAGCCCGTCGCCCCAATTGCTGCAGCACCAATGGGCCAAGCATGGCAGCTGCATCGCCAAAACGCCGGAGGCTTATTTCGGTGCAGCGCGGCTGCTGTTCAACGCGCTTGAGTTTCCCGACATGGCGCGGCTTTCGCGCGAGCCAGAACGCGGAACAGCATTAACCGCAGCGACGATTGCTGAGAGATTTGCCGAGTTAAACGACGGGATGCCAGCGGGCTCGGTGACGGTAAAGGTCAGCCCGAAAGGCTGGCTTCAGGAAGTACGCATTTGCCTAGACCGCACATTCAAACCGCGAAGATGTCCCAGCTTTAGCCGGGCTGCATCCCGCACAGCACCAGTCAAAATCTGGCGCGGGCGTTAACGTTCGATAATCCGCGTGGACGGATGATGTTTGTCCAGATGCTTGCGGATGATCTTTAGGTTCTTCGTATTGGAACGCCACACCAAGTCAAAGGCATCACCCAAAAACGGCACCGCGCCAATCGCGGTATCAATGCCGATATTCGCGCTCATGCGCAGCAGCTGCCATTTTGACATGCCCAGATTGCGGCCTTCCCAGACCATATAGGCGCCCATGGCTGCGGTCACGAGGTCGCCCAGCACCGGCACCAAGCCGATGACGTTGTCCAAGCCCACCGGAATTTTTGTGCCGGGAATGTGAAATGCCCGTTCAAGTAGCTTTTCGAGTGCTTCGACGCGCATACGAACGGCCCTTGGGTCATTGCCCATTCCGGGCAGATCCTTGGCAATTTGTGCGAACTGTTCCTGCGAAATCGGCACTGGCATAACTCCTTTGGACTTATGTTGGGTCCCGCCCGAGATATTGCAACAGGTGCCAGCCCCGTCCGTTGGCAAAGTGCCCCAAAAGCCCCGGCCGCACGACCGACCAGCGCAGCGGATTGGCAATTGGAATAAAGCCGACCGTGGACTGCATTTCGGCTTCCGCCTGCCCCAATAATTGCGCGCGCACCGCCATGTCCTGTGTCATGCGCGCTTCTGCAACGATTGCGTCCGCCCGCGCGCTGCATATCGCGGCAAATTTGCAGGACAATTGGTCCAGATACCATGAAGGGCTGGATTGCTGCGCCGTCAGGTCAATCAAACGTAGGTCATGCGGCCGGTCGGCGGTCACCCGTTCAATCTCGATACCCACGGCCGCTAGATCAGCGCGCAGGCGCGCGAAAAATATGCGGCTGCCATATCCACGTGGCAAGGCAACACGCAAAGGCCGGATGGTCCCATTCGCACGCTTCCAGTTTGCGATGCTTGCAGCCGCCATCGACCGTCTTTGATCCATGGACGGTGCGGCCCAATCTGGCCGGGCAATGTCCGCGCGGTTTGGCAAGCTTTCGGGCACCAGCGTGACCGTTTCGCGCCATGCGACAATATCGAAAGCAGTGAGCAGCTTTGGCCGGTCAATGGCCATGGCGATTGCAGTGCGGTTGTCCTTGTCCGCCAAAAAGGGACCGGCTTGCACGACCATTAATCCAAACAAACCCGGAACAGCATCAAACTGGATCTCATTAGCATTGATCTTTGCCGCGTCGAGCAACGGGAAGGTTTCAAACCGGCCGCCCTCAATCAAATCGGTCTGCCCAAGCACATAACGCGCGAGCACCAACGAAGCTTCGCCGCGGCGGAGCGTAACGGTTGCGTTGCCCAGAACCGCCGCCCCATCGGCATCCATTTCGTTGCGCCGCAGCTGCATGGCCTGACCCAATTTCTTGGCCTGCATCGGGCCGGACCCGGCACCGCGACGTAATAACCCGAATTCAGGCAAAGCAAGAAGCTCAAGCAAATAAGGCATCGGGGCCTTCAGCCGGATTTCAACGACCTTACCTGTCATCGCGACGACGCGGTCGATGACGGCAAGTTCTGATCCCAGACGTCCCTTTTTGAGTTCGCTTATGCGCCGGGTCAAAAGCTGTGCGACCTCTTGCGAGTCTAGTTCGCGCCCATCGTTCCACCGCGCCTTGTTCAGGCGGAAGATGTAACTCATACCGTCGTCATTGACGATCCAGCGGCTCGCCAACCCCGGCGCAACGCGTCCTTTTTCATCGAAGGTAACAAGCCCCTGCGCCGTGGCACTGCGCAGATAGGCAGAGGCGAGCGGCAATGGCACAGCGGACACGTTAAAAGGCTTGGGACGATCCTCAATCACATCGACGCGGACCCGTTCATTGTCGACGCCCTGCGAACAACCGGCAAGCGTCGCCGACAGCAACAAAAGCAAAAACGGCAGCAGGCGGGTCATGCGGCCACCATAATCAGAATGTCGGGGTGCACAATCCACGATTCAACGGTCAGTGCAGGTGAACAGCAATATCTCGTTCGGGGCGGGCGGCAATTGTGCGGCAATCGCCTTATTCATATTGTCGATGTTGGTCAGCTGGCTCGCGTCGGTTGTACATGTCTTCACGTCATAACGCTGGCGCGCTTCGCGGGCGGACTGCATGGCATCTGTACCCGGGAGAAAACGCTCGATACGATAGATATTGGTGTCGGGGGCGTAACTCGTCACCGAAATTTGTGCGTCATTGTTCGGCACAAAGCTTCGGACCCACCGCCCGCCGCTTTCGACATATTGCGTGCGCCCATTGACGCATCCGTCCGGCCGCCATGTGAAATCAACATCGGCGGTTTCGGACATGGTGATACGGCTGCGTTCGGGCTGCAGCACGCATATTTTGGCCACTTCGGTCACGGCCGCTTTGACCGCTTCGTCCTGCGGCGCATCCGCAGTCAGGGCCGCGCGCACCCTGTCATCAACTTCGTCGAAAGAAGGACGCGCTGCAAAAATGCCAACGGCCGAAACCAGTAATATCGCGCCCGTAGCGGCAGCCGCTTTGAAACGGTCATTTTGCGCCCGCTCCGAAAATTGCCACGCTGCGCCACCGGCGACAGCACTTAAGACCAGCAGCAAAACCGCAAGCGCAATGTGGTTTTCGCGGGCCGATATCACGGCGTGTTCAGCGTCACTGCGCACTTTGCCTTCACGGCTGCGTTGCAATTCGGCGGCGACGCGTGCTTCTTTCTCGACCTTGGCGCGGGTGGCCGCTTCAAGCTCCGCCTCAGCGCGCGTCAATTCCGCGACCGAGCGGCAATCGCCACGAACCGTCCGGAATGCGACACCTTGATTGTCGAGAAATGCCGCCAGCTCGCGGGTCGAAATGGCGAAGTAGAACTCGGCGCCGCCCTCGTTCGCCACCGATCCAAAGCTGTTGATGCCGACAACGCGGCCACATGCATCGACAATCGGCCCGCCGCTATTGCCCGGTGCAATGGGCGCGGTGTGTAAAAGCGATTCAACGGACTTCGATGTCCGGCCCGACGAAATAGTGCCCCGCGTTTTAACGGGCGGTTGCGGCCGCAGTACGTCCGCCTCGCTTTGTTCAAGCGCGACATCCACGCTGGCCGGATAGCCAATTGCGAAGACATCCGCGCCATCGGATACCGTGCCCGCAAATATGCTTGCGGGGACCAATGCGCCCGAAGAAAGCCGCAGGAGCGCAAGATCCTTGCGCGCAACCACGGCGGACACTGTGGCGCGATAACTTTGGGTCCCGTCGGAGGGCACAACGACAATTTCGACACTGTCGTCGAAGCGCGCCTGTTCAACGACATGGGCGTTGGTAACGACCTTGTTGCGGTCAACAACCACGCCAGAGCCAATGCTGACAATGGTCTGCTGGCCTTCTGCGGAGCTAAAAACGACGATGCGCACGACACTGCGTGCGGCAGCGCTAATATCACTGGCATCTGCATATACCGGGGTCGCAACGACCGCGCTGAGGACACATGCCAATGCGAGCACGAGTTTTTTGATGCTTGAATGCAAGGACCGGACGACCATCATCGCGGGCCTTGCGCTGGTCGGGTTTCGGGCGGCGCGGGCTGGATATTCATACCGTCACGGTTAAGCTTGACCTCCACCGGCATGCCACCGACCTCCGCGTTCACGGTCACACCCTGTCCTTGGTCAATCCGGACTTCCGCGTTGCCAACATCGACAGGAAATTCGCTGAGCTCGGGTAAATCCAACGGTTCAATCGGGCCTTCGGGATCAGGTTGCTGACGCAGCTTTGGCCTTGCCGCAGGCGCCGCATTGCGGATCGACTGCGCCATGAAATCGCGCCAGATGCGCGCCGGCAAACCGCTGCCGTTAACGCCGCGCAACGGGGTGTTGTCATCATTGCCGATCCAGACACCGACGACCAAGTCACCCGCAAATCCGACGAATAATGCGTCGCGGTTATCTTGGCTCGTTCCGGTTTTGCCATAAGCGGGGATGGACAGCCGCGCCGCGCGTCCGGTCCCCTTATTGACCGTCGCACCCAGCAAATCGAGCAACATCTGGTGCGTACGGCTGCTGAATGAACGCGGTCCAGAGAACAGCCACTCGATCCATCCTTGCTCTTCGCGTTTGATGGCGTGCGGTTCAACGGGCCACTGGTTACCAGCCACACCGGCATAGGCAGCGGTCAGCTCAATCAGCGTCAGGCCCGAACTGCCCAGCGCCATGCTCTGGTCCATCGTCAATGGACTGCGCACGCCGAGATCCGTCGCTGCGCGTACCACCGCTTCGCCGCCAACTTTTTGATAGAGGCGGACCGCAGCCACGTTGCTTGACTGGGCAAATGCCTGCTCCAGCGTAATATCACCGCGGTAATTCTGCCCCGAATTTTTGGGGCGATACGCGCCTTCATTGATCGGCGTATCGGCAATTAACGATTGAGGCGTCATCCCCGAACGGAGCGCCGCCAGATAGACAAACAGTTTGAAGGTCGAACCCGGCTGCCGCTTTGCCTGTGTCGCGCGGTTGAACGCGGAATCCTTATAGCTTCGGCCACCGACCATGGCCACGACTTCGCCATTGGGGCGCATGGCAACGAGCGCGATTTGGGCATTGCCAACGGCGGATCGCGCCACAACTTTGCGGGCGATGTTCTGCAATCGCGCATCCAATGTCGTGGTAATCCTGACGTCGGCATAACCGCTGTCGGTCAGCAGCCGTGCCTGGGGAATGGCCCAGTCCGCAAAATAGGTGCCCGTGGGCAGCGTTTCCCGCACGCGAACGTCAAGCCGCGCGACCGGTGTCGCGTCGGCCTTGGCCCGCGTAATAACATTATTGGCGACCATTGCATTCAGCACCAATTGCGCTCGCTTGGCCGCCCGTTCGGGGTTCTTTGTCGGGGCAAGCCGCGACGGTGCCTGAACAAGTCCGGCAAGCATCACCGACTGGCTGAGTGTCAGCCGCTCGGGTTGCCTGTAGAAATAATGTAAAGACGCTGCGCGCAGGCCGTACACATTGTCGCCAAAATAGACGTTCGACAAATAGCGCTCAAGAATTTCGTCCTTCGTCAAACGCCCTTCCAGCCAGAAGGCAATGAGCATCTCGCGCGCCTTGCGCGTAAGGCTGCGCTCCGGCGTCAGAAACGTGAATTTCGCGAGCTGCTGCGTAATCGTGCTTCCGCCCTGCGTCATTCCGCTGCCAAAAGCATTGGACCAAAACGCACGCGCAAGGCCGCGGGGGTCGATACCGAAATGCGAATAAAATCGGCGATCTTCGATAGACAAAAACGCCTGCACCACATGCGGGGGCAGCGTGCCGACATCAACCGGTTTGTCGACGATAGCCCCGTTCCGTGCGATGGGCGTACCATCCGACGCCAGCAGAGTAATGCGCGGCGGTGCGATGGGCTGAAGCGATTTGGACAATGGCGCCGTAATCGCAAGCCACAATATCAACAATATAAACAGGCCAAGCAGGGCCGCGCTGGTTCGGCTAAACCACCACCAGCGGGTCTTGCCCAAGATAAGGCGCCGTGTCGACGCTGGCTTAGCATCGGGATTCCAAGGCTGCGGATCATCGGGAAAGCGCTGCGCATAGCTTTCATCGAAGGCCGCAAGCCGACCATCAATATCCGAAGGAATGTTAGAAGAGGAGCGCCGGAAAAGCATCGCGTGGCTGTATTATATCGATATAACGGCGAATGCGAGGGTATATTTACGCATTTCGCTGAACGTCAGATGAAGACGCTTTTTTAGCGTCCACCCGCATCCAGCCAATCACGTCCAAATTTTCTGCAGATCGGGCTAGGCGCGACCTAGGTCGCCTTTACCGACGGTCCCGCTTGCCATTTCAAGCATGCGGTCGAGGCTCTTCTTGGCAGCCAAACCGACGGTTTCGTCGAGATGAATCTGCGGCTGAAGATCGCGCAGCGCGAGATACAGCTTCTCCATCGTGTTGAGCGCCATATAAGGGCAGATATTGCAGGCGCAGTTGCCGTCAGCCCCCGGCGCACCGATGAAGGTCTTGGTGGGTTCCGCCTTTTCCATCTGGTGGATGATGTGCGGCTCGGTCGCGACGATGAGCGTGTCGCCCGTTATCGTCTGCGCATATTGCAGGATACCGCTGGTGCTGCCGACATAGTCCGCATGATCGATGATGTGCGGCGGGCATTCGGGATGTGCGGCCACAGGAACCCCGGGATGCTGCGCTTTCAGTTTCAGCAATTCGGTTTCCGAAAACGCCTCATGCACAATGCACACGCCCGGCCACAGCAGCATTTCACGGTTGAACTTACGGCTCAGATAGCCGCCCAAATGCCGGTCCGGCCCAAAAATGATTTTTTGTTCGGGTGGAATCTGGCTCAAAATCGTTTCAGCACTTGAGGATGTGACGATGATATCAGACAGCGCTTTCACTTCCGCCGAACAATTGATGTATGTCAGCGCGATATGGTCGGGATGTGCTTCCCGGAAAGCCTTGAATTTTCCGGGGGGGCACGCATCTTCCAATGAACAACCCGCCGCCATATCGGGCAAAATGACGGTCTTTTGCGGGCTCAATATCTTCGCGGTCTCGGCCATGAACTTAACGCCGCAAAAAGCGATAACATCCGCGTTGGTTTCCGCCGCACGCTTGCTGAGTTCAAGCGAGTCCCCCACAAAATCGGCAAGGTCCTGAATTTCTGGCTTTTGGTAATAATGCGCGAGAATGACCGCGTTGCGTTCTTTTTTCAGCCGTTTGATCTCTGCGAGCAGATCAAGGCCTTGTAAATTTTCGCGGGGCGTCGGGGCGTTCATGCTATCGTACCTTTGCGTTGCAGATTTGTCATCTGCGTCTCAAGTGAAGCCCTATGTGGTCGATAAGGCCGATCGAAACAAGTTCTGGCGCGCGCTTTTACGCTGTTTTTTACGGGATTAAATGCCAACCTTCGCCTTGGGCAGTCACCCGGCCCTGATTTTGCAAATCGATGAGATGCGCCAGCACGGAACGACCGGCAGCGCCCGTCAGACGCGGATCGAGCCCCTTGTACATCGCAGCGACCATTTCGGGAATGTGGCCCTCGCCTGCCTCAAGCAAATTCAAAATCTGGCGCTCCCGCTGGCGCCGGTGTCCAATCATGCCGCGCACAAGCTGCCGAGGGTTTTCGACCGCCGGTCCATGTGCGGGGTAATAAATACGGTCCGTGCGCTCATATAATTTTTGCAGAGACGCCAAATAGTCGCTCATATCACCATCGGGCGGGCTGACGACGCTGGTGGACCATTTCATGACATGGTCGCCGGTAAACAGCGCCCCGCTCTCGACCAGTCCATAGCATATATGGTTGCTGGTGTGGCCGGGGGTCGTGACGGCTTCCAACGTCCACCCGTCGCCTGAAATACGTTCACCGTCGGTAAGGATGCGGTCGGGGGCATAATCCGGGTCAAAAGCACTATCGGAACGCGGGCCATCGTCGCGCAAGACAAGCGGCGCGCAACCAATGATGGGCGCGCCTGTCGCCACCTTCAACGGTGCCGCTGCTGGCGAATGATCGCGGTGGGTGTGCGTGCACATGATGGCTGCAACACGCTTGCCGGCAACAGCGCGCAAGATCGCCTCGACATGACCCTCGCCATTGATATCAGCCGGATCGCCGACGCTCATTCCGCTACCGACTGGGCCCGGGTCGATTACCGCGACATCGGACCCTGCGCCCACCAACCAGGTTTGCGTGCCTGTATAGGTGTACGGGGAGGCATTGGGCGCAAGCACGCGGCGCACAAGTGGTTCGTGCTGCTCGGTTTCGCCAGCTTCTATGCTATCGGGCCAGTTGCTCATGAAATGGCTATGGCGCAATGTGGCGCAAAGAAAAAGGGGCGGTTTGCGAAAACCGCCCCAAATGGTCTGTCAACTGCGGAGCGTGTTAGCCCAGCGAATGGATTTCCGTTTATTCCGTTGCGTCGCCTTGTGCTTCCAGCTTACGAATTTGCAGATCGATTTGTTTTACGACATCTTTGCGAACGCCCTTGGGCATTTCTTTGTCCTTCCGAATTTCATCACGCGCCTCACGCAAGCCTTTGATCGCTTCGGCCCGTGCTAATTTCGCTTGCCCTTTGCCGCACATAACCAACCGGACGCGCGATTTTTGCTTGCCGTCGAACCCGCTGACATCGGTGGTCACCGACTGGCCTTCACGACAGTCTTTCGGGATTTCGCTAATGTCGATTTCGGGGATGTATGAAGCGATATCCATGTCGCCCTTGACGCGAATGGTTTCCACGCGGCGGATTTTGGCGGGCGCGGGCGTATTGCCTTCAGCACCCTTTGCGCTGTCGGCCTGCGCCACAGCATCTTCAGCCTCTTTCTGGGATTTTTCCGCTCCATCGATCAGCTTTTCGACGTCTTCCGGCGACAATTTCTTATCGGTGCGGAAGATGAAGGTTTTCCCGTCACGTTCGACCTTAGTCACTTCGCCGCCCATGTCGTCCGGACCGACTATGTCGACCGTCTCTCCGTCGCGTTTCAGCTTAATTATCCGGACCTCGCGCTTGACTGCTTCAGGCTTACTTTCTTCCGTCGCCACTTTGTCCTGCGCAACGACCGCGGGAACTATGGTCGCGGTCAGCGGCAATATGATTGCAGCAGCTGTTATGATGCCAATCTTGCCAAGTGAACGGCGGGTATTGCTGGTGTCCTTCATCGTTATTCTCCTCAATCGTTCAATTATTGTTTTGGGTGAATTCAATGCCGTCGCAAAGGTCGGCACGCCATCAAATGCTGTCTTCGCCAACGCCTTACCGTACATCGCACGCTCTTCCGGGCCCTTTCCCGCCAGCACGCGCGCATCGCACGCCGCTTCCTGATCAAACCGGAATGCGTTCCAGCTGATCCACGCAACCGGGTTGAACCATTGCAGGCACAGGATGATGAAAGCGGCCAGATTGGCGAACAGATCGCCCGATTTGTGGTGCGCCATTTCATGCGCAATCGCCAGGTCGCGTTCGGCAGGCGAATAGGCGTTGGTAAAATCTTGCGGCACCGCGATCACGCGGTGAAAAAGGCCAAAAGCCAATGGTCCGGCCACCTGATCAGATGCGACGATTTTGACGCCATCGACAACCGCGATGTCTGTCGCTTCGGACAAAAGGTCATCACGCATTGCGGCGTAACGGATCATCTGGAACATGAACAACAGCACCGCGCCACCAAGCCAGGTCATCACACCGAGTGCCAGAAAATCAATCGTAGGGAGGGCATGTGCCGAGCGTGTCGCACTGGCGATAGCATCTGGCGACGATAGCCCTGCGAGCACGGCTTCCCTCACCGTGTCTTGGATAGCAATGCCGCCGTCAGCTGTTGAAATGGATGGCCCTTCGATCGTGGGCATGCACACCCGAGCAGCGGGTATCAGCCAAAGCGCATATGCGATGGTCGGACCAAAATATTTGGCGACAGGCCGCCGTACAATCAAAATAGCGGCCATCAGCAATGTCGTTGTCAATAAGGTATCAAACAGCCAAGCGCCCATGAAGTCAGTGTTCATGATTTCATCTCCCGCAACAGTCGTTCGATTTCGGAAATGTCAGCGTCGCTCAGCTTTTCCTGCTCGGCAAGATGCGCAACCAGCGGCATGAACCGCCCCCCAAAAAGCCGATCAACTAGCCGCTTGGATTCATGCGAAACATAGTCTTCGCGATCAATAAGAGGGGAGTATAAGAACCGACGTCCGTCGGCGCGATGTTCAACAGCTGCTTTGGTCAGCAGGCGCGACAGCAAGGTTTTCACGGTTGGTAACGACCAGTCACGATCATCGGGTAAGCGCGCAGCGACGTCTGTCGCCGTCAACGGCGCGCGCTCCCACAGGATTTCCATGATTGTTAATTCAGCGTCGCTGATACGTTCTGATGACATTTTGAAATCTCCGACTACAGACGTAGTCGATTCGACTACATCTGTAAACGTCATTTGTCTGCCATTGTCGGTTTCTTGTCGAATTCCTTTACATATGGGCATCGGGCAAAGGACGGGGTGCTATGCCTCTGGTCTCACGCCAACCGTCCTCGCTTTCTCCTCTGAAATTTGAAAACAAAAAAGGCTGGAACCCATCGCGGATTCCAGCCTTTTTTGTGTGCCTTGACGGCTTTTGGTTATTTCGCGCCGAAATTGATCTTTGCAGTTACGCCAACATACCGATCCGCCTCGCGGGGGATGATGTAGCGATATGCGCCGCCAGGGCCACCCGATACGATCGAAGAAGCAAAGCTTTTATCGAACAGGTTCTTCACCTGCAGCGCGATCCGCCAGCCATCGTTAGGATCAACCAAGGCTGCTGACACATCGACAATCGCATAACCCTCTACGGTCGAGCCAAGGCGAACAGCTGGGTTCGCACTCGCTTCGTAAATCTGGTCGGACTGGCTTGAGATCTGGCTTGCCAACTCGATATTCGCAAAGCCTGACGTTTCAATGTCATATTGTGCGCCAAACGACATTTTCCATTTTGGTGCGTTCGCCAAAGGCGTGCCCTTGGCAACCAATTGCGATGCATCGGCACCTGGCGGCAAGCGGAAATTCTCAACCTGCGCCTTGTTGTAAGCAACGCCGCCCGAAAGCGAGAAGTTACGCAATGGCGTCGCAACAAAATCAACCTCGAAACCTTGGGTTGATACCGAACCTGCATTGGTCAGGCGCGTGGTGCGAACACCGGCTACGAAGTCTGGGCTGTTTGCCTGATAATTGTTATACTTGGCATAATATGCCGCGAGATTAAGTATCAGGGCGCCGTCGAAAAGGGTATTTTTCAAGCCCACTTCATACGCGTTGACCGTTTCTGGTGCGATAACACCAGCGCCGGGTGTCGTCAGGTTATAGAAGATGTTGTAGGCAGGGCCCTTATAACCACGCGTGTAGCTCGCATAAGCCATATTGTTTTCAGTCAGGTCCGCCTGAACGGCTGCCTTACCCGAAAGGTTATTGTTGCTGGTGCTGGCGGTGAAGGGAACGCCGTTTGACGCGCCTGCCACAAAGCCAGTAGCAGGCGCGGTTGCCACGAGACCATTATTGTAAACGCCAGCGTCAAAATTTGGTTGCACGCCTGGACCTGCGAGCGAGGTGCGGCGGATATGGTTTACATCCAATTCGTCATTTGTGTAGCGCAAGCCACCAATAAAACGCAGGCTGTCGGAAAGGTTGAGCGTAGCCTGACCAAATAGCGACATGTTTTTGAACGTCGATCCAAAGTCCGCGGTTCCGGCAGGGGTTGTGATCGTCGAAACGCCTGCAGCGGTCGAACAGGGGACGAGGCCGGGCACAACCGCAGCGAGCGTCGATGCTGAACAGGTAATCACCTCGCGCGTGAATGTACGGTCAGAATCGGCCTTTGAATAATATGCCCCGACGACATATTCGAGGAATTCACCGGTCGGCGAAGCAACGCGAATTTCCTGGCTAAAGGTAGTCGATGTTTGCGGTCCATTATCGTGCAATTGGTTCAAACCAACATAGGGGCGGTCGAGCCAGTCACCATCGCGAATTTCGGTATTATCCCAACCACGATAGCTGGTGATCGACGTCAAGCTATGTTCACCCAGTTCGATATCTGCTTGCAGCGCAATGCCCCAGCTTTCTTCCTTAGTCGTGGTGACAAGGTTCTGCCGGATGTTGCGTGAATCCGAACGATCGAAACCCGTTCCAGCGAGCGCCAGCGCGGCTGCGTTCGTTGGCGTGTTGCCAATAATTTCCGCACAGCAATCATCGTTGGCTTTACGGTAATCGGCGCGCAGCGTCAGCATGACATTTTCGCTAACGTCGGCTTCAATCGCGCCACGAACACTGTAATGTTCATAGCCATTGACCTTGTTGCCCGTGGTCAAATTGTTGATGTTGCCGTCATAGCTTCCGTAAAATCCGGTGAAGCGCGAACGCACATTGGCGCTCAGCGGCACGTTAACGGTCGCACGACCGCGATATTCGGATTTCGCGAAGAATGAACCTTCAACGGTCGCGCCAAATTCTGCTGTTGGACGCTTCGTTACGATGCTGACAACACCAGCCGATGCGTTCTTTCCAAACAATGTACCCTGCGGTCCGCGCAGGACTTCGATACGCTCAACGTCGAACAAATCGGTAAAACCTTCGCCAGCGCGGCTCAAGACAACGCCGTCAAGAACGGCAGCAACCGATGGTTCAGCGGCAATCGAAAAGTTGATGGTACCAACGCCGCGCAGGAACAATGCCTGGTTCAGCGACGTACCCGCCTTGCGGAAGTTCAAGCTTGGAACGAGATACTGCGCATTTTCAAGCGTGACGCCGCCATTATTGGCAATAGCCTCACCGCCGACAACGGATACAGCGAGCGGAATATCCTGCAAACGCTCTTCGCGCTTTTGCGCGGTTACGATGATTTCTGCAGTGGCCGATTCATCTTCTGCCGGAGCGGTCTGCGCCATCGCGGGCAGGCTGACCCCAGCCATAATTGCGGCGCTTGCGAGCAACGACGCGCGAATGAAAGACGTTTTCTTAAATTCAGAACTGAACATCATGTACCTCCCTAAAAATGGCTATCCGCTTCTCAACCAAATCACTTGAGTTTTCTCAAGCAACAAAAGCTATTCTGGGATATACCTAATCAATGGGCGGGTTGTTACCAGATTGACTCAATATGTCTAGCGGTGTCATATAGTGACGTTATTTAAGCCGTGACTGTTGCAATACTGCCATAGTCACAGGCCCGAAACAGCGAGAGGGACAGAAGGTGCCATTTACAGTCATCATGCATCCTGAAGGTTTTGACCTGCTGCATGGTGACATCAGCATGTTATCGCACCGGAATGACGCGCCAGCGATCAGCATCGGTATTGGCGCGCCTGATCTGGAAATGGTCCGCGGCAATTTTCGCATAGACGACATCGTTGAAGCACGATTGGCGCTTGATTGCTTCGCCCAAGTCGATGGCGGTATCCAGCTTTGGAACGCAAAGCAGCCTGACATCGTCGCAACGCTGCTGCTTGAGGAACGGGCGCTGCAATCCATCCTCACATTTCGCTGCACAGATCCGGCCTTTAACCGGCTTTGGATAGATATGCAGTGCGCGACGTCCGAAGCCTTTTGGGGCGGCGGCGAACAGATGTCCTATTTGCGCCTCAACGGCAGGCGTTTTCCGTTCTGGACATCGGAACCCGGCGTTGGCCGCGATAAGTCGACCGCGCTTACGCAGACGATGGATGCAAGTGGTTTGGCCGGTGGTGACTATTGGACCACCAATTATCCGCAACCGACATGGGTAAGCAGTGCGCGTTATGCGGTGCACCTCGAAACGGCGGCTTATTCGGTGCTTGATCTGACTGCAGCGGGCCGGGTCGGGGTCGAATGCTGGTCGGCAAATGTCGATCTGGAGCTTTTTGACGCGCCGACGCTTCCCGCGCTTGTGACCAAAATGTCTGATCGCTTTGGTCGCCAGCCTGCCCTGCCAGATTGGGCCATTTCCGGTGCGATCATCGGGCTGAAGGATGGCGTCGACACCTTTGACCGGTTCGAAAAAATTGCAGCATCGGGCGCCACAATTACGGGCCTGTGGTGCGAAGATTGGATCGGCATTCGTCAGACCAGCTTTGGCAAGCGATTGTTCTGGGACTGGAAATGGAATGCTGCGCGCTATCCGGATTTACCCGCACAAATCGCCGCGCTTGCCGAACGCGGCATTCGCTTCCTTGGCTATGTAAACCCCTATCTGGCGGTGGATGGGTCGCTATATCAAGAGGCACGCGCCGCCAACTTCCTCGCGCTGCGGCAGGACAACGACGAACCTTATGCCGTCGACTTCGGCGAATTTGACGCAGGCGTTGTGGATTTCACAAACCCTGCCGCCGCGGCGTGGTTTGCCGACCGCATCATTGGTCAGGAAATGCTCGACTTCGGGCTTTCGGGATGGATGGCAGATTTTGGCGAATATCTGCCGACGGATGTGCGCCTGTTCGACGGGTCTGACCCGATGGAGGCGCATAATCGTTGGCCCGTGCTTTGGGCGAAGGTCAATGCTGACGCCATCGCATCGCGCGGCAAAACGCATGACGCAACATTTTTCATGCGCGCCGGTTTTTCGGGCGTGCAGGCGCATTGCCCATTATTGTGGGCGGGCGACCAATGCGTCGACTTCACCCGCCACGACGGGATCAACACGGTCATCACGGCGGCATTATCGTCCGGATTGCTGGGCAACGCCTATCACCACAGCGACCTCGGCGGATATACCAGCCTGCATGGCGTGGTCCGGACCGCAGAATTGATGCACCGCTGGATTGACTTGGCGGCCTTTGCGCCCGTCATGCGCAGTCATGAGGGCAATCGTCCAGCAGACAATCTGCAACTCGATAGCAGCGCCGAAATACTCACGCATTTTGCGCGGATGAGCCAAGTGCATGCCCGCCTTGCGCCTTATGTCCGGGCTTTGTCCGACGAGGCTGTGGCGACGGGCCTGCCGCTTCAACGTCCGTTGTTCCTGCACTATGACGAAGCGGCCTATTATGACATTCAGGACCAGTATCTCTATGGCGCGGACATGATTGTCGCACCTGTGGTCCAAGAGGGTGCAAGCAGCCGCAACGTCACGTTGCCAGATGGCGATTGGGTCCATCTTTGGTCCGGCGACATTTTCGCCAAGGGCACATATGACATCGCGGCTCCGCATGGGCAGCCACCCGTGTTCACCCGCAAGGACAGCGCGCACGCATCGCTGTTCAGCGCGATCACGCGGGAATTCAGGTCATGAACAGCCGATCCAATATCCGTGATGTTGCAAAGCTCGCCGGTGTGGCCGTCAAAACCGTCAGCCGCGTGCTCAACAACCACCCATATGTCAGTGCAGACACCAAAGCGAAGGTCGACGCCGCAATGGCGGAGCTGCGCTTTTCGCCCAGCATCGCAGCGCGCATATTGGCGGGCACGAAGTCAGGCCAAATTGCGCTGATTTATGACAATCACAGCCCGTATTACATGCACCAGATTATGCAGGGCTGCTGGGACCGCTGCCATGAAGAAGGCATGCGCCTGATTGCCCAGCCCGTCGACGTGTCCGACCCCGATGTGGGCGAGCAGGTGCGCGGCATGGTCCGGCAGACGCATGTGGATGGTGCGATATTGTCTTCACCTGTCACCGATTGCGGCCCCGTGTTGAACGTCCTTGAGGCGATGAACATTCCCTTCGTGCGCATTTCCCCCGGCACCAACCATGCGCTTACCAGCTCGGTATTCATGGATGATATGCAGGCCGCGGACGACATGACGACGCACCTCATCAACATTGGACATCGGCGGATTGCCTTTATCAAGGGTCATGCGAACCATATGGCGAGCGCGGAACGGCAGGCAGGATATGAACGCGCGCTGAGCCGCGTTGGCATATCGGTAGATCCCGACTTGATCGCCGAGGGTCATTTTGATTTTGAAAGCGGCGTTGCGGCGACAGAGCAGTTTCTATCGCTGAAATATCCCCCCACGGCAGTCTTTGCATCGAACGATGACATGGCCTCGGGTGTCCTTGCCGTGGCCCATCGCCGCGGCATTCAGGTACCTGAACAATTGTCTGTCGCAGGGTTTGACGACACCACGCTTGCCCGCGTTGTTTGGCCGCCCTTAACCACCGTGCGCCAGCCTGTACGCGACCTTGCGTCGACCGCTGCCGACCTATTATTTGGCGAGGGCGGAATTGAGCATCGCCGCCTTCCCCATGAACTCATCAGCCGCGAGTCGGTTGCCCCACCTTATTCACCTTCCATAAAAAAGAGCAAAAACACATGACCCTTCCAACACCCCCGTCCACGCGCCTTTTGGGCAAGAGCGGCATTGAAATTTCATCGATTGCCTGGGGCATGTGGCGCTTTGCGGGTCTTGAAATCTCCGCAGCCCGCGCGGCCATTGATGCGGCGTTCGAAGCAGGCATAACCCTTTTCGATACGGCGGACATCTATGGCTTTGGCGAACAAGGCTTTGGCAAGGCAGAGGAACTGCTTGGCCGCGTATTTGCAGAGGCGCCGGAATATCGTGACCGGATGGTGCTGGCCACGAAAGGCGGAATTACCCCGCCGACGCCATATGACAGCAGCGCGGAATATCTGACCAAGGCGATTGACGACAGCCTGTCGCGTTTGGGCACTGACTATGTCGACCTGTGGCAAATACACCGTCCCGATATCCTCACCCACCCGCAAGAAATCGCACGGACCATTGAAGACGCGCATAAAGCCGGAAAAATCCGCGCCTTTGGTGTGTCGAACTTCACGACGGCGCAAATCACGACCTTGGCACAGTTCAGCAGTGTTCCGATTGTTTCGACACAGCCGGAGCTTTCCCCATTGCGGATCGATACCATCGAAAATGGCGAGCTTGATCAAGCCATCGCCATGGATTTGGCCGTGTTGGCGTGGTCACCACTTGGCGGCGGTCGTATCGGCAATCCCGGCGACACGCGCGAACAAAATGTAGCGGCAGCCCTGTCGAGCGTTGCAGCAGCGCATGGCGTTTCGCGCACCGCAGCGGCCTATAGCTGGATTATGGCGCACCCTGCCCGGCCAATTCCGATTGTCGGTTCGCAAAACCCGGCACGCATCATTGAGGCTGCCGATGCCTTCAAAATCAAATGGACCCGCGCTGATTGGTATAGCGTGCTGGTCGCCGCGCGAGGAGTTCCGCTGCCATGAAAAATCCCATCGAAGTCAGCTGGTTCTCCGCATTATGCGACGATGATTATGAATTTCTTGGGCTACCCGATCCCATGCTCGCGTCGAGTTGGGAGCATTGCCGCAATATCGTGCTCGCTGCTGAAAAGGGCGGGTTCGACAATATATTGCTCCCCTCGGGCTACGCACTTGGGTTGGATACCACTGCTTTTGCCAGCGCCATTGCCGCGCTGACAACACGCATCAAATTGCTGATGGCGGTGCGTATTGGCGAAAGCTGGCCTCCGCAATTGGCGCGGCAGATTGCCACGCTGGACCAGATTTCGGGTGGGCGGTTGAACGTCAACATCATCTCGTCTGACTTGCCGGGTGACAAGATGGACAGCGAACCACGCTATCGCCGGACGGTCGAAGCGATGCACATCCTCAAGACATTGTTGAACGGCGAACATCTGTCGATTGATGGCGAACATTATAAAATCGATCTCGACCCGCCGCGCATGAAGACCGTCAGCGGCAAATGCCCGCCGCTATATTTCGGTGGTCTCTCGCCCGCCGCAAAGGACGCTGCTGCCGAAGGTTGCGATGTCTATTTGATGTGGCCGGAAACGGTTCAGGGCGCAAAGGACCTTGTCGAAGACATGACCGCGCGCGCCGCAAAATTTGGACGGACGTTGAAATATGGCTTCCGCGCGCATGTGATCGTGCGTGAAACCGAAGCTGAAGCCCGGGCCTATGCGGACCGCCTCTTGTCCAAGCTGGATGCGCAGCAAGGCGAAGCAATCCGGAACAAATCCTTGGATACGCAAACCTTCGGTGTGGCGCATCAGGCCGAATTGCGCGCGCAATCGGAAGCGAACGACGGATATTTGGAAGACAATCTGTGGACCGGAATTGGCCGTGCACGTTCAGGCTGCGGCGCTGCGATCGTTGGCGACCCGGACCAAGTGCTCGCCAAAATCGAGGCATATCGCGCCGTCGGTATCGAAGCGTTCATTTTGTCGGGTTACCCGCACATCAACGAATGCGACATGTTTGCGCGTTATGTGTTGCCGAAGTTGGACCATGGGCGTTTGGTGGTCTGAAGCCACTTAACGCCATTTCGTCATCCTGAACTTGTTTCAGGATAACAGGCAACGGCGGTGCGTTATCCTGAAACGAGTTCAGGATAACGGTAGAGAGATTACAGGATTAATCCGACAGACCCGCCATGCGCTCGGCCTGATCCTCGGCGATCAACGCCGCGACCAATTCACCAAGGCCACCGCCCTCCAATATCTCCGGAAGCTTATGCAGCGTAAGGTTGATCCGGTGGTCGGTCACGCGGCCTTGCGGGAAATTATAGGTGCGGATGCGTTCCGAACGGTCGCCTGAACCAACCATCGCTTTGCGCGCCTCGGCCTCCGCGCCTTGGGCTTCCTCGCGTTCTTTTTCGTACATGCGCGCGCGCAGCACTTGCATCGCTTGTTCTTTGTTCTTGTGCTGGCTGCGCCCATCCTGACAGGTCACAACAATGCCCGTCGGCAAGTGGGTAATGCGCACGGCCGAGTCCGTGGTGTTGACGTGCTGTCCGCCTGCACCCGACGCACGGTACACGTCGATTTTCAGGTCGCGCGCTTCGATCTGGATATCAACCTCGGTCGGCTCCGGCAGTACCGCAACCGTCGCTGCGCTGGTGTGAATGCGGCCGCCGCTTTCGGTCACGGGCACGCGCTGCACACGGTGGACGCCGCTTTCATATTTCAGCTTGGCGAAAACACCATTGCCCTTGATCGCGACAACAACTTCCTTGAACCCGCCCACGTCGGACGCGCTGATCGAGATAGGTTCGATCTTCCACCCCTGCCCCGCGGCATAGCGTTCGTACATGCGGTAGAGGTCACCGGCGAACAACGCCGCTTCATCACCGCCCGTGCCCGCACGAATTTCGAGCATGGCGGGCCGGTCATCGGCGGCATCTTTCGGCAAGAGCGAGATCGCCAAAGCGGTTTCAGCTTGGCCCAACTGATTGCTGACTTCCTCCAGTTCCTCAATCGCCATTTCGTGCAGGTCGGGATCAGAAGAATCCTTCGACATATGCTGCAAGGTTTCGATTTCCTTGCGCAGTCGCCGGACATTGGCAGCGGCCTTGGCGACCGGTTCCAGCTCCGAATATTCCTTGGATGCCGTGACAAAGGCATCGCCCTCCAACTGCCCCGAAGCCATCCGCGCCTCAAGCTCGGAAAAGCGCGATTCAATAAGCGCGATACGTTGCGGGGAGATTTTGGTCATGCGAGCGACTGAAGTACGCTCTTAAGCCGGTCATTATTGCCTTCACCGGACATCCCGTAATAGCCATCCTCATTGACGCGCAGGATAGCAGCCGGGCTTTGCTTGACGGCCTTGTCATAACGCTTTTTGGGTGAGCCCGTTGCAATCATGTCGGCCGAAATTCCCGCTTGGCGCAGCTGACGCAAAAGCGCGAAGGCATGCCCAAGACCCGCGTCATTTTCCAAAACAATCATGGCTTCGATCTGCTGTGTTGGTACGGCATCAATCAACATGCCCAACCGCTCAATGCCAGCCGCCCAGCCAACCGCTGGCGTTGCTGGTCCGCCGAGATTTTCGATCAAGCCATCATAGCGTCCACCGCCCAGCACGGTGCCCTGTGCGCCCAGCCGGTCGGTCACAAATTCAAACGCGGTGTGGCGATAATAATCCAGCCCGCGTACCAGCGCAGCATTGCGTGTCCAAGCGACGCCAGCGGCATCAAGGCCCGCTGTGACCGCGCCAAAGAAATCCTGTGCCTCGCCCGATAAATAATCGTCGATCACCGGCGCGGCGTCGGCAATTGGGCGATCTTTGGGGTCTTTGCTATCCAGAATCCGCAGCGGATTTTTCTCCAACCGCGCGAGGCTATCTTCGGACAGCGCAGCCTTATGATCGTTGAAATAGCCGACCAATGCCGCCCGCCACGCATCGCGGCTTGGCGTGTCGCCCAATGTATTAAGCTGCAACGTCACGCCGTCATTTATGCCCAATTCCTTCAGCAATTGGTCCGCCATCACCAGCAGTTCAACATCGGCAGAAGGCTCTGCTGCGCCGATAATCTCCGCATCAATCTGGTGGAATTGACGATAGCGGCCCTTTTGCGGGCGCTCGTAACGGAACAATGGCCCGTGCACCGACAGCTTCATCGGCGCAAATTGCTGCCAGCCATTGGTAAGGTACGCGCGCGCAATCCCCGCCGTAAATTCGGGGCGCAGCGTGATCGAATCCCCGCCGCGATCTTCGAAGCTGTACATTTCCTTTGAGACAACATCCGTCGCCTCACCCAGGCTGCGCGAAAATACCGCCGTTGGCTCAATGACGGGCAGTTGCAGCCCCTTAAATCCATAAAGCCTGCGCACGCGTTCAAATGTTGCGACGACATACGCAAAACGCTCTTCTGTCTCGCCGAACATGTCCTGAGTACCGCGAACGGCTTGGGGTGTCTGTATCTTTGCCATATTAAAGCGCCCTAGCGGCTAATTGTTGATAGTGGAATAGGGCTGGACGCGCCAATCGGCTTTCGCCAAAAGTCTGGCCCATGAATCCACGCATATTGTCGCGCGCTATCGCCGCATTCGCCCTTTCTGCCAGCCTCGTTTCTGCAGCATCTGCGCAAAACAGTGCCCCGCAGCCAGTGCCTATCGTCTCGAACATCCCTGAGCCGCAAGACCGCCCCTTGTCGGAACCGATGATCTTGTCTGTGGACGCAACCGATGTTGATCGCGCTATTTTCCAAGTGCGTCAGGTCATTCCTGTAGAAAAAGGCAAGCCGCTGATCCTGCTTTACCCGCAGTGGCTGCCCGGCAAGCATGGCCCACGCGGTGCACTGGCCGAAATGACGGGGCTTATGATCCGTGCAGGCGGGAAGACGCTGCGTTGGACCCGCGACCCGGTTCAGGTTTACGCCTTTCATGTCGATGTGCCTGCCGAAACATCGTCCGTCGATGTAGAATTCAGTACGGCAATCAAGGCCGCAAAGGATGGGGAAAAGCCCGTGCGCCTTATATTGGAACGCAACAAACGTTTTGAGCAAATAGACATCGCCTATTCGGGCGGCTTGCGCTATCCGCACCTCGAAGCCACGGGCAAGGGTGAAACGGCGATCGATCGTTTGCTGAGTCCGCGGCGGACCAACTAAAAACAATTTGAAAGCATTCTCCCATGCGTATTGATTTGATTCCAGCAGGCGACAATGTGCCTGAAAGCCTGAACGTGCTGATCGAGGTTCCCATTGGCGGTGAACCCGTAAAGTATGAATTTGACAAGGCTTCTGGTGCTCTTTTCGTAGACCGTTTCCTGCACACGCCTATGCGTTACCCCGCCAATTATGGCTTTGTTCCGCATACTTTGGGTGAAGATGGCGACCCGTTGGACGCACTTGTCGTCGCGCGTTCGCCTATCGTAGCCGGTGCAGTGGTCAAATGCCGCCCGATTGGCGTTTTGATGATGGAAGACGATGCTGGCGGTGATGAAAAATTGCTCTGCGTGCCCGTCAACAAGACCTTCCCTTATTATTCAGACGTTGTGACCTATAAGGATATGCCGCCAATCGTCCTTCAACAGATCGAGCATTTCTTCACCCATTATAAAGACCTGGAGCCCGGCAAATGGGCCAAGTTAAATGGCTGGGGTGATGAAAACGACGCCAAGCGCATTATTACGGAATGCGTCGAACGTGCGAAGGAACGCGGTATATGAAACGGGCAGCGCTGGTCGCACTAATTGCACTGGCGCTCTCGGCATGTGCCACCCCTGAAACACGCGTCAGAACCGCGCTGATGGATGCCGGTCTGTCCCAACCGATTGCAGCCTGCATGGCTGACCGGATGGTCGACCGGCTTTCATTGATACAGTTGAACAAACTGAGCAGCCTTAAAAAGCTGCGTGGTCAGGACATGCGCAAGATTACCGTCGAGGACTTTCTGAAGCGCACACGTTCGCTGCAGGACCCCGAAATTCTCGGCGTCGTAAGCTCGTCCGGGCTTATTTGCGCAATTAAGGCGTAAGCAGCCAACGTCATAATTGTCATCCCGGACATGGGTTCGGGATGACAGTTATTTAGCTTAAAGCCTTCATCAACATTGCGAACCAGCCAGTATCAGCCTTTGCCGTCGCGGGTGCGCCAAAATCCACACATTCAAGGCACTTGGCCTGTGCACCACGCACGCCAGTCAGCATGTTCAGATCAGCCGAAATCCGTTGGAACAGCAACTGCTGCTGCCATGATGCTTGCGCAAAAACATCCATCGGTGCTGCAGCCTGCGTCCGCTTTGGCATCAGGCCGCTGATCAACGTACCTGCGAAGCTCGTCGGCGGTTCAATATATTCGGCATGCCATCCATCGGGTTTCAATCCGGCACGCTTTGCCGCTTCCGCAAGCGCATCATGCATACCACCCGTCCTGTCGACAAGGCCAAGCTGGCGGGCCGTGCCACCTGCCCATATTCGCCCCTGGGCGACGGCATCGACTTGTTCGGGCGTTTTCTTACGCGCCGTTGCTACGCGCGTCAGGAACTGGCGATAGCCATTCTCAATGGCGCTTTGAGCCACCCGGTCAAATTCGGGGCTGAAGCCGTTCAAAATATCCGGTTCGCCCGACAATGGCGTCGTCTTCACGCCGTCCGCATTCACCCCGATTTTCGCAAGGCCAGCCTCCGCACTTGGGATGACACCAAAGATACCAATGGATCCGGTAATCGTGGCAGGATCGGCAAAAATGACATCCGCAGGAAGCGATATCCAATAACCGCCACTTGCGGCCAAATTCGCCATCGAAACGATGACCGGAATCTTCTTGGCCTTCGCCGCTTCAATCGCCAGACGGATTTTTTCGGACGCCATGACGGAACCGCCCGGCGAATCCACGCGGACCACCAAAGCTTTCAAATCCTCATTGTCGAGCGCATCGTAAATAAGACCGCTGACGGTATCGCCCGCGGCGGTTCCAGGGCCGCCCTCGCCATCGACGATGGTACCCGCAATGGTCACAACGCCAATCTGCGCACCGGCGGTCGCTGGACCATAGCTCGCAAGTAATGCATCCATCGGTGTGTGGGCAAAACCGCCGGTCGTTTTCTTATCGTCCGCGCCGACCTTTCCGGCGATGAATTTACCGAAAGCGATACGGTCGCCAAGTTTGTCGACCAAACGCGTCGATAGCGCCAATTGCGCCAGATCACCTTTGGCGGACTCCACTGCACCGGCGGGGTCGGTCAGCATGCGGTCCAATTGTGCCTGAGGGCGCGCTTTGGCTACACCCGCTTTCCACTGTCCCCAAACCTCATCATACACGCCCTTGATCGCCATTTTGGATTCAGGGGACTGCTCTGACCGTGTATAAGGCTCAACGGCGCTTTTGAAGGTGCCGACGCGGTAGATGTTGGCCTTCACGCCAAGCTGGTCGAGCAAGCCTTTATAATAGGGCTGCGATCCGCCGGGGCCGGTAATCATTGCGCCGCCCAACGGGTCCATCCAGATTTGCGTGGCATGGGCCGCCAGTTGATAGCTGTCGTCGGAATAGGCCGTGGCGAAGGCATAGACAGGCTTGCCCGCCTTTTTCACCGCTTCAAGGCTGTTGCCGATTGCTGCAAGGCTGGCCTGTCCGCCGCCCATGAACCGCTCCATGTCGACAACGACCAGTTTTACCCGCTTATCTTTTTCCGCCAGCTTGAGCGCGCGAACGACATCGCGTTGCCGGATTTCGCCCGTCGGCATGGATGAGGATGTGAGCGTTGTCAGCGGGTCAACTTCCGCAGGCTGTTCGGAAATAACGCCATCAAGTTTCAGCAACAATGCACCATCGCGCACGACCGCCGGATTGGGGCTGGCGTTCAGAAGCGCAAATATCGCGAGGAAGAAAAAGAACAGGAAAAAGAGCACCAATAGGTCTTTAAGCCCGACCAATATTTTCCAGCTGACGCGCAGAAACTGCATAATGTGATGCCCCTTTTTGATCTTTTGACCGATGTAAGCATTCGAACATCATTTGCCACTATTGTTCGACAAAAAGATGCTGCGGGCGGACAAGATGGCGACATACAGGCGTTACAGAAAAGGGCCGCCGGAATGATCCAACGGCCCTTAAACATGGGTCAGCGGTCGGATATGCCGCTGCCGGAAGTTGCTTTCATGCCGTGACCGGCATCGCCGATATCATCGGCGGCCGATCTCCCGAACGGAATTCCCCGACCTCTTAACTGAACCATGAGACATCGGATCACCTCCTTTCGTTGAATGGAAATTGCTTGCTTCAAACATATATCTGCCCTCCGCAGGACCGAAGTTGAATCAAACGGGTGACTTAAACAAGCCTTGTATTAAATTTTTTTTCGGGCAAATATTGGGGTTCCGCGCCGTGATATTTGATGTCGTCAAATGGCTATTTTCGGCAATCTTCGACAATGCGTGCAATCTCTGCCCATGCGGGCAAAATGATGGGCGGATGTCCGTCGGTTTCCAATAATATCCGCCCGCGGCTAAACGCCATCGCATCCAATATCGCGTCCATCGGCATGATTTCGGCTGCGAGATAGGCGGGCGTTCCGCCGGCCGGCTTTGCAGCAAATTCCTTCGTTGACGACGATGTCCGTATGACAATGCGTTGCCCGGGTGCAGTCGCTTCACGCGACACATATATGCGCCGATTTTGCAGGTCGCAGCGCAGGCTGACGACGGCATTTTGGCCAGTCGGTCCAAACAAAGCGGCCGATCCGCGATCATCGCGCCGATACACCCAATCGCCCGCAGAAAACGGCCAGTCATTCCAATCCGCCGACAGCGGCGGCGTTGGCGCAGGTGTGGCGACCACTGGTGGCGGCGCGGGTGCGGCCCTTGGTGCTGGCGGTGGCGGCGGCGCAACGCAGGATGCGAGCAGCAACATTGCGATGAGAGTCAGGTTACGGGTTTGCATGACTTTGTCTTATGGCCAAATCGCATCTGCTCCGCTAGCGCGTTGCGACATGGCGACCAAAAAAACACGACTAGACCAATTGATCGTTGATCGCGGCCTTGCCGAAAGCAAGACGCGCGCGCAGGCATTGGTCATGGCGGGCCATGTCTATATCGGTGATGCCAAGGCACTAAAGCCGGGGCAACAAATTGCCGAAGATACCGACATTAGTGTGAGGGGCAGCGATCATCCCTGGGTGTCACGCGGGGGCATTAAACTTGCCCATGCCCTTGATGAATTTGCCATCGATGTCGCCGGCATGGTTGCCATTGATGTGGGTTCATCAACGGGCGGCTTTACCGACGTTATGCTGACGCACGGCGCAACGCGCGTTTTCGCCGTCGATAGCGGCACGAACCAGCTTGCGTGGAAACTGCGGCAAGACCCCCGCGTGGTGGTTCATGAACAGACAAGCGCGCGCATATTGACCGACGTCCATATCACCGAACCGGTTGACCTCATCGTTTGTGACGCAAGCTTCATCGGCCTCGCCAAAGTACTAGATCGGCCTTTGACCTTTGCCAAAAGCGGCGCGCAATTGATTGCACTTATCAAACCACAATTTGAGGCGGGCCGCGAAGAAGTGGGCAAAGGCGGCGTTGTGCGGGACCCCGAAGTCCATGAACGCGTTTGCAACGAGGTGCAGCACTATTTGGTCGAAAAAAACTGGGCGGTCCGCGGTTTGACCACCAGCCCGATTACAGGGCCGCAAGGCAATGTCGAATTTCTTATCTGGGCGCAAAATGCCTAGCACCCCGCCGGGGGGCAGTTATATGAAAATCCGTTCCATCAAAACGCGTCTGAAAACCCAACCCCGGATCCGTTCCGAGGTCAGTGCATGGCTGAACGCGAAATACGCAAACCGACAAAAGGTCGCGCCGCGTCAGTCCTTGTAAAGGCCATTGACGCGGGCGGCGTACCGTTCGCGGATGACATGGCGCCGAATTTTCATGCTCGGCGTCATTTCGCCATTTTCTATTGAGAAAGGCTCATCAGCAAATTCGAACTGGCGGACCTTTTCGGTGACCGACACATCGGCGTTAACCCGGTCAACCGCGGCACGAACCGCAGCACGAAACTGCGGATTTGCCTGCAAGTCATTGAAATCATATTTCATGTCTTGCGCACGCGCCCATTCCAACGCCCATTCGGGATCCGGAACGATGAGGCCAACGATGTACGGCCGCTTGTCACCTGAAACCATCGCCTGCAAAATTTCGGGCTGAAGTGTGAGCATGCCCTCAATCTTTTGCGGCGCGATGTTATCGCCCTTGTCGTTGACGATCAGGTCCTTTTTGCGATCGGTAATGGCGATACGTCCGCAATCATCAATATGGCCGATGTCGCCCGTGTGCAGCCAACCGTCCTTGATGACACGGTCGGTCTCCGCCTTGTTCCGCCAATAACCCTTCATCACCAAAGGACCGCGCACAAGTATCTCGCCATCTTCGGCAATCTTGACCTCAGTGTTCTTCAGCGGCGGGCCAACGGTATCCATCTTGATGCCCGCTTGCGGCCGGTTGCAGCTGATGACGGGGCCAGACTCGGTCTGCCCGTAGCCTTGAAGCAAGGTGATGCCCAAGGATTGGAAAAACACGCCAATGTCGGGGTTGAGCGGCGCACCGCCCGATACCATGGCCTTCATCCGGCCACCAAAGCGCCCTTGAATTTTGGGCTTAATCGTCCGCGATAAAATCAACCGCATCGGCGCATCGGAAAGCCGCTTGCGCCCCGAATAGTCGCGCTCGCCAATGGTCAGGGCTTTATTGAGCAGGTAATTTGGAAACTTACCCTGCTTTTCGACGGCCTTGATCATTCTTTGCCGCAGGACTTCAAATAATCGCGGAACGACCACCATCACGGTTGGCCGTGTTTCCTCAATATTGGAAGCAAGCTTTTCCAGCCCTTCCGAATAATAGATTTGCGCGCCAACGCTGATGGGCAGGAATTGCCCGCCGCTATGTTCATAAGCATGTGACAGCGGCAAAAATGACAGGAACACTTCTTCTTCGTCCAGCCCAAAATCTTCGCGCAACACTTCAGCGGCGCCATCGACATTGTGCAATATCGCGCCATGATGCTGCATCACACCACGCGGCGCACCGCCGGTACCGCTGGTGTAGATGATGCACGCCAAATCGTCGCGCGTCACTGCCGCCATGGCCGCCTCAGCAGCCCGTACATCGGCGTCATTGCCCTGAACCATGTCGGACCATTGGTGCATCGACAACTGGCCATGCTGCACCGCTGGCTGCGGTTCCATAGCGATGATGAATTCCGCTTGCGACGACCGCAACGCCGCCGGCATCAGGGTTTTGGCAAGCTTTGCCGTCGAGACAATCACCGCGCGCGCGGCGCTGTCGTCGAGAATATGTTGATGGTCGCGTTCGGTATTGGTGACGTAAGTCGGCACAGTCACGCATCCAGCGGCCATGATGCCCAGATCGGCAATACACCATTCGGGGCGATTTTCCGACACGAGCATGACCCGGTCGCCCTTTTCCAGCCCAAGCTGGCGCAGCGACTTGGCAAATCCTGCAACCTGGCGCGCGACCTCAGCCCAGCTTAAGGATTGCCACGTAGAATCATGCTTTGCCCATAAAAATGGTGCGTCACCGCGATAGCGCGCGCGCGCAAAAAACATGGTGACGAGGTTGGGGAAGCTGTCAAAATCGTCGAATTGCTCGGCAGCCACTTATTCTCTCCTAAAGAACATTTTGCGGTCCATTATGGAACTCTGAAGCATTACGCTAGCGCGCCAATGCGTTGGGCGCAACGGGCTGTTGGCGTTAACCGACATCCTCCGTTGGTGCTTCATCCACCAATCGCGGCACGGTTACGTGCACTTTGCCCTTGGCGTCGATAGTGGCCGATGTGCCCTCGCTGCGTGGATCGGATGCCCCTGTCCAGCTATTGCCGATACGCTGCGCGCCGTTAACTTTTGAACCCAAATCCACCGGGCGAACCGTCTGTCCAAATTTGCTGAGCCCATCAGACATCGCCGAAAGCATGGTATTTTGTTCAACCTCAAGACCACCACCGCCAAAATAGATATTTGGCAGCGCAATCGCTTGATCGAGCGGAAGGCCGAAGTCGATGACACCAATCAACGTCTTGGTCACGTGCATGATGATGCGTTTTCCGCCGGCTGAACCAAGCGCGAGAACCGCCCGGCCATCGCGATCAAACACGATTGTGGGGGACATGGAAGACAATGGCCGCTTTCCGCCCATCACGCGGTTGGCAACCGGGGCGCCATTCTTTTCGGGTGAAAAGGTGAAGTCGGTCAATTCATTGTTCAAGAAGAAGCCGCCTGCGACCAACTGGCTGCCAAATGGCCCCTCAATCGTCGATGTCATATTGGCGATGTTGCCATTGCGGTCGACTGCTGTGAAATGCGTTGTGCCGGCAACTTCGCTGGAAATGGCAGCCGTGCGCGGCATCGCGCCGGGCGGGTTCCCTGCCGGATAGTCCATGCGCGCCTTTTCGGGGTCAATAAGCGCGGAACGCTCTTTGATATATTCGGGGTTCAAAAGGCCTGCGACTGGGACGTCAACAAACGCGTCATCCGCCAGATATTTTTCGCGGTCCGCATATGCCAGCTGCATCGCCTGACCAATTAAATACCAGCTTTTCGGGCTGTCTTTGCCCGATGCTGCCAAGTCGAACCGCTGCAACGTGCCCAATATTTGCAAGACCGTCGTCGCGCCTGATGAAGGCGGGGCCATGCCGCACACCACATAGACGCGGTACGGCGCGCAAACCGCTTGCTGTTCCTTTGCGCGATATTGCGCAAGGTCCGTCATGGTCATGTCGCCGGGGCTAAGCTTGCTCGTCGTGACCGCACTTACAATCTGGTTGGCGATGGGGCCGGTGTAAAATGCATCGGGTCCTTTTTTCGCCAGCAACTTTAACGTCGCGGCAAGCTCCGGATTCTTGAGCGTCATGCCTGCGGTCACGGGCGCGCCGTTCCGCCAGTAAATCGCACGCGCAGCATCAAAGTTGGACCACAGTGGCTGAATGCCCTTCAGCCGTGATTCAAGCGTCTTGTTGACGATGAACCCTTTGTCGGCAAGGCGAATGGCGGGCTTGAAAATCGTCGCCCAAGACAGCTTGCCCCATTTGCGGTGGGTTTCCGCCATAAGCTTGATATTGCCGGGAACGCCTACGGAACGTCCGCCCTGAAAGGCCTCCAAGAAACCGAGCGCTTTGCCGTCGGGTCCGACAAAACGATCCGGTGTCGCCGCAGCTGGCGCCGTCTCGCGCCCGTTGATTGTCGATAAAACGCCCTTTGCGCTATCCTGATACAAAAGGAAGCCACCACCACCAATGCCGCTTGATTGCGGTTCAACGACGGTCAGCGCCAACATCATGGCCATCGCCGCATCGGCAGCGGAACCACCCTGACGTAACATTTCCATCCCCGCTTCGGTAACGCGGGGATCGGCCGATGATGTGACACCGACATTTTCGGCAACAACCGGTTGAGCGGCAAGGACGAGTGCGCTGATCGCGAAGGACAATTTTTTCATGCCCGATACCTAGCCCTGTTCATAGGACAATGCCAAGTCCGGATTTACGCGTCCGTCCCGACGGCGTCCGAGATATTGGCAAATCCGTCCCGCTGCAAAAGGTTTAGCAATTGCCGGTTGATTTTCAGCGCCAGTCCGGGGCCATGATAGACAAGCGCACTGTAAATCTGCACCAGCGATGCGCCCGCACGGATGCGCGCATAGGCATCTTCGGCCGAAGCAATCCCGCCGACGCCAATTAAGCCCAGCTTCCCGCCACTTGCTTTGCGAAAGTCAATCAAGCGCTGCTGTGCAAGGTCACGCAATGGCGCACCCGACAAGCCGCCGGTTTCCCTTGCATGTTTCGATTGTAGGTCTGGCCGCGAAATGGTGGTGTTCGATACGATCAAAGCCGCAACGCCGCGCGCCATCGCCACGCTGACAATATCGTCAATGTCGGCTGGCTGCAGATCAGGCGCGACTTTCAGGAAGACCGGCGTTGCCCGCGACCGCGCGGCCATAACCTGCGCCAACAGATCATCCAACGCAGCCTTGTCCTGCAGCGCACGAAGCCCTGGCGTATTGGGCGAGCTGATATTGACCGTCAAATAATCGGCCAGAGGCTCCATATTACGCACGCCGATGACATAATCGGCAATGCGATCGGCGCTGTCCTTATTGGCACCGATATTGATGCCCAGCGGCCCTGCCAATGCCTTGTCCGGAATGTTCTGCAGCCGCGCGATGGCCGCCGCCTGTCCTTCGTTGTTGAAACCCATACGGTTGATGACCGCTGCGTCCTCGACCAACCGGAACAAGCGGGGTTTTGGGTTGCCCGCCTGCGGCAACGGCGTTAACGTACCGACCTCTGTAAACCCAAAGCCAAGGCGCATGATCTCAACGGGCACTTCGGCGTTTTTGTCATAGCCCGGCGCAAGCCCAATGGGATTTGCAAAATGCAGCCCAGCAAAGCTTTGCTGCAAAGCCGCGTCCTGCGTTCCCATAGACGGGATCGGCAACATTTTCAGCGCCGCAAGGGACATGTTGTGGGCGGTTTCGGCATCTGCCTGAAACAAAAAGGGGCGTGCAAGTCGGTAAAACATTGCGGTGCTATTCACGAGTCGCGTGCAAGGTGCAACGGCGAGATTATGCGCATGCAGCGTACCAAGATCATTTTGGCCGCAAATGCCCGAATTTTATGGGGTGGTGACGATTCCATCCAATCGCATTTTGCCAAATGTCTGCATTGCCGTAGTGCGACCCAAGAGCTCCATCGTTGAAAAACGCGAGTTCTTGGTTCCGTTTCACGGCTGCCATCGTCCCTGCCCTGCCGCTGGGCGGCTATGCCTTTGGCGCGTCCGGTTCTGGGCTTTGCGGCTTTGCTTTGCGGCGGCGGAGATTCGCACGCAGGGCCTCGCGCAACCGTTCGGCCTTAATCCGCTCTTTGTCTTGCGCGTCTTTTGCCAAGTGCCTTCTCCGATCCATTCCGACTGCCCGCGCACCCGATGCCAAATCGCCCGCAAAGGCGCAAGCCGCTTGACAACCGCCCCGTCCCTTCGCATAGGGCCGCACCTTCGGTGTATGCTGCTGTAGCTCAGTGGTAGAGCGCGTCATTGGTAATGACGAGGTCGGGAGTTCAATCCTCCCCAGCAGCACCAGGATTTTCTCAATATCTCCGGTGCCCAATTTCGTCGCACCACTTTTGTTTTGAGGCAGCGCTAACTAAACCCGAGAAATTGCCGCTGCTGCTGCTGCTCCATCGGGAGATCTGCGCAGCGCATAACGTGCCGGGCAGTGAGCTGTCCGGTGCCAGCCAAGACATTCTCGCGAGCCGATGCAAGATTTCTTGAGGCTTTTAGGGGACTGCGATTGTCTCGATGCCCTCCGGCTTTTTGGTCTTTGTCATAGGTGGCTTTCCTAATCGACGCAGCATCATGCTGCCCCACCACCCAAAGCCCAGCAAAATACCCAGCCGGGTCTATCGCCGCCTTATGTCGGGGCGCTTTAGCGTGCGTGGAAGGCGGCCGTTTACTTCTAAATTAGAAGCTGCCTGATTACTTTTCTGCCCAAATAGCAAAATTATGCTCTATGCGCTTCTACCGCAATCGTGTCATGGGTTGCCCTGTAGCGACGTTTCCGGTCCACAAATGGTCAGTATAAATGTAGCCACCTATAAGCGCTTCATATCCATGTAAGGGGAAGGGTATGTTTTCTGAAATGCTCGTAAGTGCAATAGATACGCTTTCCAAAGTGCTGGATCCAAACGGTCCTGCCCAGGCCGCGACGGCTAATAGCTTCACGCCGACGGATTTTAGCGTCCACTTTTTTCTGCAGTTAGCTATCATCATATTAACCTGCCGGATCGTCGGAAAACTGGGCCAAAAGTTTTTAGGTCAACCTCAGGTTGTTGGCGAAATGATCGCGGGCGTGATCCTTGGGCCGTCATTATTTGGCTATTTTTTCGCGGATGCACATGCGGCGGTTTTCCCCGGACCGACTAAAAATGTGCTCTATTCGGGGGCACAGCTGGGCGTCGGTTTGTACATGTTTTTGGTCGGCACAACGTTGCAACTGGACCATTTCAAATCCAAAGCAAAGAGCGCGATAAGCGTATCCTTAGCTGGCATCGTGGTACCGTTTTTGATTGCGGTGTTGATAACCCCGTGGCTGCTGACTGTTCCCGGGCTCTTTACACCGGGAA
>NZ_JBIIMC010000024.1:0-27583 GCF_044338195.1 Sphingorhabdus sp. | reverse complement strand
GCCACCCTTGCCAGCCGCATCCCAACCTTCAATCACGATCAACGTGCGCGCTTCGTGCAATATGTGCAGCGACTGCAGCCGCGAAAGGCGGTCCTGCAGCGCTTTCAGGTCCTCATCGTAGGTACCTTCGTATTTTGTACCGGACTCATAATGTGAAAGATCAATCGCCATCCGACGATTGCAGCAGCTATTCAGGCGATAGACAAGACAAAGCAAAACGCTGTCCCCAAAAGGGACAGCGTAATGGCGTCGGCTTATGCTTTACGATTGCGCTTTCGGCGGCTGTTCCACAACGCGAATGTTGAGCTCGCGCAATTGCTTATGCTCGGCAGGTGACGGTGCACCCATCAGCAAATCTTCGGCGCGCTGGTTCATCGGGAACAAGGTAATTTCGCGCAGATTCTGCACGCCGCACAACAGCATGACCATGCGGTCGACGCCAGCGGCCATACCGCCATGTGGTGGTGCACCATATTGGAATGCACGGTACATGCCGCCAAAACGATCCTCAACATCAGCCTGCGTCAGGCCAGTCAGTTCAAACGCCTTGACCATTAGATCGGGATGCTGGTTCCGGATGGAACCCGAGGCGAGCTCATAGCCGTTACAGACCATATCATATTGATAGGCTTTGATGGTGAGCGGGTCCTGCGTCTGCAGCGCTTCGAGGCCGCCTTGTGGCATCGAAAACGGGTTGTGGGCAAAATCGACCTTCTTGTCTTCCTCGCTCCATTCGTAAAACGGGAAGTCGATGATCCAGCAAAAGCGGAATGCGTCTTTTTCAATGAGATCAAGCTGCTCACCGGTGCGTGTGCGCGCGGCACCCGCCAGCTTAGCGGCTTGCTCTTCCTTGCCCGCTGCAAAGAAGCAACCATCGTCGGGACCAAGGCCGATGGCGTCGTACAACGCCTGCATGCCTTCGTCGCCATGGTTCTTGGCAATGGGGCCGCCAAATTCGCCAGCTTTGCGGGTGACGTAGCCCAAGCCAGCATGGCCTTCGCTGCGTGCCCATTCATTCATGTCGTCAAAGAATTTGCGGCTCTTTTCCGCTGTCTTTGGCGCCGGAATAGCGCGCACAACACCGCCGCCTTCGACGATGCGTTCAAACAGGCCGAAGCCCGATTTGGTGAAATGGCTGGTCACGTCATGAATGATGAGCGGGTTGCGCAAATCGGGCTTGTCCGTGCCGTAATCCAGCATCGCTTTTGCATGCGGAATACGTGGGAATTGGCCAGCAGGCGTGACGGTTTTGCCATCAGCAAATTTTTCAAACACGCCAGCCATTACCGGCTCCATCGTGTCCCAAACTTCTTCCTGCGTGACGAAGCTCATTTCCAGATCGAGCTGGTAAAACTCGCCCGGCAAACGGTCCGCACGCGGATCTTCATCGCGGAAGCATGGTGCGATTTGGAAATAGCGGTCAAAGCCAGCGACCATCAGCAACTGCTTATACTGCTGCGGCGCCTGTGGCAGCGCGAAGAATTTGCCCGGGTGAATGCGGCTTGGCACGAGGAAATCGCGCGCGCCTTCGGGGCTTGATGCTGTCAGGATGGGCGTTGAATATTCGGTAAAGCCGATATCTTCCATGCGGCGACGCGTTTCGCGAATGATCTGCGTACGCTTGACGATATTCGCGTGCAGCGTTTCGCGGCGCAAATCGAGGAACCGGTATTTCAGGCGGGTTTCTTCCGGATATTCTTGCTCACCGGCGACTGGCAAAGGCAGTTCTTCAGACTTGCTGAGTACAACGACATTGCGCGCGAAAACTTCGATCTGACCCGTGGGCAGATTGGCGTTCACGGTGGCGGCACTGCGCGCCTTTACATCGCCATCAATGGTGACAACGCTTTCAAGGCGCAATGCTTCGAGGATGGGCAAGGCGGGGCTGTCGCTATCGGCAACAATCTGCGTCATGCCATAATGATCGCGCAAATCGACGAACAAAACGCCGCCATGGTCGCGCTTACGATGGACCCAGCCAGATAGGCGTACGGTTTCCCCCACGTGGGAATCGCGAAGTTCGGCGCATTTGTGCGTACGATAAGCGTGCATTGTTCACTCAATTCAAAAAATCTGTGGAAAGCGCGCCTAACAACCTTGCAGGGGCACTTTGTCAAGTCGGGAATGGGTGCTACGGCGATGCGCAATGCAGATTCATCCACTCATCTCCGACAGCAAACGTCTCGCAGAATTGTGCGCACGCCTTGCAAAATCCCCATTTGTTGCGGTTGATACCGAATTTATGCGGGAAAACACATATTATCCGGATCTGTGCCTCGTGCAGTTGGCGGACACGAACGAAGCGGCAGCGATTGACCCAAAGGCGGAGGGGCTGGACCTCACGCCCATGCTCGATCTGCTCTGCGCGAATGATGAGGTCTTGAAAGTCTTTCATGCCGGCGGGCAGGACATTGAAATATTCTTCAACCTGACGGGCAAAACACCCTACCCGATGTTCGACACCCAAATCGCGGCCATGGCACTCGGTCAGGGTGAACAAATCGGCTATTCGAATTTGGTCGACCTGTGGATGGGCATTCAACTCGACAAAGGCGCGCGATTTACGGATTGGTCCCGCCGTCCGCTCGACAAACGGCAAATCGATTATGCCATTGCCGACGTCACGCATTTATCGGCGATATTTCCCATGATGCTCGAAAAGCTGAAGGTCACGGGCCGTGGCGCTTGGTTGAATGACGAAATGGAGCGCATTTCGGATGCGGCCAACTATCGCAATGATCCCGAAAATGCGTGGTCCCGGATAAAGGTGCAATCGCGTAAGCCCGACGTCTTGGGCCGGCTTCAGGCCATGGCGGCATGGCGCGAAAAGGAAGCGCAGCGTAAGAATATCCCGCGCGGGCGCATCATGAAAGACGAAACGCTTGCCGATATTGCGGCGCATCCGCCCAAGTCGCAGGCGGATTTGCCCAAGGTGCGTGGACTGTCGCCAGCTTGGCGCGACAATGACATTGGTGCACGCCTCATCGCCGTTATCGAAGCAAGCCAGCCGATGGCACGCGACGATATGCCTGACCGCGGTAGATCGTCGCCCGGCGGCGGCAAAGACGGATCGCTGGTCGCGGACCTGTTAAAGCTGTTGCTTAAAATCCGTTCGCGCGAAATCAACGTCGCGCCGCGCCTCATCGTCCGGACCGAAGAACTTGAACGGCTGGCTGCAGGTGAGCGTGAAGACCTAGAAGTCCTGACCGGATGGCGGTTTGAACAGTTCGGCCGCGATGCGCTTGATCTTGTCGAAGGCAGATTGGCGTTCGCAGTGGTGAACGGGAAATTGAAAATGACCCACACCCAAGAAGAAGAGATGGTCCGCTAATTGGGCAACTACAACATCGTCGGTTGGAATTAGCTTTCGAGAACCTTCTTTACCAAAGCGAGATTGACCGGGGCATTTTCGGCCAGCGCCAGCGCATTTGCCGACCGTGCAAATTTTTCGATTGCACCATAGCTCCGCTCAATCCGGCGCTTTACATAGCTTAAAGCATCAATGCTGATTGCTGCCCCGCGATCAGCCAGCTGTTTTTGAATCAATTGCTCAATCATTTCATCGTCTGGCGGCGCAATGTCGAGCAGCAACGCAGAGCCCAGACGCGATTGCAGGTCGGGTAATGTGATGTTCCACTCCGAAGGCTGCCAACGCGAGATAAGCAATAACGGGACGCCGCTTTCCTGCGACCGGTTCCATGCGTTAAACAAGGTTTCCGCCGGACTTGCCTCTGCGTTATCAATGACCGTGCCGTTCTGTCCCGAAAAATAGCGCGCCATCAGGGTTTTTCCCGAGCGTGCAGGCCCCGTCAGAATGGCACAGCGTTTGGCCCAGCCAGCTGCGCTCGAAAGCCCCGCAAACGCGGTCGCGTTAGACTCTGTAATGATCAGGCTGGACGATGCGCCGCTGCGCAGTTCATCCAATGGCAAAGCAATTTGGCGCATAATGTCAGAAGTTGACGCTCAAGGCCGCGGTGACGGCGGTGTAGGCGCACCAGAATTGCGCGCAGGTTCTGCTTCTTGCAACACCGACCTGACCACATCGTCCAAAGACTGGCGCGCAGGCTCTGCCCCATCGACAACCGACAGGTCTTCGACTTCGCCTTCCAATTCCTCTTCCTCGACCACTTCGGGTTCAAGGACGAGCGACGCATCCGCCCGCAATCGACCGGAGGCGAGCGCGGACTGGAACAGTTGGTCCATCTTAATCACCGCCTGATCCATCATGCCCGGAATGCCAGCGCTGTTGGAAACACGCAGGGTGAACGAACCGAGATATTTGTTATCCGGCCCATAGCGCGCAGAAAACCGGCCAATGATCGGGCCGCCGGGCCATTGCCGTTCAAGGCGTGCTATCGGAATGATCACATCAGCTGCGCCAAATTGGTCGAGAATTGTGCGCCACCAAATGCGGCTGCGACGGTCTTTTTGCCCCGCGTTCAGCAAAAGCGATTCGCCGCCTGCCCCGCTTGGACGCACATAATCGATCGTGCTGTCAGCCGTGCGATATTTGGCCCAGCTGCGCTGCCATGATGTGCGCTGTTCAAATACCGTCGGCGCGCCTGCCGAATAGGTAACGGGTAACAATAACAACGGCGCAGAACGACGCGCCACGCCGCTGACGCCCAGCAATTGCCCAGCACGGGCGCGGTCAAACAATACGCCAAGCTTTGCAACATAACGGCGTGGGCCAATCTGTTCCTGCTCAACCACGATTGCGGCGACGATGCCGTCCAACGTCGAATCGGATAGGCCAGCGCCAACAGTTCCATGGGTTTTGCGCCACAATGCCGACCAGGCAATCCGCTGCGCCTGTTCCCAACCCTTTTGCCGAGCTTCAAACGCGTTATTGCCGACGACATTGACAGAGACGCCGGTCACTTCAAAATCACCAGCGCTTGCGATTGGCGCAATGCCGCGCTTTGGCCCTTCGATTTGCGCGGCAACGATTCCGCCACCAATCAGCGCCAAAGGCAAGCCAATCGCTGCAATCTGAAACCATTTTCCGCGAGAATTTGTCATTAACGCACCTTTAGGCGACATAGACGTGGAATTCCAACCCTGTTCTCGCTAACGGCGACAAATGGACGCAAAAGAACAGAAGCCCGAATCTTACACCTACGCCAAGGCGGGTGTTTCCATTGAAACCGGTAACGCGCTTGTGCGCGCGATTGCGCCGCTGGCGAAATCGACCCGCCGCGCTGGTGCGGATGCCGATCTTGGCGGCTTTGGCGGTTTTTTTGACCTCAAGGCAGCAGGATTTAATGATCCGCTTCTGGTCGCCGCGAATGACGGTGTCGGAACGAAGCTGAAACTGGCCATCGAATCCGGTCGCCATGAAGGCGTCGGCATTGATCTTGTCGCGATGTGCGCCAATGACTTGATCGTGCAAGGCGCAGAGCCGCTTTTCTTTCTGGATTATTATGCCACCGGCAAACTCGACAACGCCGTTGCCACCTCTGTTGTCGCCAGCATCGCCGAAGGCTGCAAGCAAGCCGGCTGCGCGCTGATTGGCGGCGAAACCGCTGAGATGCCGGGCATGTATTCCGAAGGCGACTATGACCTTGCCGGTTTCTGCGTTGGCGCGGTGGAGCGCGATCAAGTACTGACGGCAGATAAGGTTGCGGCGGGCGACGTCATTCTGGGCCTTGCGTCATCAGGCGTGCATTCCAACGGTTTCTCGCTGGTTCGGCGGCTTGCCGAAGACAAGGGCTGGAAACTCGACCGTCCGGCAATTTTCGACCAAAATGTCATTCTTATCGACGCACTCATGGCGCCGACCCGCATCTACGTGAAATCGCTGTTGCCGATGGTCCGCACGGGTAAGATCCACGCAATGGCGCATATCACCGGCGGTGGCTTGCTTGAAAATATCCCACGTATCCTGCCGGACGGTTTGCACGCACATGTCGATGCAGACGCATGGCAACAACCGCGCTTGATGGCGTTCTTGCAAGCGCAAGGTCATATTGAGCCAGAGGAAATGGCACGCACATTCAACTGCGGCATCGGCATGGCGGTGGTCGTCGCGGAAACCGAAGTTGCGAGCGTAACCGCTGCACTTGAGGCTGCTGGAGAGACAGTGTTCCGCATCGGACATATTGCAGCCGGTGAAAAAGGGTGCACGGTTACCGGCAGCATCGAAACCTGGAGCGCTCAAGCCGATTGGACTGCGACGCATCATGGCTAAGGCGCGTGTTGCCGTCCTGATTTCCGGCGGCGGCACCAATATGGCTGCGTTGCTATATGCCGCAAAACGCCCAGACAGCCCGTATGAAGTCGTTCTGGTCGCCAGCAACAATCCCGACGCCGAAGGGTTGAAGCTGGCGCAGGCCGAAGGCGTCGCAACGTTCGCTCAATCGCACATTGGTCTTAAGCGGGTGGACCATGACGAAATCATGCATAATCACATTACCAAAGCGGGTGCGGCTTATGTCGTACTTGCGGGGTATATGCGGATATTGAGCGAAAGCTTCGTCGAAAAATGGGACGGCCGGATGCTAAATATCCACCCATCCCTATTGCCCAAATATACGGGGCTAAACACCCATCAGCGCGCGATTGATGCTGGCGATAGGGTCGCTGGCTGCAGCGTCCACCTCGTCACGGCCGACCTTGATGAAGGTCCGCTTCTTGGCCAGATGGAAGTCGCCATTCTGCCTAATGACACCGCGGGTTCATTGGCGGAGCGCGTCAAAATAGCCGAGCATCAATTATACCCCAAGACGCTTGCCGACTATGTTTCGCGAGCAACGGACCCGGATTATCTGACATCAAAAGTGCGCGACATCGCGCTGGCCCAGCCAGAAGCCGATGAAGTGGTGTCGCACGGGATGCCATGCTTCGGCATCGTCGGCGGCAAGAAATTTGCTTATGTTTCCATCGACCATCATGGCGACGGGAAAATCGCGCTCTTGGTCAAAATCAGCGGCGTCGAAGAACAGGCCATGCTGATCGATAGCGATGATGAGAGATATTACCGCCCCGCTTATTTCGGCGATGGCTGGGTGGGCATCAGGCTCGACCTGGGCGATACCGATTGGGACCATATCGGCGAATGGATCGCCAAAAGCTGGCGCGCCGTTGCGCCAAAAAAGCTGACGAAATTTCTGGATATAGTCGGCTCAGCCTAATCGGTTGCAGGCCCCATAGGCTTTTTCGAACCGCCAAGTGAGGAACATTGACACCAAGCGCGAGCTTCGCGCTTGGTGTCAGATAGTCTTAGATTGATCGGGTTTAGCCGACGATTTCTTCTGGCTTGAAGAAGTAAGCGATTTCAATCGCTGCGTTTTCGTCGCTGTCCGAACCGTGGACGCTGTTCGCTTCGATGCTTTCAGCCAGTTCCTTGCGGATCGTGCCGGGTTCAGCATTTGCAGGGTTTGTCGCGCCCATGATGTCGCGGTTACGCTGCATGGCGTTTTCGCCTTCAAGAACCTGAACAACAACTGGGCCGCTGATCATGAAGTCGACGAGTTCGCCAAAGAATGGACGCTCACGGTGCACCGCGTAGAAGCCTTCGGCCTGTTCGCGGGTCATATGGATACGCTTTGAAGCAACGACGCGCAGGCCGGCTTCTTCAAGCATCTTGGTGACTGCACCAGTCAGGTTGCGACGCGTTGCGTCAGGCTTGATGATCGAAAAAGTGCGGGTAACCGACATGAAAAGCTCCATATTTGTAGGGGGAATTTGGCGCGCATCTAACGTCGCTGCACGTTGAGTGCAAGCTTTATGGGCCTTGGACCCATTTGCCGCCGTCTTGTTTCCAATAGCGCCGCTCTACCCCATCACCCAATGTGCGCCATGCCGACCGCGCATTGTCGGTCTGTTCCGGCGGAAAAAGATAAAAAACACGCTCAAAATCTTCGGTCACCGCACGCCAATTACCGTCAGCCAGCGCAACAAATTTGGCGCCATTTGGTGCGTCCGTTTCTTGTGACAACAAAATCGGCTGAAGTGCATCATCGCCCTCCCCCGATTTTGCGTGCGCTAAAAAGCTGTCCGTCCTTGCGGTCCACAACGCGCCGGAGATCGCATCCAGTTGGCCCGCATCATCACTGATAATCAGCAACCGCCGTTTATTGTCCAAGATTCGCTGGGCAATGGCAGGCAGAACTTTTTCAGCAGGATCTCGCGTGAGTTGGTAAAAATCGACCTGCATGTCGCGGCAACATCAACCTTCGAAATTATCCGCGACAAACCGGTCAAGCAAACGCACGCCAAAGCCGGTTGCGCCCTTGTCCCACACGGGCCCCGCCTTATCGGCCCATACGGTCCCTGCGATGTCCAAATGCGCCCATTTCACGCCGTCCTTGATGAAACGACCCAAGAATTGTGCAGCGGTGATGGAACCCGCGCCCTTGCCACCAATGTTTTTCATGTCGGCAATCGGGCTGTCGATCATTTTGTCATAGGCCTTCGAAAGCGGGAAACGCCACAGCGGGTCGCCTGAGGCTTGGCCCGCAGCCGTCAACTTGTCGGCGAGTTCATCGCTGTTCGAGAACAGGCCAGCATATTCACTGCCCAACGATACGATAATCGCGCCGGTCAATGTTGCGAGATCGACAACATATTCAGGGTTATACTTTTCCTGAACCCAATGCAGCGCATCACAGAGAACCAAACGCCCTTCTGCGTCGGTATTCAGCACCTCAATGGTTTGGCCGGACATGGATGTCACAATATCGCCGGGGCGTTGTGCGTTGCCGTCAGGCATGTTCTCGACAAGGCCGCAGACGCCGACGACATACGCCTTTGCCTTACGACCAGCGAGCGCCTTCATCGCGCCTGCGACAGCGCCTGCGCCGCCCATATCCCACTTCATATCTTCCATACCCGCAGCGGGCTTGATGGAAATGCCGCCGGTATCAAAGGTTACGCCCTTACCGACCAAAGCAACGGGCCGATCTTGCGCACCGCCGGTACCGTCCCACTTCATCACCAGCAAACGGGCCGGACGACGTGAGCCTTGCGCCACGCCAAGCAGCGCCCCCATTCCGAGCGCGGCCATGTCCTTGTCATCCAACACGCTGATTTCGACGCCAAGCTCCGCAAGATGTTTACAGCGTTCAACGAAGCTTTCAGGGTAAATGATATTGGCAGGTTCAGTGACCAGTTCCTTGGTCAAAGCAACGCCTTCAGCGATTGCATGATAGCTCGGCCACAGGGTGCTTGCGTCTGCTGGCGCGCCTGCAACCGTCAATGTTTCGACCGTCGGCTTTGCCGTGTCCGCCAATTTGGTGCGGTACTTATCCATGCGCCAGTTGCGCAATGTTGCACCATAAGCCGCTTCTGCAACCGCTTTCGCGCTGAGGTTCGCGCCATGAATGGCAATATGTTTGGCGCCCGATGTCTGAACCTTGGCAACAATGTCGCCGCCCGCCTTTTGATAATCACCGGCTTCACCGTCGGCGACCCCGACCAAAATGATCCGAACAAGCTTACCGCCCTCTTCGTTGATGAGCAGAAAGCTCTGCCCTGCCGCAGCTTCAAAACGCGCCAATTTTGCGGTCGCATGCACGATATCGCTATTTTCCAAGGGAAATGTGAAGTCGGCGAAGGTGGTTTTTGTTACGATGAACGCGAGGACGTCTGCATCTTGGGGGCGTGCATCGGAAAAATTGATCTTCATGGAAACGATATGCCTTTTTGCGGATAACGGGATTACAGGCCTATAGGCCTAATTCACCCTTGGATTAAAGCAAAAGATAGGGGCTAAATTTCCACTGTTAATCGTAAATACAGCGTTAATTGGGATGATGGGTGGACCCAATGCGATAGGGGCGATAAAGGACAGCACGGTTTTTATGAACATCCCCGCCACCCGCACCTTTTTATCGCGCTTTTTGCTTGCTCCGATTTTTATCGGATGCGGGTCTGTGTCCTCGTTCGCATTTGCCGAAACGGGCCCCTCAGCAGTAGTGTCACAAACGGCCAGCGACCAAATTGAATTTGATGCGGCTGTTGTTGAATATGACTCCAACACAGAAATCGTCACCGCCAAAGGCAATGTGATTGTCAGCCGCGAAGGCTATACGGTGCGCGCCGACAGTATTATCTGGGACCGCAAAAGCGGGAGGGTTTTCGCTGAAGGTGCCATCCGCGCCATCGGCCCAGAAGGCGACGTCGCATATGGTGACAAGATTGAACTGACCGATGCCTTGAAAGACGGCGTCATCGACAATCTTCTTGTCGTTTTGGCAGACGAAAGCCGGCTTGCCGCCAAACGCGGTGGGCGGAAAGATGGCATTTATACGCTTGATTATGCGGCATATACGGCGTGCAAAGTTATCGGCACGGACGGCTGTCCAAAAAGACCGAGCTGGGAAGTCAAAGCGGTAAAGGTCGTTTACGACCCCAGCAAAAAGCGCGTCATTTACAAAGGCGCCCGGATCGAACTGTTTGGTCTGCCGGTCATTCCACTGCCATTTCTGTCGCACCCGGTAGACGCCAAAGCTGGCAGCGGCTTTCTTGTACCCAGCATCGGTTTTTCGCGGAATAACGGCGCTGAGCTTGAGCAATCCTATTATTGGCGCATATCCGAAAATCGGGATGCGACCGCAGCGATAACCGCTTTTTCCGGCGCAGCGCCCTTGGGCAGGCTAAATTTCCGGACGCTCGAAAAAAATGGCGCTATCGATCTGAGCGCATACGGAACCTATAGCAACCGTATCAATACAGGCGGCACCACGACACCTGTCGGTGCAGATGTTTTCCGTGGCTATCTCGAAGGCGCAGGCAAGTTCCAGTTCGACCCCAATTGGTCGATTTCGGCATCAGGCCGTTATGCATCGGACCGCACGTTTTTGCGTCGTTATGACATCAGCCGGGATGACAGGCTCCGCTCGACCTTTGCTGCCGAACGGATTGGTGACAACAGCTACTTCTCGCTCGCAGGCTGGGCAGTCCAGACCCTGCGCGTCAGCGATCGCCAAGGTCTAACGCCAATCGCGCTGCCCGAAATTGATTACCGCCTGCGCATGGATGCGCCCGTTATCGGTGGTACAATTCAGCTGCAAGCCAACAGCCTGGCCATCAGCCGGACCGAGGGGCAAGACACGCAGCGTGCATTTTCGTCCGCCAAATGGGATCTGCGCAAAATTACGGCGCTTGGGCAGGAACTAACGCTCACGGCGCTCGCACGCGGAGATGTGTACCATAGCGACGAAAATGCCAGCACGCTTACCGCGATATACCGCGGAGATTCAGGATGGCAGCACCGCGCCATTTTCGCCACTGCAGCTGACATTAAATGGCCTTTTGTCGGTAAAGCCTTTGGCGGCACGCAAATTCTTACGCCCCGCGTCCAAATGGTCGCAGCGCCGTCGATTTCCAATTTAAACATTCCAAATGAAGATTCGCGCGCAGTCGATTTGGAAGACAGCAACCTGTTCGCGCTAAACCGGTTCCCCGGCTACGACCGTTTTGAAGACGACCTGCGCATTACATATGGGTTCGACTGGGCATTACGCAAATCAGACTTTACCGCTAACATCAACCTAGGCCAAAGTTACCGCCTGTCCGACCGAGGGTCGATTTTTCCTGATGGAACGGGCCTATCTGACAAGGCATCGGATATTGTGGGGCGGTCCGAATTTCGTTTCAAAGACTTGGTAAAACTCACACACCGCTTCCGCCTCGACAAAGACAATTTGTCGATACGGCGTAATGAGGTCGATGCCACAATAGGATCACGCGGCACATATGTTCAGGCGGGCTATCTGAAGCTCAATCGCAATATTGGCCCGACCCTCGAAGACCTCACTGACCGTGAAGAAATTCGTTTGGCCGGACGCGTGCGTGTTGCACGTTTTTGGTCGGTATTTGGATCCACAATTGTCGATTTGACGGACACCGCAGAGGATCCCACAAGCATTTCCGATGGCTTCGATCCTATCCGGCACCGGCTTGGCATTGCTTATGATGATGACTGCTTGTCGTTAAGCCTGGCGTGGCGACGCGACTATCAGCCTGTCGGAGATTCGCAGCGTGGGAACAGCTTTCTGTTCCGTCTGGCATTTCGCAATCTCGGTGTGTAAAGCAACCGGAATAAATTCGCGGAGAAGGATGATACTGCTCATCTGCTGTTCAGCAGTGCCTGGTTACCCATCCCCTCGAACTGTCTGTGTACTGGATGTAAATCAATGAAGTTATTCAAGCGCCTGTCCCTCGTCGCCATGCTCGTTTCCGCAACGGCGCTGACACCGCTGATCGCGCAAACTGTCGGTGATGATGCATCTCCAGAGGCCGCATTGGCCATTCCAGATGGACAGCAATTATTTGGCAAAAACGACCCGAATGTGCGCCGTGCGACGGCTCAGGTGAATGGCGAAATTATTACAGGCACCGACATTGATCATCGCCTCGCGCTGATCGTTGCTGCGAATGACAACAAGCTGCCACCGGAAGAACTGGCGCGTTTCCGTGCACAGATTCTGACGAACCTGATTGATGAGACGCTTCAAATCCAAGAAGCAGCCGCCAATGAGATTGAAGTCACTGACGCTGAAGTGAATCAGTATTTCAATCGCGTGGCGCAACAGAATTTCAATCGGCCCGCGAATGAGGTGGAAAAATATCTGATCTCTATCGGTTCATCCGTAGCGACGTTGAAGCGCCAGATTAAGGGCGAACTTTCCTGGAGCCGCCTGTTGTCGCGCAATGTGCGACCATCAGCCAATGTCAGCGACGATGAAGTGAATGCCATTATCGAGCGTATCAAGGCAACCAAGGGAACCACGGAATATCGTTTGGGTGAGATATATCTGTCCGCAACGCCAGAAACGATGCCAGCGGTCACCGAGAACGCGAAGAAAATCATCGATCAGCTGCGTCAGGGCGGTAACTTTGTCGCATATGCCCGTCAGTTTTCTGAAGCCTCAACCGCGTCGGTCGGCGGTGACCTTGGATGGCTGTCCTTGGCGCAGCTTCCGCAATCACTCGCCAATGCGGCCGCCAACATGAACGCTAACGAAATTCAGGCTGTTGCCTCGCCCGGCGGGATTTCGATTTTGCTTTTGATCGACCAGCGTCAGGTCGCAACATCCGATCCACGCGACTCCGTGCTCAGCTTAAAACAGGTCGCGATTACGTTTCCAAAAGGCACGGCGGAAGCCGAAGTTGCGCCGCTGGTAAAACAATTTAGCGAAGAAACGCAGCAAATCACGGGCTGTGGCGCCGCTGACGAAATGGCGCGCAAACTGGGCGCCGATGTCGTCAACCGCGACGGCATTAAAATCCGTGAGCTTCCTGCCCCGTTGCAGCAGGTCATGCTTGATCTGCAGATTGGACAATCGACACCGCCTTATGGCTCGCTGCAAGACGGCGTTCGCGTTTTCGTCTTATGTGGTCGTGATGCCCCGCAGGAAACGTCATCTGAAAGCTTCGACGAAATCATGTCACGGCTGGAAGAAGAGCGCGTCAACAAGCGCGCGCGGATTTACTTGCGCGATTTGCGCCGCGACGCTGTTATCGAATATAACTGATGTCGGTTGGCCGACTGGAACTGCCGCTGGCCGTTTCGGTCGGTGACCCGGCGGGCATAGGGCCGGAGATAATCGGCAAAGCGTGGGAGGCCCGCCACGCGGCTGGATTGGCGCCTTTCTTCGCAATTGGCGATATCGCCAGCTTCGCGCCGCATTGGAATGGTCCGGTCGTCCGCATTGAAGATCCTTCCGAAACCTTTGCGCATTTTGATACGGCGCTTCCGGTCATCCAAGTGCATAACTGCATTTCGATTGTTCCGGGCGTTCCGGACCTTGATGGCGCACATTGCGCCTATCAAGCGCTTGAAATGGCGATTGGCTTTGCCCGTGCTGGCAGTGCCGCCGCGTTGGTCACAGGCCCTGTATCCAAGGCGCAATTATACGCGGTGGGTTTCACGCATCCAGGCCAGACCGAGTTTATTGCAGAGCGTTGCGGCGTTTCCAAAAACAACGCCGTGATGATGCTCGCCGGCCCTGACCTGCGCGTTGTCCCGATGACGACACATATCCCGCTTGCGTCCGTCGCAGAACAGCTTGACGGTCGGCTTATCCGCCAACGCCTGCGAGCGACAGCCAAGGGCCTGCAACGTAATTTTGGTATAGCAAACCCTCGGCTGGCCGTTGCCGGGTTCAATCCGCACGCTGGCGAATCAGGCAATATGGGCCGTGAAGAATTGGACATATTTGAACCCGCGATTGAACAGATTCGCGGTGAAGGCATCGACGTTGTTGGTCCCTTGCCTGCCGACACGATGTTTCATGCCGAAGCGCGGTCGCATTATGACGCGGCCTTGTGCGCATATCATGATCAGGCCCTCATTCCTTTGAAAACGCTATATTTTCATGATGCGGTAAACATTACGCTGGGGCTGCCCGTTGTCCGCACCTCGCCAGACCATGGCACTGCGTTCGGAATTGCTGGCAAGAATATGGCACTGCCGCTTTCGATGATTGCGGCCATTAAGATGGCTGAATCTGCGGCGCTTCATCGCCTTGCTGCTGCCGATCTTGGCGGATGACGGTGTCGCTCCCTCCCCTTAGAGACGTCATTGCGCGACATGGTTTGTCCGCAAGCAAGGCGCTTGGCCAAAATTTTCTGTTCGATGAAAAGCTGCTTGATCGCATTGCCGCAATTCCCGGCAGCCTGGCTGGCGAGCACGTATATGAAGTTGGTCCCGGCCCCGGCGGCCTCACCAGAGCGCTCCTGCGCGCAGGCGCACAGGTGCTGGCCGTTGAACGCGATCATCGCTGCCTTCCTGCCCTGGCGGAACTGTCAGAGGCATTTCCCGGCCAGCTTAGCGTGATTGAAGGCGATGCGTTAAAAATCGATCCCTTCGCGGAAATTGGTGCACCGTTTCACGTTGTTTCAAACCTGCCGTACAATGTGGGCACGGCACTTGCGGTCGGCTGGTTGGGCGGCAACGCATGGCCGCCACGTTGGAAAAGTCTGACGTTGATGTTCCAACGTGAAGTGGCAGACCGAATTATCGCAGCGCCGGGCACGGGTGCATTTGGCCGGCTCGCGATATTGGCGCAATGGCGATCAAATGCCGCAATTGCGATGCCTGTTCACCGTTCCGCATTTACGCCCCCGCCAAAGGTGATGTCGGCGGTCGTGCACATCACGCCCAAGGATGCGCCCGCAGACGTTAAAATGTCTGTACTCGAAAATCTGACAGGCGCCGCCTTTGGCCAACGCCGTAAAATGTTGCGACAGAGCCTGAAGGGCGTCGCAGGCGCGTTAGAAGCGTTGAGCGCCGCCGGAATAGCCGAAGACCGCCGCCCCGAAACCGTAACCATATCGGAATGGTGCGCTCTGGCAAAGGAAGTGGGTTAACGCATATAGCAGGGGTGGCCCTTTGGATTATCAAAGGCTAAGAATGCGATATGCACACGCTATCTGCCAGCGAACGACAGGCGCTTGAAACCATAGAGCAACCACCTATGCTTGCCCAAGTCCAGAACTGGGCCGCGATCAACAGTGGCTCGGGCAATCTTGACGGGCTTGCCACCACCGCCAATTTGCTTGCGGACGCATTCTCCGCCCTGCCTGGCGAAGTAACACTCGTTGAGCCCGAACCTGTGGATCGCGTGCTATCCGACGGAACGGTGACCACGGTGGCGCATGGGCGGCATTTACTGATAACCGTTCGCCCGGAATTTCGGACACAATTGCTGTTTACCGGACATATGGACACCGTGTTTCCGGCAGACCATCATTTTCAGACATTGCGCTGGCTTGACGATGCCACGCTCAATGGCCCCGGTGTGGCCGATATGAAGGGCGGCATTGCTGTGATGCTCGCCGCTTTGAAGGCTGCGGAATCGTCCGGAAAACTCGCACAAACGGGATACCAGATACTCATCAACAGCGATGAAGAGGTTGGCTCGCCATCATCCGCAAAATTGATCGCACAGCTTGCGCAGAACAAGCTTGCTGCGCTCACCTATGAACCCGCGCTACCCGACGGTACGCTGGCGGGTGAACGTGGCGGGAGCGGCAATTTCTCGATCATCATTTCGGGCAAATCGGCGCATGCCGGCCGGAACCCCGACGATGGACGCAACGCGCTTTTGGCGGCGGCGGACCTTGCGCTGCGGCTCAAGCGACTTTCACGCGAAGGCCTGTCGGTAAATCCAGCCAAAATTGACGGCGGCGGTCCCAATAATGTTGTGCCCGATCATGCGATATTGCGGGTAAATTTTCGTCCGCGAACGCCGGAGATTGTGCAGCAAACGGACGTCGACCTGCGCAGGATCATTGCCGACATCGAACGTGAACATGATGTGCGGGCGCATCTGCACGGCAGTTTCGGTCGCCCACCAAAGCCCATTGATGACGAGGCAGCGAAGCTGTTTGGCTTGGTCAAGCAATGCGGAGCTGATCTGGGCATAGCAGTCGCATGGCGTTCTAGCGGCGGCGTATGCGATGGGAATAATATCGCCGCCTGCGGTGTCCCCGTTGTCGATACGATGGGCGTACGCGGGGGCAGCATTCACAGTTCGGATGAATTCCTCATCGTCGAAAGTTTGGTCGAACGCGCACAATTATCGGCGCTGACGATTATGCGTTTATCAGAAAAAGGGGCTTTATGACCTTCATCATCCGTCCGGCAAATATGGACGATCTTCAGCCGATTTATGAAATGGCCAAAAGGACAGGCGGCGGGTTCACCAACCTGCCACCCGACCGGAAGGCTTTGATGCAAAAGCTGGAGCGGTCAGCCGCTGGTTTTGATCGCGTGGGTGAGGAAGTCGCCGACGATTCATATGTTTTCGTTCTGCAAAATACCGCGACAGGCGAAGTACGCGGCACATGCCAGATATTTGGCAAAGTTGGCCAAAGATGGCCGTTCTACAGCTATCGCATCGGTGCGCTGACGCAGCATAGCGTTGAACTTGAGCGGACATTTCGTGCGGACATCCTTAATCTGTCAACGGACTTGGAAGGCGCGACTGAAGTTGGCGGATTGTTCCTGCACCCCGGCGAGCGGGCTGGCGGGCTTGGCATGCTGATTGCGCGCAGCCGCTATCTTTTCATTCGCAACCATCGCGCGAGATTTGCCGACCGCACAATCGCAGAATTGCGTGGCGTCATCGACGAAGCTGGCGGATCGCCGTTTTGGGACGGTGTCGCCGGCCGTTTTTTCGGCATGAGCTTTCAGGAAGCAGATGAATTCAACGCGAAATTCGGCAACCAGTTTATCGCCGATCTAATGCCGAAGCACCCAGTCTACATTGCCATGCTTCCCGACAGTGCAAAGACAGTCATCGGCGTACCGCATCCTTCAGGCCGCGCTGCAATGCGTATGCTTGAGAACGAAGGATTTGCTTGGGAAAATTACATCGATATCTTTGATGGTGGCCCGACGATGACCGCGCGTACAGATCACATCCGCAGCATCCGTGACGCGAAAGACGTCATAATAACTGCCGTCAGCGATGACGTTGGCGAACATAAATCAGGTGATAAAAAGCTGATAACGCTGGGCCGCCTGCATGCGTTCAAAGCCGCATATGGCTGGATTGATGATCAAGGCGACGATGTCATTATCGACAGCAATTGTGCACGCGCGTTGTGCATTTCAGCAGGTGATGCGGTAACCTATGTCGAGCGGGCCTGATCATGGCTTTGGTTGAAATAAACTTTGATGGAATTATTGGTCCAAGCCATAATTACGCAGGCTTAAGTGTCGGCAACCTGGCATCGTCAAACAATGCCGGCGCGCCGTCTTATCCCAAGGCGGCTGCGCTACAAGGCATCGAAAAGATGCGCACGAACCTGCGCCTTGGATTAGCGCAGGGCTTCTTCATGCCCCTCGACCGGCCGAACCAAAATTGGCTTTCCGGACTTTCCACCGACATGCCATCGGCGGAACCGCATATCCGCGCCGCAGCTTTTTCGGCGTCGGCCATGTGGGCCGCCAATGCAGCTACCGTCTCGCCCGCGCCCGATACAGCGGATGGCAAATGCCATTTGTCGGCCGCGAACCTGCTGACGATGGCGCACCGCAGCCATGAATGGACAGGCACGCTTGCGCAGTTAAAACTGGCATTTGCCGATGAAGCACATTTTGCAGTGCACGGCCCCGTGCCAGCGCCGTTTGGCGATGAAGGTGCGGCAAACTTCATGCGCCTGTGCCGGGCGCATGGGGACGCTGGCATTGAGATATTTGTATATGGCAAAACAGGCGGTCCGTTCCCTGCCCGTCAGCATATTGAGGCATCGAAAGCCATTGCGCGCGCGCACCGGCTAGACGCAGGCAAAACATTGTTCGTTCAACAATCCGAAATCGCGATTGCCGCTGGTGCGTTCCACAATGACGTCGTTGCCGTGGCCAACGAACATGTGCTTTTCACCCATGAGCAGGCGTTTGAACATCCCGAGCAGACCTACGCCGATATCAAGCGGCTGTTGCCCGAGGCAGAGATCATTATTGTGCCCGCCGACCGGGTCAGCCTTGCCGATGCGATCCAAAGCTATTTGTTCAACGCGCAATTGGTGTCGCTCCCCGACGGCGGCATGGCGCTTATCTTGCCAAGCGAAGCTCAGGATAATGCACGCGTTTGGGGCTGGCTGAGCGAGATGGTCGCGGGCAATGGCCCTATTCGCAAGCTCGTCCCCGTCGATGTGCGCCAATCGATGGCCAATGGCGGCGGCCCTGCCTGTTTGCGCCTGCGCGTGGTTGCGGATCCCTCCACCGTCGATCCGCGCTTCATCGCCAATGAGGCTAAGCTCGACCAGATTGCCAGCGTTGTTGATGCATATTGGCCGGAGTCGATTGTGCCGGACCAATTGGGTGATGCGTCACTGATTGATCAGGTACGCGCGGCGCGCATGGCATTGTTAACCATATGCGATTTAACCGCGCTCGTATAAGCTCGGTTTTTCTTACAATCGGCGCGTCCGTTAACTATCGTCACCGCTGCAAATACTGATTTGGCACGGGCATTGCTTTATTTTCAGTTAACTATGAAACGCATCCTACGCCTGTTCACAATCAAAACGAAACTAGAGGTCTTTATGATCACCTACGCGCTTGGCTTGGGTGCCGTGAAGCGTGGTCAGGAGTATATGATCCAATATCCCGGCAACATCGGGAAACTGTTCTTTCTGCTGTGCACAGGCGCCGTTTTTATCGCTGCTGCCAAAATGCTTCAGGCGGTCGAATTGGACGCGGCCTTCGGCGAGGATTAACGCTCAGCATCACGGTAAATGAGGAAAAGTCCCGCGATTCTGTTGCTCGGCGATTCAATAGCCCGCGCATTTTTTAACCGGAAAACCGGTTCCCACTTTTCCTGAAAATGCTGGATTAGGTGGGGGGTTTCTGTTGCTCGGCACCCCCCGGGCCGCCGTAACCTTTCTGTTGCCCGGCCGGTCCGGCCGCGTTCTTTTAGTATAAGTTCAGACCGTGAGGCCCAAAATTATGCTGCGAGAGCAAGTGCTTCGTTATCGTTTGCACCTATTGGTTATGAACCATTTCACGGCTTATTCATGCCGGGCAAAAACAATGCTTTTCAACGCACGTCGATCCTAGTTCAGCCCCTCCAATACCTCTGCAAAACAGAGATTTTGGTGGAGCTGCCGGGTACCGCCCCCGGGTCCGCTGCATCTATTGCACACCGCAATTTATCACCATAGCCGGGCGAACCCGGCACCGACCTATATAGGCGCTTTTTCGTGAATGGGAAGTGAAGGCGGTTAAAGACCCTGCATATTTCGGCTCTCCGCCGGAATATGAACCACCAGTCCGTCGAGATCCGGTGTCAGCACGATTTGGCATGACAAACGACTGGTGCGCCGCGCACCGGTAGCGAGGTCGAGCATGTCTTCCTCGTCCTCAACCGACCGGGGAAGTTTGTCGAACCAAAGCTTGTCAATGATCACATGGCAGGTTGAACAGGCCATTTGCCCCTCGCACGTGCCTTCCAACGGCTGCCCTGCGGCTTGGGCGATTTCCAGCAGCCTTTGGCCCTCGACCGCTTCCACGTCCTGGACAGTGCCATCGGCAGTGATGAACGTGACTTTGATCATAGCATCGCCTCTGCTGACCGGTTGATTGCAGCTGCGGCCATATCAATCTCTTCCTCCGTCGTATAGCGGCCAAAACCCAAACGTATCGATGATTTCGCCTGTGCATCAGTCAGGCCAAGCGCGCGCAACACATGGCTAGGGCGGCCAGAACCACTGGCACAGGCCGATCCAGCGGAAAAGGCGATGTTCCGGCACTCCGATATCAACCGCGCGGCATCTACACCGTCGCGGCGGATATTGAGATTGCCTTTATAGCGACGGGCCGTCGAACCGTTAATAGTCCAATCCGCAAATGCGCTGGCAGCGCGGTCCCATAAGGCAGACACATGCATGGCATCCGCGTCCATGCGCTCTGCCGCCAACTTGGCTGCTGCGCCAAATCCAGCGCATAACGCGGGCGACAATGTACCCGAGCGCATGCCTTGTTCCTGCCCACCGCCAAGCATTTGCGGCGTTAGCGTAACCCCGTCACGCACCCACAAGGCGCCAATGCCTTTTGGACCGTGGATTTTGTGCGCGGATATCGCGATCATGTCGGGACCATCGGGGATCGGCATGCGTCCAAATGCCTGAACTGCGTCGCATAGGAATAGATTGCCTTGGGCGTGTGCGCCTGCTGCAAGCTCCGCAATAGGCTGGATGGTCCCAATCTCGTTATTGACCAGCATGATCGCAGTTAACGCCTGCCCACCAACGGAACCAGACGCTGGCACTTCGGGACAAATTAAGCCCGAACCATCGACGGGGAAAGTCCGCCCACCTAGAAATTCAAAAATGTCCAAAACCGCAGCATGCTCGGTCGCGGCAGCGGCGACAGGCAGCCCGCATCCCATGATGGCCAGATTGATTGCCTCAGTCGCACCAGAGGTAAAGATCACGCGCCCACCCTTCGGCAGCAGCGCCGCGATTTGATCACGGGCAACCTCTACCGCAGCAGCGGCCGCCCTGCCCGCTGCATGTGCGCTATGCGGGTTGGCAAATCCATCCTTCAGCCAAGGCTCCATCGCTGCAAATGCCTCTGGGGCCAGCGGCGTTGTGGCTTGATAATCGAGGTAGATCATGCAGCTTTGGCGCGGATGACGATATTGCGCCAGACGTCTAAAAACCGTGCGACATCGCTTTCGCTGGTATCGGCGTTGAAACTGACGCGGACGACTTCAGAGGCGGATCGTTCGTCCCAACCCATTGCGCCAAGCACATGGCTGGTTTTCAGGGTGCCTGATGAGCACGCGCTTCCAGCAGAGACAGCAATGCCCGCCATATCAAAGTTGATCAGCTGACTTGAGGCCGCAACGCCGGGCATGCGGTAGCTGCCGATGGTCGCAAGGCGGCTGCTTGCTTCTGCAACCACGATGCCCCCGCTGGCCGTGATCGCGGCATCCAACATGTCGCGCAACCGAACAGCTTTTTCCATCCACGCAAAACCAGCATCGAGCGCAGTCGCAAATCCGATTGCTGCAGGCAAGTTCTCGGTGCCGCGCCGGTACCCTTGTTCCTGCCCACCTGTCGGCGACAGCTGCCCAAGGTTGCGGACGAGTAACGCGCCCATTCCCGGCGGCCCGCCCAATTTATGCGCGGATACGCACATCACATCAGCATCGGGCAATGGCAGTTTGCCCGCGCTTTGCGAACAATCGGCAAACAATATACCGCCATTGGCCCGCACAATATCGGCGATCTCCGCCATCGGTTGAATAACGCCGGTTTCGTTGTTCACGGACTGCACCGCATAGCGGGCAGCGCCTTTGATCGCGTTCCGGTCAACATAACCGTCTGGACCGACGGGCAAGCAGGTTGCGCCTGCCACAGCCAAGACCGCATCATGTTCAACCGCGCTGGCAATCGCATCATGGCCACGCAGCGCAATCGCAATTGCCTCACTTGCGCCGCTGGTGAAAATGACTTCACCGTCCCAATTCAGCGCAGCAGCGACGCGGGCGCGGGCGTTCTCCAACGCCGCGCGGGCTGCGCGCCCCTCGCTATGCGGAGAGGACGGATTGGCCCATCGCGCCATCGCGTCGGCCATCGCATCGCGCGCTGCCGGAATGATCGGCGTCGTCGCGGCATGATCCAAATATATGCGGGCTTGGTCGGGCATAATTTCCATGACAGTTGCGAAAATCGTCACTGCTTCTATATAGCTCTACAAAATCCTGCAAAGCCCGAACCGTCGGGCAAAGCTCGGCACCCATCTAAGAATCGAACAATAATATGCCTGCTATTGCTATTCCCGGTCCTGAAGGCCGCCTCGAAGCCCGCTTTTCTCCGCCACCGCGCCCACGTGCACCGATTGCAATGATTTTGCATCCGCACCCCCAAGCCGGCGGAACAATGAACGATCGGATTACCCAGCAGCTGTACAAAACATTTGTAGCGCGCGGATTTGGCGTACTGCGTTTCAACTTTCGCGGCGTTGGCCGAAGCGAAGGCGAATTTGACAATGGCATCGGCGAATTGTCTGACGCCGCATCGGCGCTCGATTGGGTACAAAGCTTCCACCCCGAAGCGTCCACGACTTGGATTGCAGGCTTCAGCTTTGGCGCATGGATTGGCATGCAGCTTTTGATGCGCCGTCCGGAAATCCGGGGTTTTATCTCGGTATCGCCGCCCGCAAACATGTATGATTTCAGCTTTCTGGCACCCTGCCCATCATCGGGTATCATCATTCAGGGTGTGAATGACGAAGTCGTCAATCCAAATGCGGTTCAAAAGCTGGTCGATAAACTGCGCACGCAGCGCCACATCACCATTCACCACGACGAAATCCCGCGCGCGAACCATTTCTTTGAAAATGAAATGGATATGTTGATGGCGTCCGTGAACAACTATCTCGATTTCCGGTTGGACCCGAACTCACCGATTAAGTGAGTTACTGCGCTTCGGTAACTAGGCTTTTGCCTTGTTGATCGGGCACAACCCAAATCGCGACATTGGCGAAAATAACGAGAGCGGCAGCAATCATCAGCCACATTTGCTGGCTTGCGCCATCACGACTCCAACGTTTCCATGCGCCATAGAGAAGCAGGAACGCAGACAGCATGGCGATGGATAAAACGGCGTTTAACATTTCGTCTCTCTAAAGCCGGTGGATAAGCCGCGCAATCGGGCAAATACGGCATAGCCTTTTGCTACGCGCTGCCATAGGGGGAGCGTATTCCGACTCATGCTGCTACAGGATGTGCCATGCGTATCGCTATCGCCTCAGACCACGCTGCCCTTGCGCTGAAATCAGCGCTCGTCGAATATCTGCTGTCGGCAGGGCATGATGTGAACGATCTCGGCCCGCATGATGAAAATTCGGTCGACTATCCCGATTATGGCTACAAGCTTGCCGCCGCTATTGCCGACGGCACCGCAGAACGCGGTGTTGCCTTATGCGGTTCCGGCATTGGCATTTCGATGGCGGTGAACCGCAATCCCGCCGCGCGCGCCGCTTTGGTGTCCGAACCATTGTCAGCGCGGCTTGCGCGCGAACATAATGACGCAAATGTTATTGCCATGGGCGCGCGCTTGATTGGCATTGAAATGGCCAAGGCCTGCCTTGATGCCTTTTTAACAACGGAATTTGGCGGCGATCGCCACCAACGCCGCGTAGACAAACTATCCAACCCGAACACGACCAAGGAACCATCATGAGCAGTGCAGCCGCCAATGACATCCAAAGCTCTGGATTTTTTACGCAAAGCCTGACCGAACGCGATCCCGAAATCGCGGGCTGGATAGCGAAGGAACTGGGCCGCCAGAAGGACAAGATCGAATTGATCGCGTCGGAAAATATAACGTCGCGCGCCGTGCTTGAAGCCACAGGTTCGATCCTCACCAACAAATATGCCGAAGGCTATCCGGGCAAGCGTTATTATGGCGGCTGCGAATATGTCGATGAAATCGAAACCATCGCCATTGAGCGCGCGAAGCAATTGTTCGGCTGTGAATTTGCAAATGTTCAGCCCAATAGCGGCAGTCAGATGAATCAGGCGGTGTTCCTCGCGCTTCTGCAGCCCGGCGACACTTTCATGGGCCTAGATCTCAACGCAGGCGGACACCTTACCCATGGATCGCCGGTAAACATGTCCGGCAAATGGTTCAATCCAATCGGATATGGCGTCCGTCGCGATGACCATCGGATCGACATGGACGAAGTCGCGCGCATAGCCAGAGAAAACAAACCAAAGCTCATCATCTGCGGCGGCACCGCTTATTCGCGGGGCTGGGACTGGGCGCGGTTCCGGGAAATTGCGGATGAAGTCGGCGCTTACCTTCTGGCCGATATGTCGCATATCTCTGGGCTGGTTGCAGGCGGCGCGCATAGCTCGCCTGTGCCGCACGCGCACGTCACGACGAGCACAACGCACAAGTCGTTACGCGGGCCGCGCTCGGGCATCATATTGACCAATGACGAGGTACTGGCCAAAAAATTCAACTCGGCAATTTTCCCTGGGCTGCAGGGTGGTCCGTTGGTGCATGTAATCGCAGCAAAGGCTGTGTGCTTTGCCGATGCGATGAAGCCAGAATTCAAAAGCTACGCCGCCAATGTCGTCGAAAATGCGAAGGCACTTGCATCTTCGTTGCAGGAACAAGGGCTTGATATCGTGTCAGGCGGCACCGACAACCACTCGATGCTGGTCGATCTGAGACCCAAAGAAGCCAAGGGCAAGCATGCCGAACATGCGCTCGATCGTGCTTCGATTACGTGTAACAAGAATTCGATACCGTTCGATCCAGAAAAGCCTTTTGTCACGTCGGGCCTGCGCTTGGGCACGCCAGCTGGCACCACCCGTGGTTTCGGCCCGGCGGAATTCCGTCAGATCGGCCGGATGATCGCCGATGTCGTCGAAGGCCTTCGTCACAATGGCGAGGCGGGCGACGGCCAGATCGAAGCACGGATCAAGGACGAAGCCGAGGCCCTTTGCGCACGCTTCCCAATCTACCCATCTTGAATTATATTGGTGACTTACCCATCTAATACACAGAAGGGAATTGACCATGGGATTTTGTAACGAGTGTAATGCCGAATATAGCGAAGGGATGAAGTTCTGTCCGCAATGTGGCGCCAAAACGCCCGAGCAGCTTGCGGCCGAAAGCTTCCCCAACCAAGCCAAGCATTATGTCGGTGAAGCAGCTGATGAATTGTGGGGCGCGACCAAGGACGCATTCCACACCGGCAAGCATTTGGCGGATCAAGATACCGTCAAGAAAGTTGCCGGCGGTGCCGCCATCGGTGCGGCAGCCGCTGTCATTGCTCCAATCGGACTGGCAACAGGCGCATTGATTGGCGCAGGTATTGTTGCCTACCGCCACGTGAACAAGAAAAAGAATCAGGAAAAATAATTGCGCTGCCCATTTTGCGGAAACGACGATAGCCAGGTTAAGGACAGCCGTCCCACCGAAGACAATAGCGCTATCCGCAGACGGCGGCAGTGCGAAGGTTGCGGCGGTCGGTTCACGACCTTTGAACGCATTCAGTTGCGTGAGCTATCGGTGGTCAAGACCGACGGCAAGCGTGAGCCATTTGAGCGCGAAAAGCTCGAACGCTCGCTTTCCGTCGCGTGCCGCAAGCGTCCGGTTGACCATGCCCAGATTGAAAAGCTGGCCTCTGCCATTCAGCGGCAGTTGGAAACCTTGGGTGAGAGCGAGATTGAGTCCAAGCGCATCGGCGAGTTCGTCATGGATGGACTAAAGGCGCTCGACAGCGTGGCCTATATTCGCTTTGCTTCGGTCTATAAAGACTTCAGCGAAGCGAAGGATTTTGAAGATTTCGCCGGGAGCGTGGTTGAAGCGGCGCAGAAATGAGTTCGCCGCCTATTATCATTCTTGTCCGCCCACAATTGGGCGAAAACATCGGTAAAGCCGCCCGCGCCATGTTGAATTTTGGCCTGACGGAAATGCGCCTTGTCGCGCCGCGTGATGGATGGCCCAACCCGAATGCCGGCCCTGCCGCCTCTGGCGCAGACATTGTTCTCGCCAATGCTCAAGTTTTCCCGACGCTTGCCGAAGCGACCGCGGACATCGCACATGTCTACGCAACGACTGTGCGCAAACGGGGCGTCACGAAGCCAGTCATCACGCCTGAGGCAGCAGCGAAAGAGGTTGTTGGCAATAACGGACGAAGCGCAATCTTGTTCGGTGCGGAACGCTCCGGCCTTGAAAGCGATGAAGTCAATGTGGCGCGCGCCATCATTACGGTCCCCATCAATCCAGAGTTTGGATCGCTAAATTTGGCGCAGGCGGTCATTTTGTGCGCCTATGAATGGTCAAAAACCCAATCGCTTGCCAGCCCACCCCAAACGGACCTGGAACCGCCAGCGTCACAGTTTGAGCTGGACGGCCTGATCGCGCAGCTCGATGCGATGCTGGAGCCGTTAAATTACTTCACACCGATCGACCGTGCGCCGGTTACTCGGCGCACCTTGCGCAACTTGCTCACAAAGCCAGCATGGAACGCATATGAAGTGAGGACCTTACGGGGGGTGCTGACGACATTGAACAGAAGGCGACCCGCCGAAGAATAGAGGCTTGGTAGCAGCGAACTGGCTGCTTACACCGATGCGTCACAAGGAGCATTTCATGATTATCACTGTAGTTTTTAGTCTTTTGTTGGCCGCATCGGGTACATCCGAAGCAGCGCCGCGCGCCGCAGATGCAGCCGCGCAGGAAGCGCCAAAATCAAAGCCAAAGAAGATCTGCAGAACGACGGGCCTCACCGGCAGTCGCATCGCAAAGAAGCTATGCAAGACGCAAGATCAATGGGATCAGGCAGAATCTGCGTCTGAGCTTACGGTCAAAGGCAAGGCGGGCACCACCATGCCGCCACAAATGGACACAGGCATTTAACGCTTAAGCGCGATTGGCATCCCATTTTTCGAGTTCGTAGGCGATGGAGGCTTCAACCAAGAGCTCCCATAAGTCGCCGACGACGTCTGTGGGAATGCCCGCGTTGCGTGCGGCGTCTTTGACATTCGCCAAAACCTGTTGCTTGCGCGCTTCATCCCGTACCGCATTGCGTTCGGTCTTGATGCGCGCCGCGGCATCCATATAGCCAAAACGTTGCGCCAGCAGATCGACCAGCTGCGCATCAACGGCGTCAACGCCTGCCCGCACGTCAACCATGTTGTCACAACTCTCGGGATTTTTGGGGCTAACAGTGCTGCTCATGGCAGCGCCTTTACGGTTGGGCGTGCCTAAAGTCGAGCCAGATGTTGACATATGGCCGATCTGCAGCCATAGGCGCCGCTTCGCAATCGACCCTGCATTCCGGTGAAGCAGGTGTCCGGCACATGCATAATGTGTCGCGCGGGACCGGAAACAACGTTGTTAGCAATTGGAGTCTTAAAATGACGAAGCGTACAAGCTCGAAGTATAAACTTGACCGCCGCATGGGTGAAAACATCTGGGGCCGTCCAAAATCACCTGTAAACAAGCGTGAATATGGCCCCGGCCAGCATGGTCAGCGCCGTAAAGGCAAGCTTTCCGATTATGGTATTCAGCTGCGCGCCAAGCAGAAGCTTAAGGGCTATTATGGCGACGTAACTGAAAAGCAGTTCAAGCGTGCCTATCAGGAAGCCAGCAA
>NZ_JBIIMC010000006.1:0-87117 GCF_044338195.1 Sphingorhabdus sp. | reverse complement strand
ATCGATAGCGACACGCGCTTTCATCATTGGGATTACACAGCCTGACCGTTTTCGGCAGCGTTATCATAGCGTATTTCAAGATACCGGCCACGCACCGCCAATTTGTCGAGCTCACCGCGCGAAATCTGGCCGGTCATCGTTTCTATTTCGCGATCAATGGTCTTCAGGCCATCGACCAGCTGCTGCGCGGGTGTCTTTCCGGCATGTTCCTTATGCCGAAGACTATCGGGAATGCGTTTATAGCCGTTAATCAGCTCAGGCAAATGTTCCCCCACAAGCTTCCGCACCTCACGTGCCGCAGGGTCATTGTCATCGAGCGTTTGCAGTTGCGGCGCAAGCTGGTCTAACCGGACGCCGATATCTTGCATCAACGACACCGCAGGCGCAGGCAATGCAGGGCGCTGTGCCTCAAGCCAAATCTCTGTTTTTCCTGCCAATGTGCCGAGATCGGTAATCTTCAGGCTTTCCGCCGTGGGCATCGGCATTTGCGGAAAGCGCATCAAGACATAGGCAACGGTTGCCACCAATAGGGACGTGATCATTACGCCCCAAAAACCGATGCCGCCAATAATCCCGCCGATGATGCCTGCGCCAATTAAAACAGCACCGACCGCCATTGTCGCCTTGCTCAGCTTGCCCCAGAAATGGGCACGGCGTAACGCCTGCGACTTTGTCCCGATGGGGGCAAAGCGGACATTGCGCAGCGACCGTGCCGCGGCGTTAAGGGTGTCATCGGAATTGGATGCAGGGCTGTTCATATTGTACCTTGATGTGCAAACCGAAGTGCTGAGCTTGTCGAAGCACGTCCAGCCGAAAAGCGCCCTTCGACGGGCTCAGGGTTACGGTAAAATACAGTCACGATACCTCAAGTGACAGCAAACCGCTGTCCTGCACCGACTTGGTCGCCTGCGCCTGTCCCTCGGCACGCGCGATATACCCCTTGGACTTCTCGACTTCTTTTTCGAGCGCTTCGGACGTCTGCTTCATGCTGTCGAGCGCCTTCATCTTGAACGTGTCGATGGCATCCATCGTGTCGTAGATATTCTGGAACGCACGGCTCAATGTTTCCAACGGGATGGTGGCGCCGGCGGCTTGTTCATGAATAAGGCCGGTATTGTCGCGCAGCAACTGACCGGTGCTGTCGATGATATTCGCAGTCGTCGTGTTGAGCGCTGTAATCTGGTCCAAAACGAGCCGCTGGTTGGTCATCGCCTGCGCCACGGTAACTGCTGTGCGCAATGCGCCAACGGTGGTGGTCGATGCGCGGTCGACGCCCTTGACCAGTTCGACATTGTTCTTTTTGACCAGATCAAGCGCGAGATAACCCTGCACCGTCACGGCCATTTGCGTCAGCAAATCCTGCGTCCGCTGGCGCACATAGAACAACGCGCTTTCCTTTATCGCGCGCGCCTTGGCAGGGTCAGACAGTTCAAGCTCAGCGGCTTTTTCTTCCAGTTTCGTATCCAACTGCTTGGACATGACAATCATCTGTTCAAGCTTGCCCATGGCAACCCACAGATTCTGCCGCTCAACGTCGATCGCGGCATTGTCCATCAACAGCTCATCCTTGCCGTTGCCAAGACGGGCCAGAACCGAGCTGATATGCGTTTGCGAACTTTGGTAGCTGTCGAAATAATTGCGCAGCTTGTTGCCGAATGGGATGATGCCAAACAGTTTTTGCTTGGTCATCAAATTGCCCTTTTTGGACGGGTCCAAGTCTTCGACAACGCGACGCAATTCGGCGAGATCCGCGCCGACGCCGGAACTTTCATCCATGCGGCGAATGGGCTTATCGAGGAAGCGGTTCGACTGCGCCGATGCTTCCATAATTTCCTTGCGGCCCATGTTGGTCAACTGGTCCACGCGCTTGCCAAATTCAGGGCTGTTCACATCTTGCGCGACCAAGTCAGCGACATAAGCTTCAACGCGCTGCGCAAGCTTGCTTTGCTGTTCATCCGTCACCGGAACCAAGCCCATCGCCTGTTGCGGCGCGACGGTTGGCACGGGGTCGGGCGGAGTCAGCTTCAGCTCTGCTACGGTTTGGGTAACGGTTTCAGTCGACATCGCTAAATCCCTCAGTAATTCTATAGCACAACAGATGGAGCGAGTGCCTGACCATTTCAAGAACTTACATCCCCAGCTGTATTATTTTTCTAATACAGCGTCGCCTTATTCCTTCAAAGCAGCTTCGACCAGCGGCGATAATCCTTCGACAACCCGCGACACCCCTTTGGCATTGGGGTGGATATTATCGGGCAGCATCAGCCCGCTGTCTGTCACCACGCCGTCGAGGAAAAAGGGATATAAAGGCGCATCATATTGCTTCGCCAGTTGCGGGAATATCGCATTGAAAGCATCGCCATAATCCTGACCGAGGTTCGGCGCGGCTAACATGCCAGTCAGGACAACGGGAATGTCGCGGCGCTTCAGCTCGTCCAGCATCGCTGTCATATTTGCCTTGGTTTCTGCAGGCTTGATACCACGCAACATGTCGTTGCCGCCAAGCCCAAGCACGACCAGATCCGGCTTGCGGTCCAGACTATCCAGCACAAATGCCAGCCGCGTTTTTCCCGCCGCGCTTGTGTCGCCCGACACGCCAGCATTGTGGACCCGCGCATTGATGCCGTCGGCCTGCAACGCGGCCTGCAATTGTGGCGCGAGACCTTCATTGGGGGCGAGTCGATAGCCCGCATAGAGGCTATCCCCAAAGGCCACGACCAGCCGGTCATATGTCTGAACCTTCGCCGTCTCCTGCACTTGCGCCTTATTTTCTGCTACAGGGTTAGACCCGCATGCAACCAGCCCTTGGATTGCGACAATAAGCGCACCATATAGCCAAAAACCTCTATTCATAAGGATGCTTCCTTGCACGCTCCGGTTAACATGAAAACGGATATGGCAATCCGTGCGGCAAATGTCACCCTAAGCCTTGGGTCCAACGATGCCGCGGTGTCGATTTTACGCGGCGTGGACCTTGAGGTGCCGTATGACAGTAGCGTTGCATTGCTTGGCCCATCGGGGTCGGGCAAGTCCTCCCTCATGGCGGTTCTCGCTGGGCTTGAACAAGCCACTGGCGGCACTGTTCTGGTCGACGGCCTCGACTTTACCAAACTGGATGAAGACGCGCTGGCACGCGCACGGCGCGGGCGTATCGGCATTGTGCTGCAGGCGTTTCATTTGTTGCCAACGATGACCGCGCTCGAAAATGTCGCAATCCCGATGGAACTGGCGGGGATGGATGATCCATTCGGCCGCGCAAAGGCAGAGCTGGAAGCTGTAGGCCTTGGGCATCGGTTGACGCATTATCCATCGCAACTGTCGGGCGGCGAGCAGCAGCGCGTTGCCATCGCCCGCGCCATGGCCGCTGGACCGAAAATCATATTTGCCGACGAGCCAACGGGCAATCTCGACGGATCGACCGGGACCGCTATTGTCGACCTGTTATTCGCCCGTCGCGCCGCATTGGGCGCAACATTGCTGATTATCACGCATGATCCCGAACTCGCGCGTAAATGCGACCGCGTCATTGTGATGCAAGATGGCCATGTGGTGGAGCGTGTGACCACGTGATGCGCGCTTCAATTTCAAAAACAACCGTAGTCCTGAGCAGCGGGTGCGCAGCAGCCGCGTCCGTCGAAGGACGCCCTTCGGCCTTGGAGCAAAGTTCTGGACGCCCTTCGACGGACGCAGCCGCATACGGCTGCTGCTCAGGACTACGGTTTTGGTTGAAAGCGCGCATTTTATGACCCTCCCGCTCGCTGCCATTTGGCGCATCTCACGCCGCGATCTGTCCGCACGCATTCGGGGGCTTCGGCTGCTCGCAATTTGCCTGTTTCTGGGCGTCGCAACATTGGCGGCGATTGGCAGCCTGACCGCCGGGATTTCAGACGAGCTTTCACGCCGCGGCCAGACGATCCTCGGCGGGGATATTGAGATTGGCATTGCACAACGCGAGGCGAACGCAGCCGAAATGACGGCGATGCGCAAGGCCGGGGTAGTATCCGAAACCATCCGTTTGCGCGCAATGGCAATTGGCAACGACAGCCTGCTTGCGGAACTCAAGGCCATCGACAGTGCCTATCCGCATTATGGCGCGCTCACATTGCGCGCAGGCGGCTCGGCCAAAGCGCCTGCAACAGGTGAGATTTACATCGGGCCAAGCTTGTCCGAACGGCTTGATATCGCGACAGGCGGCACCGTCCGGTTTGGCGAAGCAACGTTCAAGGTGGCAGGCATCATCGCGGACGAGCCCGACCGCTTGGGCGAAGGCTTCACGCTTGGGCCAGTCGCCATCATCAACATGGCGTCGCTGCCGGACACCGGCCTCATCCAGCCGGGCAGCATGTATGAAAGCAAATACCGCATCAAGCTTGGCCCGCAAGAGGACGCCGCAGCCGTCGCCAAAGCGCTTGAGGCACAATTCCCCTCCGCAGGATGGGATATTACCGACCGGTCAAACGGCGCGCCGGGAACACGGCGCTTCATTGAGCGCATGGGGCAATTCCTGACTTTGGTCGGCCTCGCCGCATTGGTGATAGCAGGGATCGGCGTCGGCAATGGCGTGGGCAGCTATCTCGCCAGCAAACGCGCAAGCATCGCGACATTGAAGGTCACGGGCGCGGACAGCCAGACGATTTTCCGTATCTATATGCTGCAAATCCTTGCGGTCGCGTCCGTCGCGATATTGGTTGGCCTTGGCGTCGGCAGCGTCATGCCGATGGCGATTGGCTGGGTTGCAGGCGACATCCTGCCCGTTGCGCCGGGCTTCAACGTGCATCCACTCCCCTTGGCGGTCAGCGCGATCTACGGCTTGCTCATTGCGTTGGCCTTCGCCCTACCCCCGCTTGCGCGTGCCCGCACGGTGCCTGCTGCAGGGCTGTTCCGCGCGATCGTCGAAGGTAACAGCCGTATCGACCGCAAAAGCAGCATCTGGGTCGTTGGCGCGATTTCCGCTATTGTGGCGCTGGCTGTTGTCACAGCACGCGAGCCGATGTTCTCGCTTGCCTTCATTGGCGCGGCGTTCGGGCTTTTGCTTTTGCTCACGGGCATCGCATTCCTGCTGCGCTTCATTGCCATTCGCCTGCCCCGTCCAAAGGCCCCACTGCCCCGATTGGCGCTCGCCAACTTGCATAGACCAGGCGCACAGACGCAGGCGCTCGTTGTCGCCTTGGGCCTCGGGCTGACCTTATTCGTCACACTGGCGGCGATTCAGACCAGTATAAATAACGAGATCAAGAACAGCGTCCCCGAACGCGCACCCAGCTTTTTCGTGCTCGATATCCCCCGCGAAGGCGCTGGCACCTTCACGCGCATGGTTAAAGACGCAGACCCTGCCGCCACGATCAACCTCATCCCCGCGCTGCGTGGCACGATCATCGAATATGGCGGCCAACGGGTCGATCAATTGGAGGAGCTGCCGGAAGGCGCATGGGTGCTCAACGGCGACCGCGGCCTGACCTACAGCGCCGATATTCCAAAAGGCAGCGAGCTTGTGGAGGGCGATTGGTGGCCAGCCAATTATAAAGGACCAGCGTTGGTCAGCCTTGATGCCGAAATCGCTAAAGTGCTCGACGTTGGCATTGGCGATAGCCTGACTATCAGCCTGCTTGGCGTCGAAGTTCCCGCCAAAATTGCGTCACTGCGCACCGTCAATTGGGAGAATTTCGGCCTCAATTATGTGATGGTGTTTTCACCCGGCAGCCTCGACGCCGCGCCGCACAATATGGTGGCGACGTTGACGGTGTCAAAGGATGCCGAGCGTGTCTTGGCCAAATCCTTACCGCCCGCCTTCCCTTCATCCTCCCTGATTGAGGTTGGCGAGGTCACTGCGCAGATCACCAATTTGCTCAGCCAAATGGCGCAAGCCATCGCGGCGGCTGCCTCCATCGCGATCTTGGCGGGTATCGCTGTTCTGGTCGGTGCCATCGCTGCTGCGCGCCAGTCGCGCATCTACGACGCGGTGATTACCAAGATGCTGGGCGGCACACGCAGCCAGATATTGGGGGCACAGGCGATGGAATATGGCATCTTGACCGTGGTGCTCGGATTGCTCTCCCTCGCGCTTGGCATGGGGGCAGCATATTATGTCGTCGTGCACATATTCGATTTCAGCTTCGCGCCCGATTATGGAATATTAATGCTCACGTTGGTCGGTGGTGCGGGGCTGACATTCATACTCGGCATGGTCGGCTCACTGCCGATATTGGCGGCCCGGCCGTCGGAGGCGCTCAGGAGCCTGTAGCGCCGCACTGTGCAAGAATACTTCGTCATCCCGAACTTGTTTCGGGATAACAAGAAACGGCCGCTTGTTATCCTGAAACAAGTTCAGGATGACGATCATGTAAAAACTAGTCGGCCGATGGCGCAGATGCAGCCAAATGCGTCGCCATGGGCGCAGACAATATCAATTGCGCCATATGGTAGGCCAGCGTCGGTAACAGCACCATGCCAGCAATCGCTGGTGGAAATATCGTTGCAGCCAGCGGCGCGCCAATGGCGATGCTTTTCTGCCCGCCTGAAAACAGCATCGTAATCCGGTCACCGCGTGGCAGCTTCATGACGCCACTCAGCACCCACGCACCGCCGAAGCCGATGACCAGCATGATCGACAGCGCCACCGCCAACCAAGCCAGCTCATCCCCGCGTACAATGCTCCAGATACCCGCAACCACTGCGCCTGAAAACGCGACATAGACCGCAATGGCAATCGACATGCGGTCCATCCATGTCGCGAGCGATTTGTGCCCATCGACCCATGGCTTGAACCAACGCTGCATCATCTGGCCAAGTGCAAAGGGCAGCAGCAAGATCAACGCAATCCGTCCCACGGCTTCCCCCGACACGCTGCCTTCGCCCACATGCGCCAGCACAGCGAACAGCAAAGGCGAAAGGACCACACCGACAAGGTTAATCAACGCCGCAGCCACCACTGATGCGGCAACATTGCCTTTGGCCAGTGCGCAATAGGCAGCGGCCGACTGCACCGTTGATGGTAAAATGCCGGTGAACAATATGCCGAGCGCCAACGTGGCCGGAAGGACATTGTCGAAAATATGCGACAACACCAGTCCGGCGGCGGACATCACGCCAAATACAAACAGGAAAATCGCGCCCTGCAGCCGCCAATTGCGCACGCCGTTGACGACCTCTTGCCGGGGCAACCGGACACCATTCAGGAAAAAGAGCACGAAAATCGCGGCGGAGGAGATCATGGCCGCAATATTGGCAGCCGCCCCACGCACGGGTAGAAAGCTTGCCAGCAATATCGTGCCAAGCAGCAAAAGAACGAAGCGGTCAGCAAAGATACGGGCAATCATGGCGACGCTTTGACCTGAACAATCGCCTATTGCAACACCAGCGATGTTGCGCCGCAACACATATTGCGTTAATGGCCCGCGAGAATCTGGTGGCGTGTGGCTACCATGAAGACCTTCCAAAAGGCCCATTTCTAAATGTCATTGCGTAATATCGCCATCATCGCGCACGTCGATCACGGCAAAACCACCCTTGTTGACCAACTGTTTCGTCAGTCTGGTACCTTCCGCGACAACCAGCGCATCGAAGAACGCGCCATGGATTCGAACGACCTCGAAAAAGAACGCGGCATCACCATTCTTGCCAAGTGCACATCGGTCGAATGGAACGATACCCGCATCAATATCGTCGACACCCCAGGCCACGCCGACTTCGGCGGTGAAGTTGAGCGCATCCTTTCAATGGTCGACGGCGTTATCCTGCTCGTCGATTCATCCGAAGGCGCGATGCCACAGACGAAGTTCGTTACCGGCAAGGCTTTGGCCCTTGGTTTGAAGCCAATCGTCGTCGTCAACAAGGTCGACCGTCCTGACGAGCGTATTCAGGAAGTGTTGGACGAAGTGTTCGACCTTTTCGTTTCGCTCGATGCGACCGATGAGCAGCTTGATTTCCCTGTGCTTTATGCATCGGGCCGCAATGGCTATGCGTCGACGGACCCAAGCTTGCGCGAAGGCACGCTGACCCCGATGTTTGAAACCATCGTCAGCCATGTTCCAGAGCCAAAGGCAGACGTTGATGGTGAATTCAAGATGCTTGTCACCTTGCTTGACCGCGACAACTTCCTTGGTCGTATTCTGACTGGCCTCGTGCTGTCGGGTACCGTCAAGGTGAACCAGCAGATCCACGCATTGAACCCGGACGGCAAGATTGTCGAAACCGGCCGCGCATCCAAGATCATGTCATTCCGTGGCCTTGAGCGCGTTCCTGTTGACGAAGCCAAGGCTGGCGACATTATTTCCATCGCCGGTTTGACCACCGCGACCGTGGCTGACACGATTGCAGAACCAACGGTAACTGAGCCATTGCAGGCGCAACCTATCGATCCGCCAACATTGTCGATGCGCTTTTCGGTGAACGACAGCCCAATGGCTGGCCGTGAAGGCACGAAGGTGACGAGCCGTATGATCCGCGACCGTCTGATGCGCGAAGCCGAAAGCAATGTCGCCGTCCGTATTACCGAAGCCGAAGACAAAGACAGCTTTGAAGTTGCTGGCCGAGGCGAACTTCAGCTGGGCGTTCTTATTGAAACGATGCGCCGCGAAGGCTTTGAACTTGGCATCAGCCGCCCACGCGTGCTGTTCCGCGAAGACGAAAAGGGTCAGAAGACCGAGCCATATGAAACGGTCGTTATCGACGTTGATGATGAATATTCCGGTACAGTCGTTGAAAAAATGGCCGTGCGTAAGGGCGACCTTACCGACATGCGTCCATCAGGTGGCGGCAAGACCCGCATCACCTTCAGCGCGCCATCACGTGGTCTGATCGGTTACCATGGCGAATTCCTGTCCGACACGCGCGGCACGGGCATCATGAACCGCTTGTTCGAAAAATATGGCCCACATCGTGGCGCAATCGAAGGCCGCAAGAACGGCGTTCTGATTTCAAATGGTGCTGGTGAAGCCGTTGCTTACGCACTTGGCCCATTGGAAGAACGCGGCATCTTGATGGTATCGCCAGGTGAAGCTTTGTATGAAGGCATGATCATCGGCGAAAACGCCAAGCCAGACGATTTGGAAGTGAACCCAATGAAGTCGAAGCAGCTGACGAACTTCCGTTCGACCGGCAAGGACGACGCCATCCGCCTCACCCCGCCAAAGCGTCTCACGCTTGAGCAAGCCATTGCCTATATCGATGACGATGAAATGGTTGAGGTCACGCCAAAGAACATCCGCTTGCGCAAGCGTTTGCTTGATCCAAATGAGCGGAAAAAAGCATCACGCGCCAAACAGGCTGCATAAACAAAAAAGGGCGCCGATTTGGCGCCCTTTTCTTATTTGGAATGTCCGGCTTCCTTAGAAACGGATTGCCGCCGTCAAACGGATATTGTGCATAGTAAAATTACTGTCGCTGCGACGCATATCGGTTCCGCCCGATACAATCAGGAACGGATCCGTCACCGGCGCTGTGCCCGGTCCGACCGATACGACATAATCATCATCGTCGAATTTGGTGTAGAGATATTCAAGGCCAAGCGAGAAGTTCTTAGCAAGCTTCACTTCCGCGCCGCCGCCATAGGAATAGCCCCAGCTTTTGCTGTTGCCATTGTCGGTAAAGCTGTTGACGCCATTGGTGGTCGTAAAGCTGTTGTTGATCTTGGCATAGGCTGCACCACCGGTTGCATAGAATAATGCACCGCGCGCGGCGTATCCGAGACGCGCACGGGCTTGCAACGAATAGTCGATTTCGCGGGTTAGCGTGTAGGCATCGGGCGTGTCGCTGAATGCTGTTACGCTGTCACGCGATTCATTCATACCGCCTTCAAGGACAAAACCATATACGATGTTGCCCGACTGTACGTCATAGCCAGCGCGGATATTATATGCATATCCGTCCTTGTCACTCAGGCAGCCATCCGTTGGCGCGGTTCCGTTCGATGCGCCGCCACAAAAGCCGGGTGCGAAAGCATCGGTGGCCAAAATTGTGTTTACGCTATTGTCGAATGCACCGTCACCATCGGTATCAAAAACAACGCTCTCGTTGCGATCGTTGCTCTGTGCGCCAATGCCGATAGAGCCGCCAATATACGCGCCTTCCCACTGTTCATCTTCTGACTGTGCAAATGCAGGGGGTGCAAATGTTGCGAGCGCGGTAGCGCCGATCAATAATATTTGGGAGATTTTCATGTCGATTTCCTTGTTGGTTCGTTAGTCACCAACCAGAAAACGCGAGAATCTCGATTTGGATGCATCAAAATGCGCTAAAAATGGAACTGCGGCTTTAATATCACGGACACACGTGCATGTTCGCGCGTTTAAACGGCCTCACCCGCAGCGACGCCGCTCGCCCATGCCCATTGGAAGTTATAGCCACCCAGCCAGCCAGTGACATCCACAGCCTCGCCGATGCAAAACAGCCCCGGCATTTTCTTGGCTTCCATTGTTTGCTGCGACAGGCCGTCGGTGCTGATCCCGCCAAGCGTCACCTCGGCCTTGGCATAGCCCTCACTGCCATTGGGCACGAATGGCCAACAATCGAGCAATGCGCCGGCCTCTGCCAGCTTACGGTCGCTTTGGTCGGCCAGATTCCCGTGCAGCGCAAGTTTATCCGCCAAAGCCTCCGCCAGCCGCGCGGAAAGGACCCGATCAAGGGTCGATTTGATGGTGGCCTTCGGCCGTGCGCGCTTCTCGGACAACAGCCATGCCGGCGCATCATGATCCGGCAGGAAATCAATCCCAACACGGTCACCGGGCCGCCAATAGCTGCTGATCTGAAGCACCGCAGGGCCACTCAGTCCGCGGTGGGTGAACAGGGCGGCTTCGCGGAATGCGGTTTTGCCATGCTGCGCAACGACCTCAGCCGATACGCCCGACAGTTCGCGGAACAGGACATCGTCCCCGCCAAGCGTCAGCGGCACCAACGCCGGCCTTGGCTCCACAATCTTCAATCCAAATTGTCGGCCCAGATCATAAGCGAATGCCGTAGCACCCATTTTCGGAATGCTTGGGCCGCCCGTGGCAATGACCAAAGACGCGGCAGATGCGCGCAGGCCGTTATACATGACATGATAGACGCTGCCGTCGTGCGATATTTCGCTAACGGGGGAATTGAATGCAAAGTCCACACGGCCGCCAAGCGTTTGTGACCGGTCGCATTCTTCCATGAGCATTTCGACAATCTGGCGCGCGGATCCGTCACAGAACAACTGGCCAAGCGTTTTTTCATGAAAGGCGATGCCATAGCTGCGTACCAGTTCGATAAAATCCTGCGGCGTGTACCGTCCCAACGCCGACTTCGAAAAATGCGGGTTGGCGGACAAATAGCGTTCTTGCGCATGCACTGTTGTCGCGTTGACGTTGGTGAAATTGCACCGGCCACCACCCGAAATCAGGATTTTCTTGCCCGGTCCCGTTGCGTGGTCAATGACCAGCACGCGCCGTCCGCGTTGCCCTGCGGTCAGCGCACACATCAGTCCAGCGCCGCCGGCACCCAAAATTATTGCATCATAGTTGTTCGAAATTGCCATTTTGAAGCCCCTGCACTGCCCGCGCCATATTGCCAAGTGCTATGCTTTGCGGCAAAGCCTCGCGCATGACTGAAGAGACCAAAGCTGCAGGGGCAGATACCCCACCTGATCACTTGTCGATTAACCCGATGAGCCCGCATTTCGACGGCGATTTATTGTCGCGCGGCGTGGGTATTCGTTTCAAGGGCGAAATCCGCACAACTGTTGAGGAATATTGCATTTCCGAAGGCTGGATCAAGGTTCAGGCCGGCAAAGCACGTGATCGCAAGGGCAACCCATTGCTGATCAAACTCAGCGGACCTGTCGAAGCATGGTTCGAAGACCTTGGCGACGACGCACCGGTGGCCAAAGCCTAATTTTTAGACTTTATCATTTCGGGAAAACCGAAATGAGCTTGGCCAATTGGTCGTTGACCGGATCCAGTTGATCATCGGGCGTCATCCCAAGCCGCACGATCGTTAACCGATGCTGCGGTGACACCACGACAAATTGGCCCAAATGGCCAAGCGCGGCGAATACATCCGACGGCGCTTTTCCGGGGAAAAGGACCTGATCCTGGCCGGCATTTGCCGTGCGGTTCAGCCAGATATGCGCGCCATAGCTGCGGTTATTCGGGCTTGGCGTTTTCATAAAGCGCATCCAGCTTGTCGGCATCAACTGCGCGGCCTGAACCGACCCGTTATTGCGCAGGAATTCACCGAACTTGGCCCAGTCGCGCGCCGTGCCATGGATCATGCTTCCGCCCAGCATCGTGCCATTCCGGTCGAACTCCGGGACAAAGCTCGTCATACCCAAGGGCTCGAACAACCGCCCACGCGCATATTCCAGCATGGCGTCGCGGCGCACCACCGGATCCTTACTGTCGGTCAGTGACCGGGTCATGATGTCCACAAGAATATGGCTCGTTGCCGTGCTATATTCGAATTTTTCGCCGGGATTGGCCTCAAGCGGCCGTGTTTCGGCGTAACGCGCAACATTTTCCCGGCCATCCAGAAACAACATCCGCGGGGTGTCCGCATCGAAAATCTCAATGTCACCTTCAGCCATTTCGGTGTGATCAAGGCCGGAGGACATATGTAGCAAATGCCGCAGCGTTATTTTTGCGCGGTTATCGCGCGGTGCTTGCCATTCGGAGACAATCGCGGGCTCATCCAACGCCAGGCGGCCGTCTGCCACCATCAGGCCAACCAATACAGCAGTGACGCTTTTGGCCATGGACCAGCTAATCAACCGCGTGTCAGGGCCGTATCCCGGCGCATAACGTTCCGCAACAATGCGGCCACCTTGCATCACGACCAGCGCGCGGGTTTCGCCAACCGCGGGATCTTCGAAAAACGGCGCGATGGCATCAGCAAGCTTTTCTTGGCTCACCGCTGCGTCGTCGGCGATCTGGGTAAAGCCGGGGCCAACGGGCTTCGCGGGCGGCTCTGCGCCGCATCCAGCAAGGGTAAGTGCAGTTAATGCACAAAAAGCGGTTGCCGCGCGGCGGAAATTGTTTCTAGGCATAATATCGTTCGATGCACCAAATGGAGGGTCTATGGCAACCGCAACTTCAAAAGCTGGACCAAAAGCACAGCAACCACGGTTCAAGACCCTGAAAATAATCGTCGCAGCCTTGGCGGTGATTGCCGCTTCATGGTTGGCCTGGAACTGGAACAGCATCAAGGGCCAAGCGCGCTTGGGCGCCGCTTATGGCGCGCATATAACCTGTTCGTGCCGCTATATCGAAGGCCGCGATATGGCCTCTTGTGAGACTGATAAGGAAAAGGGCTTGGAAATCGTGCGCCTCAGCGACGATCCCGAACACAAGCGCATCTACGCGTCCGTTCCCTTTTTGGCAGAAGCCGTTGCCGAACGCCGTGGCGCAAATGGCTGCGTTCAGCTCAATCAGGCCGAAATAGACGCGCTGTAACCTAACTTTTTGCGGGCACGAGGATTAATGTTCATGGTGACCAGTCCGGACAGTGTCTAGACAAGGCCCGATGCAGGGATACCGACCCCGCCATTGACATATGCCCGGCGCATGTCGCGCTGTGCTTCTCCCAAATGCATGAACTTCATCCCCCCTCAGAAATCCACTTTATGTCACGCGGCCGTCGCCATTTCTACCGCCATCGTTTCCTCAATCCAGCCACCGCCAAGCACGCGGTCACCGTCATATAAAACTGCCGCCTGCCCCGGCGCGACGCCATATTCGGGCGCATCAAAGCGCAACCATTCGCCATCCATCCGGGCGGGAACCGGGCGGGACATGGACCGCACCTTCGCCATCACGGGCCGGTCTGCGATATCGGCCAGCCAATTGGCATCGATAATGCGCGCCGCCGCCACCGCCAGCGCTTCGCGCGGCCCAACGATGACGCGCTGCGTGGCGGGATCAAGCCGGATGACATATAAAGGCACGGGCTGACCGCCGACCTCCAACCCTTTGCGCTGCCCGACGGTATAATGGATCAGGCCCTTATGCTGGCCAAGCGTGCGGCCATCCAAATGCACGATATCGCCGCCGACCTCTGCATCTGGACGGATTTTGCGCACCACGCTGGCATAATCGCCATCGGGCACAAAGCAGATGTCCTGACTGTCGGGTTTCATGGCCACGACGAGGCCCATTTCCTGTGCAATCGCGCGCACATGTGGCTTGGGCATGCCACCCAATGGGAAACGCAAATAATCAAGCTGGTGCTGCGTCGTTGCAAACAGGAAATAGCTCTGGTCGCGTGCAGGATCAGCGGCACGGTGCAATTCCGCGCCTGCCGGTCCGTCAACACGGCGCACATAATGGCCCGTGGCAAGGCAATCTGCGCCAAGCTCGCGCGCCAGCCGGAACAGATCGGTAAACTTAACACCCATATTGCACCGAACGCACGGAATGGGTGTGCGGCCCGCCATATATTCATCGGCAAAATGGTCGATGACCGATTCGCGAAACTGGCTTTCATGATCGAACACATAATGCGCGATGCCCAATTTATCGGCAACGGCGCGCGCGTCGCGAATATCCTGCCCCGCGCAGCAGGCACCAGCGCGCTTTACCGCGCTGCCATGGTCATATAGTTGCAGCGTAACGCCAATGGTTTCGGCGCCCGAGCGCGCAGCCAAGGCCGCAACCACCGACGAATCGACACCACCCGACATCGCAACAACGATTCGTTTGCCGGCAAGATCCAGCCCGAGTTGGAAATCAGAATGATAAATATCGTCAGTCATGCGATTGCCTCCCTAATGGCTTGAAGTTCTAAAAGCCAGTTTTCCGTAAGAATCCACACAGGTCGCGAACGGAGCGGTCGGCGGAAGATGGTCACTGTTAACCTTGCCTAACATCTTTTGAAGATCGCCTTTACCCATTGTTAGAACATCTGGTGCGATAACGGCGTCATGGAAATGAATTTTCCCCATAACGCGTTACGCCACGATTCGGATATCAGCCAGAAGGACAGGCAATCCGCGCTTGATGCTGCCCGCTTGCGTCAAGCGAACAGCCGGACGGTCCGGTTCCTTCACCAGGCCGATAAAGGTGGCGCGCCGGAACCCGACGATCTCGCCGCCCGAATTCAATGTTTCGCGGCGGCCCCCAATGCCGAACGCGCCGTGGGCGGCGCATTCTGGCAAAAATCCCGACCAGAAAAAACGGATAAACCACCTGTTTACCAAACTGCTTTAGGCAATATCAAAGGCCGCCTCCTACCTATCGATGCAACAGGAACCGAGTTAACCCTTGCTGGGCATGGAGCAGGAAAAGAATCATGATTGAGAACCAGAAATTCCGTCCAGCGCAGGTCATTGGCCCATTGGGCGAACCGCTCACGTTAGACAGCTTGCCACCTGCCGGCACCACGCGGTGGGTTGTCCGCCGCAAAGCGGAAGTGGTCGCGGCTGTGAATGGCGGGCTATTGTCCATTAATGACGTGTGCGAACGCTATGATCTGACGCTTGAAGAATTTGCATCGTGGCAGCGCGCTGTCGACCGGTCGGGTATGCCCGGCCTGCGCGTGACCCGTATTCAGCATTATCGCGACTTGTACGAGCGTCAGCAGAAATACTGACCGCGCGTTTTCAATAGCCAGCGAAAAGACCAACCCCGCCCTGCGCGGGGTTTTTCGTGCGGACGGATCATGGCTTCTTTTTGGCGCGGTGCTTGTTCTGGCGCCTTCCACTGTTGTTCGTCGAAACCTATCGACCACAGTTCCTATTGTTGCGGACAAGCTTTTCCACTATCGTATAGGGACCAATAAAGCGGTTTAGCTGTTGGTATTCTGCTGCTTGCAGGCAGTGACTTATTAAGGTAATACAGCTCCGCTATAAAAACATTGGGTTGCTTAACGCGCGCCCGCGACAGAATTTGGAACATCGGTATGAATTACGAAACAACTTTGAGCAGTTCGCTGAATGGCGATGTGGTGATGGATAACGCAGAACGCAACCGGCGTCGGCGGAACATCGCGCTGATTGTTGTCGCAATTTTGGCCGTTGCGGGGGCCGCTTATTATTTCTTTGGCAGCAGCACCGCTGCACCGACTGACGCTGACAAGGCGGGCCAAGCGCAAACCGTCACCGTGGTTGCCCCTGGTCGCGATTCTGTTGTGCGCGCCATTAACGCAACGGGCACGCTTGCCGCACGCCGCGAAATTCCCGTTGGCGTCGTTGGCGAAGGCGGACGCGTGCTTCAGGTATATGTCGATGCGGGCGAATGGGTGCGCCAAGGTCAGGTTCTCGTCAGCGTTGACAGCTCGGTCCAGACGCAGCAAGCCGCGGCGCTTGAGGCACAAATTGGTGTCGCGCGCGCAGACCTTCAACTCGCCCAAAATGAACTCGAACGTGCCATGCAGCTTGTTGAGCGCGGCTTCATTTCAAAAGCGGATGTCGATCGCAAGACCGCAACACGCGACGCGGCACGTGCGCGCGTCAACGTCGCCAATGCGCAGCTGGCCGAAACACGTGCACGCAACGCACGGCTTGATGTCCGCGCGCCGGTGTCTGGCTATGTCCTCGAACGCAATGTCGAAACCGGTCAAACGGTATCGGCAGGCAGCGGAATCCTGTTCCGCATCGCCAAAGATGGCGAGCTTGAACTGCAGGCAAAGTTAAGCGAAGACGATCTGGGCCAAGTTGCCGTGGGCATTCCTGCAACCGTCACGCCCGTCGGGACAGACCGCACTTTCAACGGCAGCATCTGGCAGATCGCGCCGATGATTGACGCCCAAAGCCGTCAGGGCATGGCGCGTATCGCACTGCCGTTTGACGCCGCATTGCGACCAGGCGGATTTGCTTCGGTCGAGATTAAGGCTGGCGCGATGACCGCACCGGTTCTGCCGGAATCCGCGGTGCAAACGGGCCGTGAAGGCAGCTTTGTCTATATTGTTGGTAAGGGTAACAAGGTACAGAAACGCCCTGTGAAGGTCGGTTCCGTCACTGCGAATGGTTTGATTATCGAACAAGGTCTTGATGGCACGGAACGCGTCGTTCTGTATGCTGGTGGCTTCCTCAATCCAGGCGAAACGATCAATCCCAAGCTTTTGAAAAAGCAGTAAGTTTTGGACCTGTCGGGATATAAATCATGAATTTAAATAACATATCCGCATGGTCCATCCGGAACCCGGTTGTTCCGATTGTATTGTTCGTCGCGCTCACCATTGCGGGCATAATGTCGTTCATGAATATGGACGTGCAGAACGATCCTGACATCGAATTCCCCGTTGTCGTTGTATCGATTTCGCAACCGGGTGCAGCGCCAACCGAAATCACAACGCAGATCACGCAAAAGGTCGAATCCGCGATCCGCAGTGTTCAGGGCGTGCGTAACATCGATGCCAGCTCAAGCGAAGGCAACACGACGGTCAGCGCCGAATTCGAAATTGGCGACGACATCAACGCTGCGGTCAGCGAAGTCAAAAATGCGGTCGACCAAATCCGCAGCGACTTGCCCGATGGCATTTTGGAACCGGAGATTTTCAAGGTCGCAACATCCAGCGACCCGATCGCCTATTTCGCGGTTGAAGCCAGCGATATGACGTTGGAACAACTCAGCTGGTTTGTCGACGACACCGTCGCACGGCGGTTGCTGTCGGTCGAAGGCATGGCGTCGGTTAGCCGCAATGGCGGCGTAAACCGTGAAATTCGTATCGTTCTTGACCCTGCCAAGATGCAGTCTCTTGGCGTGACCGCAAGCCAGATTAACAGCGTCCTGCGTCAGCAAAATGTCAACGCGTCGGGCGGTCAGTCGCAAATCGCCGGATCGCGCCAGTCGGTGCGCGTCCTTGGCAACGCATCCGATGCGTTCGCCCTGAGCCAAACGCAAATCAGCCTTGGCGGCGGCCGTTCGATTAAGCTCGCCGATGTTGCCGAAGTCACGGATGGCTTCAGCGAACAGAGGTCCATGGCATTTGCCGGCGGCAAGCAGGTCGTCACCTTTGGCATGTCACGTGCCAAAGGTGCTTCAGACGTCACCGTTTTTGACAACGCGATGGTCAAAATCGCCGAGATCGAAAAAGAAAATCCCGGTGTGAACTTCATCACCCTGTTCAACAGCGTCGATTATACCAAGGGGCAATATAAAAGCTCAATGGCGGCGATGATTGAAGGCGCATTGCTCGCTATCGTCGTGGTGTTCCTGTTCCTGCGCGACTGGCGCGCGACGATCATTTCGGCGATTGCCATTCCTCTGTCCGCCATTCCGACTTTCTGGTTCCTCGACCTGTTGGGCTTCACGCTCAACACCATGTCACTGCTCGCGCTCGGCCTCGTCGCCGGGGTGTTGGTGGATGATGCTATCGTGGAAATCGAAAACATCGTCCGGCATATGCGGATGGGCAAATCCGCCTATCAGGCGTCGATTGATGCTGCCGACGAAATCGGGCTTGCCGTGGTCGCAACGACATTCTCGATTGTCGCGGTGTTCCTACCCGTTGGTTTGATGCCGGGTGTCGCGGGGCAATTCTTCAAAAACTTCGGACTGACCGTTGTCGCTTCGGTTCTCATGAGCCTTGCCGTCGCGCGCATGATTACGCCGATGATCGCCGCTTATTTCCTCAAATCCGCCGGCATGGCCGAACATGGTGAGGCGAGCTGGATCGACCGCTATATGAAAATCCTGCGCTGGTCGCTCGGCCATCGCCGCTGGATGATGGGCATTGGCGCAGCCGCTTTGGGCCTGACCATCGTGTTGTTAATCGTCCTGCCCAAGCAGTTCTTCCCCGACGGCAATACTGATTTCAGCCGTGTGCGTATTGAAATGGTTCCGGGCACAACGCTTGAACGTACGCGTGAAATTGCCGATGAGGCTGCTGCGATTATCGAAAAGCAGCCTGAGGTAAAAACCGCCCTTCAAAGCGTGCGCGAAGGCAGCGCCAGCATGTTCATCACCTTGCATGAAGACCGTGCGCGGACCAGCCAGCAGTTTGAAGAAGATCTGACACCCTTGCTCACAAAAATCGCCGACGCACGCGTTACGTTTCAAGCAAATGGCCCCGGCGGCGGCGGCGGCGGTTCCGGTCGCGATGTTTCGGTCATGCTGTCCGGATCAGACCCCAAAATGCTTGACCGAACAGCGGCAACGCTTGTGGAACAAATGAAAACGCTGCCCGAACTGCGCGCGCCGCGTATTTCCGCTGATTTGCAGCGTCCCGAATTGATCATCACGCCGCGTAATGACCTTGCCTCACAACTTGGCGTATCGACGGTGGCGCTCAGCCAGACAATCCGCGTTGCGACGCTTGGTGACATTGACCAGAATAGCGCGAAATTTTCGCTGTCTGACCGTCAAATCCCGATCCGCGTGATGCTTGCCAAGGAATCGCGTCAGGACTTGGATGTCATCCGCAACTTGCCGGTGCCATTGGCGAGTGGCGGTTCTGTACCACTATCCCGTGTCGCGGACATCAGCTTTGGCGCGGGCCCAACCTCGGTCCAACGCCGAAACCAGAATTTCCGCATCTTCATCGGCGCAGATTTTGCCCCTGGTATTGTGTCATCAGATGCGGACGCAAAGATCAACAACCTACCCATCATGAAAAACCTGCCCACAGGCGTGTCGCGTGCACCCTTTGGCAGTCAGGAATGGGAACAGGAAATGCAGCGCGACTTCCTCGTGGCGCTGATTTCGGGAACATTGTTGGTGTTCGCGGTGCTGGTGCTTTTGTACCATCGCTTCATGTCGCCTTTGGTCAATATGGGCTCGCTGCTGTTGGCTCCATTGGGCGGTTTGATTGCCCTTGGCCTTGTTGGGCAGCCCATCTCCATGCCCGTGTTCATCGGCATATTGATGCTCTTTGGCATCGTTGCGAAAAACTCCATTCTGCTGATCGACTTTGCGATTGAGGAAATGGCGCGCGGCGTTCCCAAGTTCCAAGCCATTATGGAAGCCGGTCATAAACGTGCCCAGCCAATCGTCATGACCACCGTCGCGATGACCGCTGGCATGGTGCCAACCGCGCTTTCGCTTGGCGGCGACGGCCAGTGGCGCTCGCCAATGGGCACCGTCGTGATCGGCGGCCTGATCGTTTCGACCTTGCTTACGTTGCTCATCGTTCCTGCGGGCTTCAGCCTTGCTGATGGTTTTGAAAAGCGCGTTGGTCCATGGTTGCGCACGCGGTTGCTAACCTATGATCCCAACAAGCATGGCGAAGATGTCGCTCCGCCCGCCGCCACGCCCGCAAAACCAGCTGGCAAAGACGACCTCGGCGGGCTTCAGCCTGCGGAGTGACGCTTTACTTGGCAGCTTGGCAGGCCTTGGCTAAGGCAGTGATGTGAAATCTGCCGATAAACTGGGACAGTCGGAGAAAATCCGCTACGCCGAACGCGACGCTGAACTGCGTCAGATGCGGATTATCGCCACGGCCCTGCTGCTGGCGATGGCCGCCTTGTTCGTCTTCGGCAAATATATGGAAACCCGCTATGACGGCTATTGGGGCTTTCTGCGCGCCTTTGCAGAGGCTGGCATGGTCGGTGGTCTGGCCGACTGGTTTGCGGTCACCGCCTTGTTCCGCCACCCGCTTGGCATCCCCATTCCGCACACCGCGATCATTCCGAACAACAAGGAACGGCTTGGCCGCACGCTTGCGAGCTTCCTGCGCACCAATTTCCTGACAACCAAGGTCGTTGCGCGCCGCGTGCAGCGCATGGATGTCGCGGGCGCAATGGGCAAATTTTTAAGCGCCCCTGCCGGCGGCGAAGGCCGCATGCGCATGGGTGCCTCTCGCCTTCTGGGCGATATCATCGCCGCGCTGGATGATGAACGGCTTGGCGGTGTGGCCAAAGGCGCGATCCGCAAGCAGCTCGACAAGCTCGATATTGCCCCCCTGCTCGGCCAGTTGTTGACCGCGATGATACGCGAGCGACGGCATATCCCCGTGCTGGACGGCATCATCAAATGGGCCTCGGCCACGCTGGAGGCCAATGAGCATCTCATTCGCCAAATGGTGGAGGAACGCGCCAATACGATCATGCGTTGGACTGGCCTTGACGACAAATTGGCCAACGCCATCGTCAACGGGCTGAATAAGCTGCTGCACGAAATGGCGGAAGACCCCGACCATCCTTTGCGGGAAAAGGGTGAAGAGGGCCTCGCCAAGCTGGCACACGACCTACGCAATGACAAGGAATTGCAGGCAAAGGTCGCCCATTGGAAGGGGCAGTTGCTCGAAAACCCCGCGATGGGCAAATGGATTAACAGCCTGTGGGACCAAGGCCGCGATGGCTTGTTAAAGGCTGCGCGCAACCCCGACGCCGCGCTCGCGGGCAGCTTTGGCGATGCGCTCATCAAGCTTGGCGGCAGGCTTCAGGAAGATTCAGGGCTAAAGCTTCAAATCAACCGCTTCGCGCGCCGCGCGATTGTCGGCACGACCGAAAATTACGGCGACAATATTGTGACGTTGGTATCAGAAACGGTTGCCCGCTGGGATGCCTCAACCATCACCGACCGCGTCGAAAATGCTGTCGGCAGCGACCTCCAGTTCATCCGCATTAACGGAACATTGGTCGGCGGCATGGCAGGCATCGTCATTCATGCCGTCGGCTTGCTGATTTAGGGTCCTGACACGCCTCGGTCAAATTAATGACTGGCGGCAATCATGTCTTCGATACGAACGAACTTTTCGCGCGGGGCGCCGTCGCGGGCACGGGCAATCTCTGCCTCTTCAATTTTTTTCCAGTCGCTGAATGTGACAATGTCGACCTTGCGTAATGCCAGCAGCGCATCCAGACCGGCGCGGCCATTTTTGTCGCCACTTATGGCCATATCCTCCGCCACGGTATCGATGATATTGTAACCGTCGGGCCGGTTCGTCCCGATTGTTCCAGATGGACCGCGCCGGGCCCAGCCGACGCAATAGAGGCCCGGCAATATCCGGCCGTCCAGATTGGCAAAGCGGCCACGGCCATGTTCATAAGGCACGCCGTCAATCGATGGGGTTTGATAGCCAATGCAGCTGATGACCATGGAACAATCGATGGTGTAGCTTTCGCCCGTGCCGATGCTGCGATACTGGTCATCCAACCGCATGCGCTCGACGCGAACCCGCTGCACTTTGCCATCGCCCTCAATCGCGACGGGGGCCGCAAAAAAGTCGAAATTGATGCTGATTGGTTTATCTGCACGAAACGCCTCTGGAATGGCTGCGAATTCGCGCAGATGCGTGACGGACTTACGGACGCCCGGTTCCAACAGCGCGTCCTCGCCGATGTCTGGCAGATCGTCGGAGTCGACCCGCGGCGTAGCCCGCTGCAAATGCGCGAGTTCACCCAATTCCTTCGGCGTCATCGCAATTTGGTGCGGGCCGCGGCGGCCCAAGATCGTGATGTCCTCAACAGCGGAATGCTCAAGCACATCGAGCGCGTGGCTGACAATGTCGGAACCGTCAAATTCGGCGCGCGTTTTGGACAATATGCGCGCGACATCCAGCGCCACGTTACCGTTGCCAACAATGACGACATGCCGGCCATCCAATGGCGGCTGAAGGTCGGCAAAATCAGGGTGGCCATTATACCAGCCGACAAAGGCGGCGCTGCCAAAAACGCCTGGCAGATCGGCGCCCGCTATATCCAACGGACGGTCATTCGGCGCGCCGGTGGCGAGAATGACCGCGTCATACAGTGTCTGAAGCTCGTCGATGCTGACGTCTTTGCCGATGGTGACATTGCCGACAAACCGGACATTGTCGGACAAGGCGACTTTTTCATAACGGCCCGCAACGGCCTTGATCGACTGATGATCGGGGGCGACACCAAAACGGATAAGGCCAAAGGGAACGGGCAAGCGGTCAATGATATCCACCCGCACATCGTCGCCAAATTTCTTCTGCGCGGCTTCTGCTGTGTAATATCCCGCCGGACCGGAACCGATGATTGCGATATGCCGCATGCCCTACTCCCCGTCATTGCCTGATTCGGCAGGCTAACGGGTCAGCGCCAAAAAGAAAGGGCCGACCTTCACACAGAAGATTAGGCGGCTTTACGCGCCTTGTGTGCGTCGCGATCAAGGAAACCGCGGATCGCCTCTATGCTTTCTTCCACATGGCTGAGCAGGAACAAATGCCCGCCATTTTCAACCACGAACAACTCACTGTTCGGGATGAGGAAGTTCAAAAATTTGCCATTGGCGAGCGGAACGATCTGGTCATCATCGCCCATCATGATGAGCGTTTCCGTTTTCATAAATGGCAGAAATGGCGCGCTGGTCCATCCCATCATCGCCATCAGCTGGTAAAAATATCCCGTCTTCGACGGCGGCGTAATGCGGCCGATATGCTCCGCCTTGTTGCCCACCATACCGCCGTACAGCGTCTTAAAATGCTTCGCCATGAAATCGGGGTCGATATAGCGGCGCGGGTCAGCCATTTTGACCAGCGCGGCGGGATTGCCCGGCACCATCAACATGCCGGCGCTTGTGGCGACAAGGATAAGCTTGTTCGTCCGCGCGCCATTTTGCAGCGCAAATTGCTGCGCCATCGCCCCGCCCCAACTGACGCCCATGACATCGACCACCTGCATGTCAAACCGGTCAAGCAACAGCGCCGCAATCCGCGACATCAATATGGCGTTATAGGGCACCACCGGATCGGGCGAACCGCCAATGCCGGGCATATCAAAGGTGATGAAGTCGCGGTCATCGAGCAACTCCGCCATCGGCGCCATAGCCTCAATATTCGCGCCAATGCCGTTGAAGAACAATATCGGCAGCTTCTTCGTCGCCTTCGACGCCCGCCAAACCGCAACCCGCAATGTGCGACCGTCAACGGTCTCCATGCTGAATATAGGGGCGCGGTTTTTGGTCATTTGTGTTCCCCTGCCGCGTTTATCGCTGGCGTTGCAACGAGTTTAGCGCATGGTCTCGGGCGTGCAAGGACGAAAGAGCCAATGTTGCATCGCGGCGACGTTGCGATGACATCCCCTTACTCCAAAACATACAGCCCCGGTGCGGCTTCCATTGCTGGATGCTTTTTGCTGCCGAGCGTACCGGGGGCGGCGACTTCTGCGCCGGACCGCGCGTGGAGCCATTCCATCCAATGTGGCCACCAGCTGCCGGCGACTTCTTCGGTGCCTTTCATCCATTCGGTGACATCGGCGGGCGTTTTGCCGTTTGAATGTTTCCAATATTTCGCTTTGGGATTGCCCGGCGGGTTCAGGATCGCCTGCATATGGCCAGCCTGGCTCAGGATGAATTCGACATTTTTGCTGCCGAACAATTGCGTTGAACGATAGCATGCGCGCCATGGCGTGATGTGGTCCGTCGTCCCGCCCAGAACGAACAGGTCGCCCGTCACCTTGGTCAGGTCGAGTGTATGGCCCGCAATCTCAAACGTGCCCGGCGCGGCGTAGGCATTTGCCTCAAACAGCTCCAAGAAATCACCCATCAATGCCGATGACAGGTTGGTCGCGTCGGCATTCCAGAACAATATGTCGAACGCTGGCGGATCATCGCCCAGCAGATAATTGTTGATGACATAGTTCCAGATAAGGTCATTTGGCCGCAACCATGCAAAGCCGCGCGCAAGGCTGCTGCCTTCAATAACGCCTTTCTTCGCCGCGCGTTGCCGTGCCAGCGCGATGCCATTGTGCGACACAAGGCTCGACGCCTCGGTATCGCCGGGTTTGGGTTCAAGCACGCACACCATCATGGTAATTGCGTTGGCGCGGGTGTCCCCCATCGACGCCAGTTTGGACAGCAGGACGGACATGGTCTGACCGCCGGAACAGCCGCCCGAAATATTGACTTTGTCGCTGCCGGTAATTTCGCACACGACGTCCAGCGCCTTGATGCAGCTTTCGATATATTCGGCCATGCCCCACACGCCCATATCTTCGGTCGGGTTGCGCCATGAAATCATGAAAGGCTGAATACCATGGTCGGTCTGCCATTTGATGATGGATTTTTCCGGGGACAGATCGTTGATATACATTTTGTTGATCTGTGGCGGAATGGTCAGTTGCGGCGTGGCAAACACCTTGTCGGTGGTGGGCGCATATTGGATGAGTTCGAACCGTTCGTCGCGATAGACTACGGCTCCCTTTGCGGTTGCGACATTCTCGCCAAGCTTGAACGGCTTTTTGTTCACCTGGCTCACCATCATGTCGTTGTGAACCATATCGTTATAAGCGTTTTTAAGGCCCTTCACGAGGCTGAGCCCGCCGGAGTCCACCAGCCGTTTTTGCGCGGTCGGATTGCCGATCAGCGTGTTGGTAGGCGACATCGCATCAATGATGATCTGCGAGATAAAGTTGGCACGGTCGCGCTCAAGCGCGTCGAGTTCCAAATCCTCAATATAGCTTTTGACGCCCTTTTGCACCGCCAGATAATATTGCGCACCCGCCTTGAAAAAGGGGTTAAACGTCCATGCCGGGTCCATGAAACGCTTGTCCTTGGGATCCGGCGCAAGGTCGGACTTTCCGGTCATGATTTTGACGACATCTTCCGAAAAGCTGCTGGTTGCCTTCCACGCCTTGTCCGGGTTGGCAGCGGTCTGGCGGAGCATCAGGCCAATGGCGCCGATGAAATCCTCCCGCGCCAATCCGGCTAACGGGCCAAGCGCCATCGTGGCATCATTGGCGGCGTCAAACGCGCCTGCAACGCTGGAAAATGGTGCGCCTTTCTTTTTTGCGCTCTTCGTTCCGGCCTTTTTTCCAGCTCCGCTGCCCGCTTTTGTCGCCATCTGCATCTCCTTTTCCCAAGGCGAAGAATTACATGCCCGGCGGACTTCGTCAATCGCGCATCAACCCGATGGAAAATGGCGCAAAAATCGCCTATACCGACTGCGCCCAAACAGCCCGCGCATTGTGAACAATTGAAAACAAGCGCTTCTAAACTGGAGGACGGCCGCCGCGCATCTTAATGCGCCCCTTAAGGAGCACCCGTATGAATGCCCGAGTTTGCTTTGCTGAACCATCAACAGGCCGCCCTTCGAAGCCAATGCGCAGTGTCACGGGCCAATTAGGCGCACTGATTTTCTTGCGATGAGCACGGACACCAAAAAACTGGAAGGCTTAGGCAAATTGCTGAAGGCTGCGGGCGTTAAACCTGCCGGCGCTGAAGCGATGGTCCGCGACCATATAAAAGACATTCAAGCCGACGCGCGCCATCATAATGCCGAACTCATCGCATCGGTGAACGCGCTTAAAGAAGAGCTGGTCGAGCTGCAGCTCAATCATGCATCGTCGGTGTCCGAAATTCGGATGGCAATTGAGTTGATGCGGCACGAAATTGAAGCGCGCAGCGTTGCGTCCGACCGAACGCTGCAAATCGCCAAATTCGCGCTCATTATCGTTGTGGCTTTGCAGATCATCCTGCTTGTGAGCCTGCACATAACCACGGGCAGAGACCTTAGCCGCTTCATCCTTGCGTCTGAGACATCGAACGACGTGCAAGTCCCTACCCCAACGTCCAGTGCCCAGGGCGCACCGGCGAGATGAACGAATGACCTACATTATGTCCGGCAAACGCCCTTTCCGTTTTCACGTCACACGCAGCCTGATTGGTGGCATCTGCCTTGCGGCCGCGATTGCGGGCATTACCATGACCGCCAACGCGTCTGACCCAAAAGCGGACAAACAAAGTGCGGGAAAGGCAAAAGCAGAAAAGTCGAAAGCAGAAAAGTCGAGCGCGGCAAAAACGGCTCCGGCCAAGCCAAAAGCCACCAAGCCCGAGCAAAAAAAGCCAAATGTCGCAAAGCCAAGCGCGTCAACATTCACGATCCCCAGCCTCGAAGACAAGCCGACCAACGCCCGGACCAACGCTCAGTCCGCTGCGGACGAAAAGCTGCGCAATGAGATCGATACGCTTTGGAAGAAATTCCCCGGTCGTGCCGGCATCGCCATTTACACGCCCTTTTCGGATGACATTATCGGTCGGCGGCAGACCGAACGCTTTCCACAGCAAAGCGTCTCCAAAATGTGGGTCGCGCTGACGATTTTGGAACAAGAAGCCGCGGGCAAGCTGTCGCTCGACAAGAAAATACGCGTGACCCGCGATGATATTGTGGTGTTTAGCCAGCCGATCAAACAATATCTCAGCAGCCAAGATTCCTTTGAAATGCCCGTGCGCGAATTGCTTGCCCATGCCATCAACGCTAGCGATAATCTTGCAAACAGCGTCCTAATACGCGTGGCCGGCGGCCCGCAGGCGATCAATCAGATGCTTGACCGGCGCAAGGTGCAATCGATCCGCTTCGGACCCGGCGAAGTTCTGTTGCAAAGCGCGATCGCGGGCCTCGAATGGCGACCCGAATATCGCAAAGGCAATGGCTTTAAAGAACAGCGTTCGCGCATTCCTATGGAAAAACGGCGCGCAGCGCTCGAAAAATATCTGGCCTCACCCTTGGATGGCGCTGCGCCGGGCACCATCGTGCTTGTGCTAAAGCGCTTTGGCGAGCGCGCCGCGGATGATCCGGGGGCAAAGCTTTTGAAACTGATGGCGGGGACCTATACTGGAAGATCACGCCTTCGTTCGGGGCTCGCCCCGGGCTGGAGCCTCGCCCACAAAACGGGGACGGGGCAAGTATTGGGTTCGATTTCGACCGCACTTAACGATGTCGGGGTGATGAAAGCACCGGATGGTTGTCGGTATCAGGTCGCCGTCATGATTGCCGAAACACGCGCCGGAAGAGAGGTCACAAACGGCCTGATGCAAAATGTGGCGCGCGCGGTGGTGCGGCATCATCGCGAAATCCACCCGAAGGCCGAAAAGACGCCCTAAAGCGATAGCTGACTTCCCAAATATGCCTTCTGCCGAAAGCTATAAGGAATTCAGCTTGTTAAATAATCCTTTGCATAAATATTCACTCCGTTTTGGAGCGACCGAAGCGTGCATAGATGAACTTTGTCCCATAAGGCGCGTAAAGTTCACATTAGTTCACAATATAATTGTTACAAATGTTACATTTTTGGTATAAAAACGAGTGGTTGACCGGACCACCATTTAGGGCAAAGCAATGAAGAAATTTCATATAGCTGTCGTAGAAGATGACTTAGCTTTTGCATCAGAAATGGAGGAATTTCTGGGCGCAGCCGGCTATACGGTTTCCAGCTATGACTCATCCCAGAAATTTTTGGCGGCGTTGCGCCAATCGGAATGCGACCTTCTCATCGTCGATTGGTCGATTCCCGATTTGTCGGGTATAGAAGTGCTCGAATATATCCGGAAGTTCCATCCGGATATGCCAGCCATCATGCTGACCGCGCGCGCCGAAAATATCGACATTGTGCGCGGGTTAGAAGCCGGTGCCGACGATTATGTTGCCAAGCCAGTAGATCCCGCCGTGCTGGCACAGCGGATCAAATCGCTTTTGCGCCGCTCCAAAGGCGAAGTGAAAAACGTGTCGGAAAATGTTATCCTTGGCCGCTATTTGCTGCGTCCATCGACGTCCACTATCTACCTTGGCGACGAAGAGATCGTCGTGCCCAAGCGTGAATTTGACATGGCGATGCTGTTTTTCACAAATCCGAACCGCCTTCTTTCGCGGCAATATTTGGCCGCAACCTTATGGGGTAAAGTTGTCGATTACCAATCGCGGACGATTGACACCCATGTCGCACGGTTACGCAAGAACCTGAAACTGGACCCCACAAGCGGCATCAGCCTGAATGCGTTGTACGGTTTTGGATATACCTTGCAGGCCGATGTGCACGCCCTGAACGCAGCGCACGATCACATCGCCCTGTCGGCTTAAGCAAACAACCGCGCCGCTGTAGCCACACCCGCTGCGTCGGAACAACGATCCTTGCGTAGCGAGGATGCAGAACTGTTTCAGCACGCTGACGTTGCTCACGCACAAGGTGCAGCTTCCGGGGAAACTCTCGTTGCACAGCAAGGCTAATCCTCGGCACTTGCGTCCCTCGGTTACGGCGCTACAGCACCCAAAATGAGCATGATTGAAATCGTCGCCGTGCTGCTCGGCATTGCCAACATCGTCCTGATTATCCGGCGATCGGTTTGGAACTTTCCCGTGGCGATTGTCATGGTCGCTTTATATTTCATCATCTTTCGCGACGCCAAGCTTTACAGCGACGCCGGGTTGCAGATCTTTTTCGCCGCCATCAATCTCTATGGCTGGTGGAGCTGGAACCGGAATAAAGGCGATAGCGGCGTGATTTCCGTCCGCAGGCTTCCGGCAACGGGCTATGCGTTGTGGATCGCAGGTTCGATCATCGCCATTTGGGCATGGGGTGCCATCATGCATGCCGAAACCGATGCCAGCTATCCCTATTGGGATGCATCGGTCGCGATGCTGTCGATTGTGGGGCAGATTTTGATGACCCGGCGTTTTGTCGAAAACTGGCATTATTGGATCATCGTCAATATCATCTCCATTCCGCTATATATCGTCAAAGACCTGCATCTCACCGCCGGGCTTTACGGGATATTTCTGGTGCTGGCGGTTGCCGGCCTTGTCGAATGGCGCAAGGCGGAACGCGCATGAAACGGATTTGTCTGCACGGTCCCGAAAGCACGGGCAAATCGACATTGGGCACGCGGCTCGCGGCGCATTTGGGATGCGAAGTCGTGCCCGAATATGGCCGCGCGTATTGCGAGGCACATGGCACCGACATCGGCATGGCCGAGCTTGTCCACATTGCGCAAACGCAAGACGCGATGAACCGCGCCGCCGCCGCGCGCGCAGCGGAGCTGGGCGCCGGTTATGTATTGTTCGACACAGACCCGCTGATTACGGCGGTGTGGGCGCAGATGATGTTTGGCGCGGCAGACGGATATTTCGATGCCTTTGCCGGTTTTGCCGACCATTATCTGTTGCTCGATATCGACCTGCCCTTTGTCGACGACGGCTTGCGCGTGTATGCGCAAACGGCCGAGCGCAAACGCTTTTTCGACCTATGCCGCGCGGAGCTCGATAGACGCGGCGTCGGCTACACGCTGGTTCAAGGCGAAGGCGAAGCACGTTTCACAGCGGCGTTGGCCGCCATCGCAGCCTAAGCCTTCTCCAAAGCCTCGCTGGCCGCGACCCAGCGCGCTTCGGCGGCCTCTTGCGCGGCAACAATCTTCCCTCGCCGTTGCGACAGTTCGCCCATCGTCAGGTTCTTATATTCATTCGCAGCAGACGCCGGATCGAACATCGCCCGATCAATCGCGCTCAACACAACCTCAAGCTTGGCAAGGTCTGCCTCGGCATCGCTGACTTCACGCTTAAGCTTGCTTTGCGCCTCACGAGCTGCGGCTTGCGCTTTTTTGTCTTCCTTGCGATCGGCCTTGGAAACCTTCTCTTTCGCGGGGCCCTTGCCCAGGATGAAGTCGGTATAATCCTCAATCGTGCCCGAAAATTCGGTTGCGGTCCCATTATCGACGAGCACCAGCCGGTCAGCCGTTAGCTCCAACATATGGCGGTCATGGCTGACCAGCACCACGGTGCCTTCATATTCGTTCAGCGCCTGCACCAACGCTTCACGCGCATCGACGTCCAAATGGTTCGTCGGTTCGTCAAGGATCAGCATATGCGGCGCATCGCGGGTAATCAGCGCCAGCGCCAGCCGGGCGCGCTCGCCCCCCGACAGCTTGCCGACCTTCGTCGTTGCCTTTGCCCCTGAAAAGCCGAACCGGCCCAATTGCGCGCGCACCGCGCCGGGGGTCGCGCCCTTCATCTGCTGGGTCATATGCTCCAGCGGGGTATCGTCGCCGTCAAGTTCTTCGACCTGATATTGCGTAAAATAGCCAACACGCATTTTGCCCGACGCGCTCATCGCACCGTCCATCGGCGTCAATTGCGCCGCAAGCAACCGCGCGAGCGTGGTCTTGCCATTGCCGTTCCGCCCCAGCAAGGCGATCCGATCATCGGGGTCGATGCGCAGGTTCAACCGCTGAAGTATCGGTTTACCCGCGGTGTAGCCAACACTCGCCAGATCAAGCGTGACCAATGGCGGCTTCAATTCATCGGGACTTGGAAAGTCAAAGCTTAACGTCGGATCTTCGGCCATCGCGGCAATGGGCTGCATACGCGCCAACGCCTTGGCTCTGGACTGCGCCTGTTTCGCGGTGGAGGCACGCGCCGAGTTGCGCGCGACATAATCCTGCAACTTGGCGCGCTGTGCGTCCTGCGAAGCCTTGGCCGCCGCGAGCTGCGCCGCACGTTCGGCACGCTGGCGCTCGAACGAGTCATAGCCGCCGGAATAGAGCGTGGTGGATCCGCCTTCGAGATGCAGGATATTGTCGACGACATTGTTCAACAAATCGCGTTCATGGCTGATCACCACCATCATCGACGGATAGGATTTGAGGAAGTTTTCCAGCCACAATGTCGCTTCAAGATCCAAGTGGTTTGACGGTTCGTCGAGCAGCAACAAATCGGGTTCGGAGAACAAAAGCGCCGCCAAGGCAACGCGCATTTTCCAACCACCGGAATAGCTATCGAGCGGCCGACCCTGCATCTCTTCATCGAAACCAAGCCCGACCAAGATGCGCGCGGCACGCGCAGGGGCGGTGTAGGCATCAATCGCAATCAACCGTTCGTGCAGTTCGCCCAGCCGGTCGGGGTCGGCGCAATGCTCCGCCTCTTCCATCAAAGCCGCACGCTCGACATCACCCGCCAGCACGGTTTCGAACGGCGTTGCCGTGCCCGATGGCGCTTCCTGCGCGATATAGCCGATGCGCGTGTTCTTCGGCATGTCCATGCTGCCTTCGTCGGCTTCAAGCTCGCCGATCATCACCTTCATCAGCGTGGATTTGCCCGCGCCATTGCGGCCGATAAGGCCAACGCGCGAATAAGGCGGCAGCGTCGCGGTCGCGCGGTCCAATATGGTGCGGCCGCCAAGGCGCACGGTGATTCCGTTTAAGTTTAGCATGATGCCGCGCGCCTAGCAGAGGCGGATGTGTATGTCACCGCATACCGTATGGCAAATTCCGGCCGACGAAGGAACCCAGCAAGCTCAGCTAGGCTTACTCCTCACCCATCCGCAACGCAGCAATGAACGCCTCCTGCGGGATGCTGACGTTGCCGTACTCGCGCATCTTGGCCTTGCCCTTTTTCTGCTTTTCCAGCAGCTTTTTCTTGCGGCTGATGTCGCCGCCATAGCATTTCGCCGTCACGTCCTTGCGCATTGCGGCGATGGTTTCGCGGGCGATGACTTTGCCGCCGATGGCCGCTTGGATGGGGATTTTGAACAGATGGCGCGGGATGAGGTCTTTTAGACGCTCGCACATGCCGCGGCCGCGGGCTTCGGCGGTGCCGCGGTGGACGATCATGCTCAGCGCGTCGACCGCGTCGCCATTGACCAGCACGCTCATCTTCACAAGGTCACCTTCGCGGTGGCCGATCTGGTGATAATCGAACGAGGCATAGCCGCGCGAAATGCTCTTCAACCGGTCATAGAAATCGAACACCACTTCGTTGAGCGGCAGTTCATAGACGATCTGCGCACGGCCACCGACATAGGTCAGTTGTTTTTGAATGCCGCGCCGGTCCTGACACAGTTTCAATATGCTGCCCAGATATTCGTCGGGGCAGTAAATCGTCGCCTCAATCCACGGCTCCTGAATTTCCGCGATACGGTTAATGTCGGGCATGTCGGCGGGGTTATGCAGCTCCATACTGCGCGCATCTTCGGTCTTCGACCGGCTCAGCTCCAGCTTGTACACAACCGACGGCGCGGTGGTGATAAGGTCCAGGTCAAACTCGCGCGTCAGGCGCTCCTGAATGATCTCAAGGTGTAACAGCCCCAAGAACCCGCAGCGAAAGCCAAAGCCCAACGCCGCGCTGCTTTCGGTCTCAAAACTGAATGATGCGTCGTTCAGGCGCAGCTTGCTGATGCTTTCGCGCAATTTTTCAAAGTCCGCGGCGTCGGTGGGGAACAGGCCGCAGAACACCACAGGCTGCACTTCCTTAAACCCGGGCAGCGGTTCGGCGGCGGGGCGCTTGGCATCGGTGATGGTGTCACCCACGCGGGTCTGCGCAACTTCTTTGATCTGCGCGGTGATAATGCCGACCTCGCCCGCCGCGATTTCGGACAGGATTTCTAGCTTTGGCCGCATACAGCCGACGCGGTCGACCAAATGCTTTGTGCCGGCGGCCATGAATTGGATTTCCTGACCTTTTTTGATCACGCCGTCGATAACGCGGATCAGGATGACGACGCCCAGATAAGGGTCGTACCATGAATCGACCAACATCGCCTTCAACGGCGCGTTGCGGTCGCCCTTTGGCGGGGGAATGCGCGTGACCACGGCCTCCAACACCTCATTTATGCCGATGCCGGACTTGGCCGATGTCAGCACCGCATTGTCGGCGGGCAAGCCAATGATTTCCTCAATCTCGGCCTTCACCTTGTCCACCTCTGCCGCGGGCAGATCGATCTTGTTGATGACGGGCACGATTTCATGGTCATGCTCAATGGATTGATAGACGTTGGCGAGCGTCTGCGCCTCAACACCTTGCGCGGCGTCGACGACAAGCAACGCGCCTTCGCACGCGGCGAGGCTGCGGCTGACTTCATAGGCAAAGTCGACATGGCCCGGCGTGTCCATCAGGTTCAGCTGATAGGTGATGCCGTCCTTCGCGTTATAATCCAGCCGCACCGTCTGCGCCTTGATCGTGATGCCGCGTTCTTTTTCAATGTCCATATTATCAAGGACTTGGCTCGTCATCTCACGCGCCGTCAGCCCGCCCGTCTGCTGGATCAGCCGATCCGCAAGGGTCGACTTTCCGTGATCGATGTGGGCGATAATGGAAAAATTACGGATAAGGGACAGTTCGGTCATGAGCCGCCCCTAGCAGGGCTGCCCTGCCCCTTCAAGCATGGCGGAACGCCTGTATCACGCTATGTGAATCGGGATAATGGATGGGGGTGTTTGTAGGGAAGTGGTTTTTTGTAGCTGACTTGCTCCTCTCCATCGACTTGCGATGGGGAGGTGGCGCGCCAGAGCGAAGCGGCGGCGTGACGGAGGGGCCCCTCCACCACTCGGCTGCGCCGAGCGGTCCCCCTCCCCATCGCAAGTCGATGGGGAGGATTTAGAAAGCTCCACCAGTCCCCTGACCTGGGCATAGATTGTGGGATCGAAATTTACGCGTCGCTCGGTTTCGAGCGTGCTTTAATCGGCGTAGATATAAAGAGAGCAGTCTTATTTTACAGAAACCTGCATTTCGATTGCCTGACCAATAAGAATTGGATGACTTTGCTAAAAATTATCGACATCATTTACCGTTCGTTTCGGAAAGCAAAGATACGATGCCAATAACTGTAGGTAACATTGTCGACGCACTTGAAGCACTCGGCGGTGAAGCGCATTATTCGGATATTACTGCGCAGGTTCTAAAAGTTGCCAGGCCCCTTTCCCTGCAGACCCGGCAGCAAGTGTAAGGGCACGACTGCAGGAACGATGCTCCGATTATAAAGCCTTCAAGCACAAACAAGACTTGTTCGAAAGTGACGCTGGTACTGGCATCTGGCGTTTTCGTCAGTGGCGGAAAGCGCCTCCCCAGCCGTCCCAGTTAAAAGAAGAGTTAGATACCTACGAAGGATTTGAAGGGCGACTTGTTCCAAAGTTACATTTGGTACGTGAGCGTGACCCAAAGCTTATTGCCAAGTTCAAAGCCTCTTTGGCAGAAGCCCGCTGCGAAGCGTGTAGCATCAATCTATCTGAAATATATGGAGCGCTAGCCGCAGACTATATTGAGGCGCATCACAAGAAGCCTGTGGCGTTGATACAAGAGGGAGGCACGACGACCCTCGATGATCTTGCAGCTCTGTGTCCGAACTGCCATCGCATTATCCATAAAAATTATCCGATGTCTGTCGACGAACTGGCTGTCGCCATTGCAGCACCGAACGGGTTCGTTGGAGATGTCCAAAGCGCGCGCGACAAGCGCAAGAGCTGGAAAGATGCTGTTTATGCAGCAATCGTGAGGCTAGTGAACAGCGAGCACGCAAGCAATTTTACCCGGCAAAACCTAATCGAGCAGGAACTCGCCAAGATCATCGCGGACGTCAACAGCAAGGGCGAAACGCCTGAGCAGACGCTGAGTAGGGTATTGCAGGAACTGAAGTCTGCTGGAGTGATAGATTTTATCGACAATCGTGGGACGTATCGACTTAACTAATTGTTTTAGATCTTTTTTATTGATCCCTTCACAATTGTGATCAACTATCGCACATCATGCACGGACGATCTTTGGGACATTATGACCGCAGCCGCCTAGAGGCAGTCATCTTAGGATCACACATCTTGTACATTGATGGTCGCTTGTCTGCTCTTTCACTCGAAAACCACCACGCGGCGCGGTTTTGGGCAGCGGAATCTAAATGGTGCATCGAAAGCAAGTCTTGGTTTGAAGATTACCGCGAGAGCGGCAAACTCGTGCTGTTTCGTTTGCATAAAGAAAACCGTCGATATTTGCTTAGCCCCGCAAATCTAGAGTTCCGCAATGCCAGAAATAGACGTGTGAACTTGAGAGCCTTCATTGAGCGTTTTCCCAACGTCGAATCTACGGTCCGGCAGCTTCTAGCTCGCGATTGGCGCGCGCTCTTTCACTTTGAACTGGTCAGGTCAGATATGCACTTTGATCATAGCCTTGACTTAAATGGGTTGCAGATATCATCGTTGCCATGTCGACTGTCCGTGAGGGACGACTTAGTGTTAAGATATAACCCGATTGCTGCGCTACCTGCCGACCTGATAATTGGGGGAAATCTTGACATCAGGGATACAGGTATCCTGTCCGTTCCCGACAGTGTTCAAATCATGGGTAGAGTTATTCGCTAATGGCACCTTGATTGGGTGAATGCCGATACCGAAACGAACAGGGAGCAAAAGTCTAGCGGCTTATTCGCCTAAAGTGTCAATTTTAACGTCGAAAGTAAGACCCTGAAACAGTTGTGCTCTGCACGCCTTCGGCTCCAGGGTGACGAATGGAGGGTGACGAATGGAGGGTGACGAATGGAGGATGACGAATGGAGGGTGACGACTGGAGGATGACGGGCGCTGACCATTTCGGGCGCGCCCCACCCCCCCTTGAAATGTAGGATTTGCCCTGCGATCATCGGCGCGGTCATCGGTAACTGCCCCTCTGGCTGATCGGGGTTCGCACAACAGCCGCCTTCCATCGTTACAGCGACAAAGGGGACAGTCATTTCACCGTCGCAGGTATCTTTTGTATCCTTAAGGGCCAAATTCGGCGCTCTTGCGGGTGCTGCGCCGCCGCGGATTTGCCTGTGATCGGCGCAGGCCGGGGTTGACCCTCACCGCCTGCGGCTCTATACAACGTCCAACATCTGCCCCATCGGGATTGGCCTTGTCGTCGCGCAACTTGGCTAAAGCATTGAAGGGTCTGGATTTTCACATACGCGAAACGGCTGCACGGCAGGACCCGAATCTTCGGACCTTTGCCATGCGGCCTTTTCTTGTCTGGTGAAAACGAATTTAGCGCGTTTGACATTTCTAACTGAGGCAAAGCACCTTATGGCAACCCGTACCGCTCCTGCGACACTCTCGCGTCAAAAGCGTATCCGCAAAATCTTCGGTAACATCCACGAAGTTATCGACATGCCCAACCTGATCGAGGTTCAGCGCGAAAGCTATGAGCAGTTCCTGCGCTCTGACCCGTCCATTGGTTATGTATCCGGCCTCGAAAAAACGCTGCGCAGCGTTTTCCCGATTAAGGATTTTGCCGGAACGTCGGAACTCGACTTCGTCCATTACGAACTCGAAGATCCCAAATATGACGTTGAAGAATGCCGTCAGCGCGGAATTACCTATGCCGCACAGATGAAGGTGACACTGCGCCTCATCGTGTTTGAGGTTGACCCTGACACCGAAGCGCGTTCGGTCCTCGATATTAAGGAACAAGACGTTTACATGGGCGACATGCCGCTCATGACGCATAACGGCACCTTCTTCGTCAACGGTACAGAGCGCGTTATCGTTTCGCAGATGCACCGTTCGCCGGGCGTTCTTTTTGACCATGACCGCGGTAAAACGCACTCTTCGGGCAAATATCTGTTCGCCGCACGCGTTATTCCGTACCGTGGTTCGTGGCTCGACTTTGAATTTGATGCCAAGGATATCGTCAACGTCCGTATCGACCGTAAGCGCAAGTTGCCGGTCACGACCTTGCTCTACGCGCTGGGTTTGAACGACGAAGAAATCCTCAGCCACTTCTACGACCGCGTGACATTTGAACGTGGCACCGGTGGCTGGAAAATTCCATTCAATGCGGAACAATGGCGTGCGTCGAAACCGATGTTCGACATCGTCGATGCAAAGACCGGCGAAGTCGTGTTCCCTGCGGGTACCAAGGTTACCCCACGCGCCGCGAACAAGGCGGTCAAGGATGGCCTGACGCATCTGCTGATCCCGACCGAAGAAATCTTTGGCCGTTATTCGGCATTCGACCTGATCGACGAGAAGACGGGCCGGATTTATGTTGAAGCCGGTGACGAAATCACCGCTGAAAACTTGGAAGCATTGGACAAGGCCGGCATCGACAGCCTTGAGCTGCTCGACATCGACCATGTCATCACCGGCGCTTGGATGCGCAACACGTTGAAGGCTGACAAGGCCGAGAACCGCGACATGGGCCTTGATGCGATCTACCGCGTCATGCGCCCTGGCGAGCCGCCAACGCGCGAAACCGCAGAAGCATTGTTCGCTGGCCTGTTCTTCGACCCGGACCGCTATGACCTCAGCGCCGTTGGCCGCGTGAAGTTGAACATGCGCCTGCAGCTTGACGTTGAAGACACGCTCACCACCTTGCGGACGGAGGATATCCTCGCCGTGGTCAAGGAACTGGTGAACCTGAAAGACGGCAAGGGCGAAATCGACGATATCGATAACCTCGGCAACCGTCGTGTCCGTTCGGTCGGCGAATTGCTGGAAAACCAGTATCGCGTCGGTCTGCTCCGTATGGAGCGCGCCGTGAAAGAACGTATGAGCTCGGTTGACGTATCGACCGTGATGCCAAACGATCTGATCAACGCAAAGCCAGCGGTTGCTGCGGTGCGCGAATTCTTCGGCAGCTCGCAGCTGTCGCAGTTTATGGATCAGACCAACCCGCTTTCGGAAGTCACCCACAAGCGCCGTGTTTCGGCCCTTGGACCAGGTGGTCTGACGCGTGAGCGCGCTGGCTTTGAAGTCCGCGACGTTCACCCAACGCATTATGGCCGTATCTGCCCGATTGAAACGCCAGAAGGCCCGAACATCGGTCTGATCAACTCGCTGGCATCATTCAGCCGCGTCAACAAATATGGCTTTATCGAAACGCCGTACCGCAAGGTCATCGACAACAAAGTCACCGACGACGTGGTCTATCTCTCCGCAATGGAAGAGCAGAAGAACACCATCGCGCAGGCAAACGCCGAACTGAACGCCGATGGCAGCTTTGCCGAAGACCTGATTTCGTCACGTGAAGCGGGCGAATTCCTGATGGCACCGCGCGACCAGATCACGTTGATGGACGTTTCGCCAAAGCAGCTGGTTTCGGTTGCGGCATCGCTCATCCCGTTCCTGGAAAACGATGACGCCAACCGCGCATTGATGGGTTCGAACATGCAACGTCAGGCTGTGCCTTTGCTCCGCGCAGAAGCACCGTTTGTCGGCACCGGCATGGAAGAAACCGTTGCCCGCGATTCCGGCGCTGCCATTGCTGCACGCCGTACCGGTATCGTCGACCAAGTCGATGCGACCCGTATCGTTGTCCGCGTGACCGGCGACGTTGAACCCGGCAAGTCGGGCGTTGACATCTACACGCTGCAAAAGTTCCAGCGTTCGAACCAGAACACCTGCATCAACCAAAAGCCATTGGTGAAGGTTGGTGACGTCATCGAAGCTGGGGACATCATCGCCGATGGTCCTTCGACCGAACTGGGCGAACTCGCACTGGGCAAAAACAGCCTCGTCGCGTTTATGCCTTGGAACGGTTACAACTACGAAGACTCGATCCTGATCTCCGAACGCATCGTGAAAGACGATGTCTTCACCTCGGTCCACATCGAAGAATTCGAAGTTATGGCCCGCGATACAAAGCTTGGACCTGAAGACATCACCCGCGATATTCCAAACGTAGGTGAAGAAGCGCTTCGCAGCCTCGACGAAGCTGGCATCGTGTACATCGGCGCAGAAGTGCACCCCGGTGACATTCTGGTCGGCAAGATCACGCCAAAGGGCGAAAGCCCAATGACGCCGGAAGAAAAGCTGCTGCGCGCCATCTTTGGTGAAAAGGCAAGCGACGTGCGCGACACATCGTTGCGTCTGTCACCTGGTGTTGCTGGTACTGTTGTTGAAGTGCGCGTGTTTAACCGCCACGGCATCGACAAGGACGAGCGTGCGATGGCCATCGAACGCGAAGAAATCGAGCGTCTTGCGAAGGACCGCGAGGACGAACGTTCGATTTTGAACCGTGCAACCTACAACCGCCTGAAAGACATGCTCATTGGTCAAACTGCAGCCGCAGCGCCAAAGGGTATCAAGAAGGGCGACAAGATCACTGAGGATAATCTCAGCGAAGTTGAGCGTCACGAATGGTGGAAAATCGCGGTTGCTGATGACAAGATCCAGGGCGACCTCGAAGCGGTCAAGGTTCAGTATGACGATGCCGTCAAGCTGATCGTTGAGAAGTTCGAAGATCGTCGTGAGAAGCTGGAGCGCGGTGACGAACTCGCACCTGGCGTACTCAAGATGGTCAAGGTGTTTGTCGCGGTGAAGCGTAAGCTGCAGCCAGGCGATAAGATGGCCGGACGTCACGGAAACAAGGGTGTTATCTCGCGGATCCTTCCGCAAGAAGACATGCCATTCCTTGCCGATGGTACACCTGTCGACATCGTTCTCAACCCGTTGGGCGTTCCATCGCGTATGAACGTCGGACAGATTTTCGAAACCCACCTTGGTTGGGCCGCACGCGGTCTGGGCATGCAAATTAGTGAGGCTTTGGAAGAGTGGCGACACAATAACCCGAACCCCGAAGCCGCGGCCCCACCAGCGATCGTGCGCGAACGTTTGGCGAAAGCCTATGGCGAAGATTATGCCGACGAGATCAAGAGCCGCAGCGACGCGGACATCATTGAACTTGCAAGCAATGTCGTCACCGGCGTTCCAATGGGCACACCCGTGTTCGACGGCGCACGTGAAGCGGACGTTACCTCTATGCTCCAGCTCGCTGGACTTGACGGTTCGGGTCAATCCGACCTGTTCGACGGCCGTACGGGTGACAAGTTCGACCGTAAGGTAACCGTAGGCATCATCTACATGCTGAAATTGCATCACCTTGTTGATGACAAGATCCACGCCCGTTCAATCGGACCGTACAGCCTTGTTACGCAGCAGCCACTGGGTGGTAAGGCGCAATTCGGTGGTCAGCGTTTCGGGGAAATGGAATGCTGGGCACTTCAGGCATATGGCGCGGCCTATACCTTGCAGGAAATGCTCACGGTCAAATCCGATGATGTTATCGGGCGTACCAAGGTTTACGAAGCGATCGTCAAGGGTGACGACAGCTTTGAAGCCGGTATCCCCGAAAGCTTCAACGTTCTGGTTAAGGAAATGCGCTCATTGGGTCTGAATGTTGACCTGAAGGCGCACGACTTGATCGAAGGTGACGAGGGCTTTGCCGAGGCAGCGGAATAAGCAGAGCTGGGCGGACTTAGGTCCGCCCCCTGCCCCTGCCCTTAGGTTTTCATGGGCAAAAGCCCAATGAGGAAAAGATTATGAACGAACTGAGCAAATTCAACAATCCCATCGCCAAGGTCGAAACATTTGACCAGATCCAGATCGGGATCGCATCGCCGGAAAAAATCCGCAGCTGGTCTTTTGGTGAAATCAAAAAGCCTGAAACCATCAACTATCGTACGTTCAAGCCAGAGCGTGACGGCCTTTTCTGCGCACGTATTTTCGGACCCGTGAAGGACTATGAGTGCCTTTGCGGTAAGTATAAGCGCATGAAGTATAAGGGCGTCGTCTGTGAAAAGTGCGGCGTTGAAGTCACCGTTACCAAGGTGCGCCGTGAGCGCATGGGCCACATCGAGCTCGCGGCTCCCGTTGCGCATATCTGGTTCCTGAAGTCGCTGCCTTCGCGCATCGGCCTACTGCTTGATATGCAGTTGAAGCAGCTTGAGCGCGTGCTGTACTTCGAAAACTACATCGTTACCGAACCCGGCCTGACCGCGCTTGAGAAGTTCCAGTTGCTGAGCGAAGACGAATTGCTCGACGCGCAGGACGAATATGGCGAAGACGCTTTCACCGCCAGCATTGGTGCCGAAGCGGTCAAGACCATGTTGATGGACCTCGACCTTGAGCAAGAGCGTACCGACCTGCTCGACGAGCTTGCTGTTACCAAGTCGGAACTCAAGCCCAAGAAGATCATCAAGCGTTTGAAGGTCGTCGAAAGCTTCATCGATTCAGGCAACAAGCCCGAGTGGATGATTTTGGACGTCATTCCGGTCATTCCACCAGAATTGCGCCCATTGGTGCCGCTGGATGGTGGCCGTTTTGCAACGTCCGATCTGAACGATCTCTATCGCCGCGTAATCAACCGTAACAACCGTTTGAAGCGCCTGATTGAACTGCGCGCGCCAGACATCATCGTCCGCAACGAAAAGCGCATGCTGCAGGAAGCTGTTGACGCATTGTTCGACAATGGCCGTCGCGGCCGTACGATCACCGGTGCCAACAAGCGTCCGTTGAAGTCGCTGTCCGACATGCTCAAGGGCAAGCAGGGCCGTTTCCGTCAGAACCTTTTGGGTAAGCGCGTCGATTATTCGGGTCGTTCGGTTATTGTGACCGGTCCTGAATTGAAATTGCATCAGTGCGGCCTGCCAAAGAAGATGGCGCTCGAACTGTTCAAGCCATTCATCTACTCGCGTCTGGATGCAAAGGGTCTTTCGATGACCCTGAAGCAAGCCAAGAAGTGGGTCGAAAAGGAGCGTAAGGAAGTTTGGGATATCCTCGATGAGGTTATCCGTGAACATCCTGTGTTGCTGAACCGTGCACCGACGCTTCACCGTTTGGGCATTCAGGCGTTCGAGCCTGTCCTGATCGAAGGTAAGGCTATCCAGCTTCACCCGCTCGTCTGCTCGGCCTTTAACGCCGACTTTGACGGTGACCAGATGGCTGTTCACGTTCCATTGAGCCTTGAGGCCCAATTGGAAGCACGCGTTTTGATGATGTCCACCAACAACATCTTGTCGCCTGCAAACGGTAAGCCCATCATCGTTCCTTCGCAGGACATGGTCTTGGGCCTATATTATCTTTCGATGGATCGCCGCGGCGAGCCAGGCGAAGGCATGATGCTGTCCGACATGGCTGAAGTGCATCAGGCGCTTGAAGTTGGCGCCGTAACGCTCCACTCCAAGATCATCGCCCGCGTCCCACAGACCGGTGAAGATGGCGTTGAACGCATGGTTCGCTTTGACACCACACCTGGCCGTATGTTGCTCGCAGAAACGCTACCAAAGAGCCACCGCGTGCCGTTCGAAACCGTCAACCGCCTTCTCACCAAGAAGGAAATCGGCGACGTTATCGATCAGGTTTATCGTCACACGGGTCAGAAAGACACGGTTCTCTTCGCCGACGCCATCATGTCGCTTGGCTTCAAATATGCGTTCAAGGCCGGTATTTCGTTCGGCAAGGACGACATGATCATTCCGGAAGAAAAGACGGAAATGGTCGCTGAAACCAAGGCAATTGTTGCCGACTTTGAGCAGCAATATCAGGACGGTCTGATCACGCAGCAGGAAAAGTACAACAAGGTCATCGACGCCTGGTCCACATGTGGTGACAAGGTCGCCAACGCCATGATGGACAAGCTGAAGGCATCGCCAACCGATGAGCATGGCCGTGAATTGCCAGTCAACTCGGTGTACATGATGAGCCACTCCGGTGCGCGTGGTTCGCCAGCGCAGATGAAGCAGCTTGCCGGTATGCGCGGTCTGATGGCCAAGCCTTCGGGCGAGATCATCGAAACGCCGATCATTTCGAACTTTAAGGAAGGTCTGACCGTTCTCGAGTATTTCAACTCGACCCACGGTGCCCGTAAGGGTCTGGCCGATACCGCACTGAAGACTGCAAACTCAGGTTACCTGACACGCCGTCTGGTCGACGTATCGCAAGATTGCACCATCGTTGAAGTCGATTGCGGTACCCAGCGCGCGCTGGAAATGCGTTCGATCGTTCAGGGTGGTTCGACCATCGCCTCACTTGGTGAGCGTGTCCTTGGCCGTACCACGGCAGAAGACATCCTTGGCCTTGATGGCAAGGTGCTGATCCCTGCTGGAACCTTGCTCGACGAGCCAATGGTTGCTGCCATGGAAGAAACCGGCATTCAGGCCCTCAAGATCCGTTCACCGCTCGTGTGCGAATCCAAGGTCGGTGTGTGCGGTACCTGCTACGGCCGTGACCTTGCACGCGGTACGCCAGTCAACATTGGTGAAGCTGTCGGCGTTATCGCTGCGCAGTCCATCGGTGAGCCTGGAACCCAGCTGACCATGCGTACCTTCCACATCGGTGGTGCGGCGCAGCTGAACGAACAATCGAACCTTGATGCGACCGCAGCGGGTAAGGTCATGTATCGCGATCTGCCAACCATCGTCGACAAGCGTAAGAAGCGTTTGGCGATGGCCCGTAACGGTGAACTTATCATCGTCGACAAGGATGGCCGCGAGATGGAAATTCACCGTCTGCCTTATGGTGCGACGCTGGCATTCGCGGATGGTGCGGAGGTCAATGTTGGCGACCGTTTGGCTGAATGGGATCCATTCACCATGCCAATCATTACCGAAAAGTCGGGTATCATTAAATATCAGGACCTGATCGACGGCAAGACGCTGACCGAGCAAACCGACGAAGCAACGGGTATCGCCCAGCGCGTCGTTATCGAAGATCGTGCCGGCAGCCGCACCAAGAAGGAAGACCTTCGCCCACGCATTACCTTGCTGGATGACGACAGCGGTGAAGCTGCGCGCTATCTGCTCGGCGTTGGCACGATGCTCTCGGTTGAAGACGGTGCCATGGTTCAGGCAGGCGATGTTATCGCTCGTGTGACCCGTGAATCTGCCAAGACCCGCGACATCACCGGTGGTCTGCCACGCGTTGCCGAATTGTTCGAAGCACGTATTCCGAAGGATAACGCAATCATTGCGAAGATTTCGGGCCGCGTTGAATTCGTCCGTGACTATAAGGCGAAGCGCAAGATCGCGATTGTTCCGGAAGAAGGCGATCGTATTGAGTATCTGATCCAGAAGTCGAAGGTACTTGATGTTCAGGAAGGCGATTTCGTTCGTAAGGGCGATAACCTGATTGCTGGTTCGCCGAACCCGCATGACATCCTTGAAGTCATGGGCATCGAAGCATTGGCTGAATATCTGGTTGCGGAAATTCAGGAAGTGTATCGTTTGCAGGGCGTGAAGATCAACGACAAGCACATCGAAACGATCGTTCGTCAGATGTTGCAAAAGGTTGAAATCACATTCGGTGGCGACACAACCTTGCTTCCCGGCGAACAGGTTGACCGCGAAGAAATGGACGCAATCAACGCGAAGTTGTCCAAGGGTCAGGCACCAGCAACTGGTAACCCGGTTCTGTTGGGCATCACCAAGGCTTCGTTGCAGACACGTTCGTTCATCTCGGCAGCATCCTTCCAAGAAACCACCCGCGTCCTCACACAGGCCGCTGTGGAAGGTAAGAAGGACATCCTGACCGGTCTGAAGGAAAACGTTATCGTTGGCCGTCTGATCCCTGCGGGTACTGGTTCTGCCATGAACCGCATGCGGATTGCCGCGACAAGCCGCGACGTTGCGCTGCGTGCCCAGTACAAGAAGCTTCAGGAAAGCCTGATTGCGCCTGAGACAGCAGCTGAAGAGCATGCTGCCGAATTGGCACAGGGTTCTGAAGCAGCCATCGGCGATGATGTTTTGGCAAAGGTGATTTCAGATGATCTGACCACCATTGACGCCGCCATCGATGATGTTGTGGATAGCGACGAAGAAGAATAAGCGTCGATTCCTTTAAGGAATGATAAAAGCCCGCTGGAAGCAATTCCGGCGGGCTTTTTGCTGTGTTATGTGAATAAATCACTGGCCTAATCATTGCGCACTACATATACAGTGACGGAAGACAATTGAGGACAGGTCGGATGTTTGAAACAATACGGGCTTGGGTGAAACGGCACCGCGTCTGGTCAGCGATAATCGCGCTGATACTGTTATTCATTCTCTACCGCATGGTTCGCCCTACCCCGCATGACTATGAATATGTCAGCGAGACCGTCACGCGCGGCGAAGTTTTGCGCAAGGTTTCGGCCAGCGGCAAAATACGTGCACTGAACACGATCAAGGTCGGTACCGAGGTGTCTGGCCAAGTGACCAAGGTTTACGTCGATTTCAATTCGCCCGTGAAGGCAGGCCAAGTCCTTGCCGAGATCGACTCAACCCGCGTGCGTGCCCGCGTGCAGCAGTCCGAAGCGCAAGTCGCACTTGCCCGCGCCGGTTTACAGCAAACGGTTGCGAATGTCGCCCGCGCACGGTCGGAGCTTGAAATACAGGAACGCGATTTTGCGCGGCAACGTGCGCTGGCCGAGCGCGGTTTTGTTTCAAAGGCAGGCCTCGACATTGCGCAAAGCAAGCTTAACAGCGCGCGCAACGCCTTGCAGGTTGCACTGGCGCAAACGCAAAGCGGCAATGCGCAGATCAGCCAAGGCACGGCGGAGCTGTCCTCTGCACGGCTCGATCTGAACCGCACCGTGATTGTCGCGCCGGCCAGCGGCGTTATCATCAATAAACTGGTGGAGCCCGGCACCACCGTCGCCGCCAGTTTCCAGACGCCGAACCTTTTCGAAATCGCTGCCGACACCACCAAGATGCAGGTTGAGGCATCGGTTGACGAAGCAGACATCGGCCAGATTATCGAAGGCCAAGATGTAACCTTCACCGTCGACAGTTACCCCAATGATATATTCCGCGCCAAAGTGCGGCAGGTCCGCAAAGCGCCCGTCGAAACGCAGAATGTGGTCAGCTACCTCGTCATCATCGACGTGGACAATAAAGATGGCAAATTGCTGCCCGGAATGACCGCGAACGTGGAAATCATCACTGGCGCAAAGGCCAATGTGTTGCGCGTGCCAACCAACGCGCTTCGCTTCCGTCCCAAATTGGCGGACCGGGGCGAACCGAAAGAAGAAAAGCCAGGGGCACCCGCAAAAAAGGGAACGCCCAAGCCTAGTTTGTATCTGGCAGGAACCGATCTGTATCGCCCGGTCAGGAAACAGATTCAGATCGGCTTACAAGGTGACGATTATACGGAAGTGACTTCGGGCATCAAAGCCGGCGACAAAGTCCTCGTCCGGACAAAATCCCTGAAGCCAAAGGCCCAAACCGACGACAATGCGGACGAAGATGACAGCGCCGCTTCTTGAAACGCATGATCTGGTCAAAGATTATGTGATCGGCGGCGAGGTGTTGCACGCCGTCAATGGCGTTTCGCTGAGCATAAAACGCGGCGAGTTCGTTGCGATCATGGGTGCCAGCGGTTCGGGCAAATCGACGTTCATGAATATGATCGGTTGTCTGGATGTCCCAACGTCCGGAACCTTGTTACTCGACGGCATTGATACAAAGACGCTCAACAGCGACGCATTGGCGGAAATCCGCAACCGCAAAATTGGTTTTGTGTTTCAACAGTTCAACCTGCTCGCCCGCACAAGCGCGTTGGACAATGTCGCGGTGCCGCTCATTTACGCTGGCCTTGGCTATACCGAGCGCCGGGAACGTGCGCAGGCAAAGCTTGAGGCAATGGGGCTTGGTAACCGTTTGCAGAACACCCCTGCAAAACTATCGGGTGGCCAGCAACAGCGCGTTGCCATTGCCCGTGCGTTGGTCACCGATCCGCTCATGCTGCTTGCCGACGAACCAACAGGCGCGCTGGATACCCAGACATCGCTAGATATCATGGGTATTTTTCAGAAGCTAAATGACGAAGGCATTACGCTCATCGTGGTTACGCATGAACCGGACATTGCCGAATATGCCGAGCGGCGCATTGTCTTTCGCGACGGACGGGTCATCGAAGACGCTGCGGTCAAATCGCGACGCCGCGCGGTTGCCGGATGAATAGTCTACTGAACTCCATTGCTGGTTGGGGCGTAAATATTGCCATTGCGATGACGGCGCTGCGCACCAATTTGATGCGCTCCATCCTCACCACGCTTGGCGTGATGATCGGGGTTTTCTCTGTTATCTTGGCGGTAGCGGTGGGCAATGGCGCACAGGTTTCCGTAACCCAGCAGATCGCGACTTTAGGTTCAAATATGGCCATCGTCGTGCCGCAGCCCGACAGCGGCAGCGGCCCGCCACGCTCCACAGACCGCGGCCGCTTAACCGAGCGCGATGGTCGCGCCATTTTGCGTCAGGTATCCGGCGTGAGCGCTGTCGCACCCCAGATCCGCAGCAGCGTCCAACTGGTCACACCGGGCCGCAGCGCCACCACACAAGCGACTGGCGCCACGCCCGAATATGGCATTGTGTCCAACGTCACCGCGTCCGAAGGCCGTTTTCTGACCGATGGCGATGTCGGTGCGGCCGCACGTGTTGTCGTGATTGGACAGACAGTCGCCGACAAGCTGTTCGCGGATGCAAATCCTGTGGGCGAAACCGTGCGCATCAATCGCGTCCCTTTTAAGGTAATTGGTTTGCTCGAAAGCAAGGGCAGCAATCTGGGCAATGACAATGACGACCAAATTGTCGTGCCGATCACGACGCTGCGCCAGCGGCTGCAGACGACGGCGATGCAGGGGCCGGACGATGTGACACTGCTGTTTGTCGGTTTCGAGGATGAAGATTCACTGCTCGCGGGGCAGCAGGAAATCAAACGCATGTTGCGCGACCGCTACCGCGTACCCAAAGGAAGAATTAGCCCGTTCACTGTGCGCACAACCACTGAAATTGCCGAGACCACCGGTCAAGTAACGCAAATATTTCAGGCCGTTTTGGTCGCCATCGCGTCCATATCGTTGCTGGTGGGCGGCATCGGTATCATGAACATCATGTTGGTCAGCGTTACCGAACGCACACGCGAAATCGGCCTTCGCATGGCATTGGGCGCAAAGCGCAGCGACATCCGTAACCAGTTCCTCGTTGAAGCCGCTGTGCTGTGCGTCATCGGCGGCGCTATCGGCCTAACCTTGGCCGTGCTCGCTGCAGCGGTTTTTCAGCAAGTGGCCGACTTTCCTGCCCCGGTCGGGTTGGACACTGCATTGATGTCTGTCGCGTTTTCCGCAGTTATCGGCATCCTATTTGGCGGCTACCCCGCTATCCGGGCATCACGCCTTTCGCCGATTGAAGCGTTGCGCAGCGAATAATCAGAATTTACCGGACAACGTCAATTGAAGCAACGGATCAAGGCTGCGTGTCCGATTGACGATTTGATCAAGCCCTCCCGATGCCCGCGTTCCCGCATAAATAAACCGGTCTCGTTGGAAACCCGCCATATCGGTCACTTGGAAACGCAATGTCCCTAGGCTGAACTTGCTATATTCGATAAACAGCGTCGATTGCTTGCCCTCATGCTGACGCCGGATCTCGTTGAAGAAATAGGCGTAATTGGGTTCCTGGACGCTGAAGGACGCGCCGAAAACAAGACCAAGGTCGGCCATATCATAACGGATATCCCATTGTTGGTGCCACAATGGACGGTGGGATATACGACGGTTCAGGCCAGTAACGGGGTCGGTCACTTTGCTCCCGTGATAATGACCAATATATTTCGCTTCGATGCCCGCGAACCCAATGGGCCGGGTAAGCCAATCCAGTGGTAATGTTATCTCCAGCTCGGCATTCCATCGCTTGCTTTTGCCGATGTTCCCGGTGCCGTCAAATTGCGCTGTAATGTTCCCATTGCTGTCACGGACAGTGATGGGCACAAGATCTTCGGTGTCGTCAACCAACTGATAATCACCACGGAACTGAATACTTCCGCGTTCCAGAAACTTGTGACGGATAAGGCCGGAGAAAGTCGTTGTTTTTTCGGGCACAAGGTCTGCGTTGCCAGCGTCCACCTGATTGCCGACGGTCACATCGACCGACGTCGCAAACTCATTGAAGTTCAGCTGCGCCACCTGACGCTCGGCGCGTAACTCCAAGGTGGTTTGCGGATTGATTGTCCACGTCGCAATTGCGCGGGGCTTGATAAATTGAAAGCTCCGCTCCGCCATACTGTCCCCCGACAAGGTCAGCTTGGAAAATTCTGCAATGGCGCCTGCTTCGATTTTCCAAGATGGGCCAATCGTCCATACGTCACTGACAAATGGTTCAAACCGCGTTTCTTGAACAAGGACATCTGATGCCGGGAAACTGGTCACGGCACCGGCGACCGAATTGGCCACACTGAAACGTGCATCAAGGCGATTATAAGCCATCTCAGCGCCGAATTGGACGGCATGCCTCCTTAGCCCACTCCAGTCATTCTGGATGCGCACAACGGCTTCTGTGGGCGTGTTGCGGCTGCGCGTTTCAAACAACGTCACCGGCTGGCCCATACGGGCAATTTCGATGCTGCTATTATTGCTTTCCTGCCCTGAACGATAAAGCGTTACGATTTTGGTTTTCGTCTTGGGCAAGGCAGAAAACTCAATGTCACCGCCAATTTCATAATTTACATCGCTAATGGGACCATCGCGCAGCAAAAGTTCATCAGCGATGTCAACACCGGAACCGTTGAAATAGTTGCCCTTCCGAATGTCAAAGCTGTCGCTCCAACGCACTTGGCCATTGAGGTTTACCTTGCTCTCACCCAATTTGGTTTTGACGGCGCCACCAAGGGCAGCTTGGTCATATCCGCCTTTGCCAGTGTAAAAGCGTCGTTCCAGCAAGACAGCCGATCCCGTCTTAAATTCTTCAGGACCAAATCCGTAGACCCGTTCAGAATAAGATGACACGTTCAATTCATAGCTTGTTTCGCCCCGCCGCAGCGTTGCCGACGCATTCACCGATGGCTGGAACCCATAACGGGTTCCAGCAACGATCGACCCTTCATAGGTACCGCTGACCTTTGCCGTCCGCTTACGGACGATGTTGACGACTTGTCCTTGCCCTTGGGTTTCGGTGTCAGCGCCGGCCTGCTCAGACAGCTCAATATATTCGACCTGACTTGCCGGAATCCGGGACAGCATCGTCCATATGTCATCGGATTTTGTGGATGGCCGATCTCCATCGATCAGAACATTACCGGCATTTTCGCCAAAGCCACGACGCCCTTCTCCTTCACTAATGGAAAATCCCGGGATGCGATTCACCATATCCAACGCAGTAACGGGGGCGTAAGTTGTGAAAAAATCGGGTGTGAATTGCCGACTGCCGGCCCGAACTGAAGATGCCTCGGCATTTGCGGCGCTGTCATTGGCAACAGCTTGAGACGGTACAGCCATCGCAGCCATAGCCGACGTCAACAGTGCCAGACGGAGTTCAAAAACGCGCATTAACCCTCCACGAGACCCGCGGGCATCTTCCCCATCGGTCTATGCCGGTGCGTTAACGGACGGCAGGCCTTGGGCGAAAGCTGCGTTCGACCAAAAAGCTTAGAAATCGACGAGTTGCAATTTTGATGCAAATTGGCCGTTGGTCGACAGCCATTACCGGTTGGCAGACAAACGCGTTTACCGTGCGCGATTCTTTTCCCGCTCAATCTGTTCGCTCAGGTCCGCTGCCTTTTTGCAGGCGCCTCGATCACCGTCGGCACAGCGTTTATTCTCCTTGGCACGTTTACGGCTGAGCTTACCAAGAGCTTCGTCGCGTTTACGCATTTCACGGCCGCGTTTTTCATCAGCTTCCGCTTGACTGGTCGTCAAAACATCTAACGTCTTTGAAACGGCTTTCATCGGTGCGTTCGTAACATCCGACACGATCGAAGCAACGCATCCTTGGAGGAGCACACACAGCAAAGCACAAACAATCAAACGCATTTCAAAACCCCCAATATCTCGTGCAACAGGCCTATTTTAACAAATTGACCGCAATGGCGCGAACTTCTTCGGCCATATCAGCTCTTTGCAACGCTACAGCCAAGTTAGCTTCGATGTAACCTACTTTTGATCCGCAGTCATAGCGATTTCCGTCAAATGTGACGGCATGGAAAGGTTGCTTACCGAGCATCTGCGCCATGGCATCGGTCAACTGGATCTCACCGCCAGCGCCTTTTTCTTGGCCTTCCAGAATATGCATCACTTCGGGCTGAAGGATATAGCGACCCGAAACAATCAGGTTCGATGGCGCGTCCTCAACCTTTGGCTTTTCAACGAGACCAAGCACCTCCGTAATCGCGCCGCGGGACTCGCCGGGGGCAATAACGCCATAGCTGGATACCGCGTGGCGGGGCACTTCAAGCACGCTGATAACATTGCCGCCAATGTTCTGATAAGCGTCAACCATCTGCTTCATACATCCCGGCGAGCCATGCATAAATTCATCGGGAAGGAATATGGCGAAAGGCTCATCACCAATGATGTCGCGCGCACACCAGATGGCGTGTCCAAGACCCAGTGGTTCCTGTTGCCGAACATACACGCAGTTTCCGGGTGTCAGGCGTGAGCTCGCCAACACCGATGTGTCTCTGCCACGCGCTAACATTGTATGCTCAAGTTCGAACGCGATATCGAAATGGTCTTCGATTGCGCTCTTACAGCGACCCGTCACGAATATCATCTGCTCAATACCCGCTTCACGCGCCTCATCGACCGCATATTGGATGAGCGGGCTATCGACTATCGGCAGCATTTCTTTTGGAATGGCCTTTGTCGCTGGCAAAAAGCGGGTGCCAAGACCAGCGACAGGAAATATGGCTTTTCGAACAGGTTTATGGGGCATGACTTATGCTTAGCGCGCCAATTGGGATTGTCTATGCTGAACCGGCGATCCGTTCGGCAAATCCCTTTTTCAGCTTTGCTAATTTGGGCGGAATGACAGCCAGGCAATATGCGTTCCGCTGACCTTCTCCTTCCCAATATTCCTGATGATAATCTTCGGCAGGGTACCAAGTCGCAGGGCCTTCAATCGCGGTGACAATAGGCGCTGGCCAGTCCGCGGCGGCTTTTGCAATGCCGGCTTCGGCGGCAGCACGTTGATCATCGTTCAACGGAAAAATGGCCGACCGATATTGCGTCCCGACGTCATTCCCCTGACGGTTTAATTGTGTCGGATCATGCGTTGCAAAAAATATCTCAAGCAAATCGGCATAGCTGATGATTTCGGCATCAAAGGCAATGCGGATGGCTTCTGCATGCCCGGTTTGACCGCCGCAAACCTCTTTATATGTGGGGTCAACCGTGGTCCCGCCAATATATCCGCTTTGCACGCTGTGCACGCCATTCAGCTGGCCAAAAACAGCTTCGGTGCACCAGAAACAACCTCCGGCGAAAATCGCTTCATCATGTGACATGTGCTTATCCTTGAACTTGAATGCGGTCCGGCGCCTTCGCGACATCCCCGCGTACCACCAGCAGATACATGGCTGGTGTGACGATACGTGATAGCACAGTCGAAGAAATCAACCCCCCGATCAATACAATCGCCAGCGGGCCGTAAAGACTTCCGCCAAAAAGCGCGAGTGGCATAAGTCCGCCAATGGCCGTTACCGATGTCAGCAGCACCGGAAGAAAACGGACCTCTCCGGCCTTTTCAATGGCTTCACGCAGCGCATAGCCGCTGGCGCGCAATTGGCTGGTGAAATCGACCAGCAGGATCGAGTTTTTAATTTCGATCCCGATGAGCGCGATAAAACCAATCACTGCCAAGAATGAGAGATTGTTGCCAGTAACAAGAAGCGCGATGATACCACCGAACGTACCCAATGGAATGACGCCCGCGACAACCAATGCCTCTTTGAACCGGCCAAATTCGGCCACCAGAATGGCGAAAATGCTAAATAGGGCAACAATGACGACCGGGCCAAAACCGGCAAATGTCTCGTTGATTTTTTCCGCCTCACCGCCGACCGCGATACTATATCCGGGCTTCAACGGAATGGCGTCCATCTTCTTCTGCGCGTCCAAGTTCACCTTGGAAATCACCGCACCGTCGGACACCTGCGCGGTCACGCTGACGTTGCGTTGCAGATTATAGCGGTAGATTGCAGCCGGCGTTGATTCCAAAGTCGGATTGGAAATTTCAGCCAATGAAACGGCCTGCCCGCTTCGGTTAGACACATAGATCGATTCCAAAACCGATATGGGCTGGGTATCGGTTAGGGGGTGCCGCACAATGATGGGATAGCTGTCGCCTTCCTCGTCCCGGTATGTGCCAGCACGCTCACCGCTGATAGCAAGTCGGACCGCCCGGCGTGCGGCGCCTGCCGGCACATCCAACAGGGCTGCTTTTGCGTCATCGACCCGGATATCAAGGTCAATGCGGTCAAAAGCGACGGGATTGTTGATGTCTCTGGCCCCGGGCGTTTCGCGGAGCGCCAACTCCATCTTTGCTGCGATACGTTTCAGCTCGTCTTGGTCGGGCCCATATACCCGGAATTCAACGGGCGCGTTTATCGGCGCGCCATTTTGGAACAAGACCAGCTTAATGCGCGCGCCAGATATCTCGTCGAATTTCTTACGCAGCCGGTCGACCATTGCCCGGGATTTGGAGCCCTCCCAATTGTCCATGATTGCCAATACTTCACCATGGGCCGGATTTTCGCCGCGTTGGAAAACATTGTAAAAGACAGGCGGATTATATGACCCGACATTTTCCGCGCGCACTTTTATCGCGGGCTCGGTCTTCAAAATCTCCGAAACTTGGCGAACGATGCGGCCCGTTTCTGCAATGCTGGCGCCTTGTTCCGCTTCCACCGTGACGCGGAAATAGGATGTGTCCGCATTTGGAAATAAGCTAAAACCCAGCAAAGGGATGAAGAGAAATGCCGCGCACGTAACCGCAAGGGCACCCCACACCGAACGCCGCGGCCTATCGAGCGCCCAATGCAGCATCGGATGATAAAATCGGTCAATCTTCAACATCAGCCACTGAAGTAACGGATTGCCGCCCTCATGCTCTTCGCGCTTCAAGATACGACTGGCAAGGAATGGGACAATAGTGAGCGATACGATCATCGAGGCGGTAATCGTCGACACGATTGTCGCGATAAAGCTCTGGGTGAATTTGCCCGCGCCCTCCGGCAAAAAGAACAGCGGAAGGAAGGCAAACACCAAAACACCCGTTGAGCCCAAAACGGCCATGGTGATTTCTTTGGTGCCATCGATAGCAGCTTCGCTCCTGCCTTTGCCCATCCGCAAATGTCGCGCGATGTTTTCGACAACGACAATCGAATCGTCGACCAACAAACCAAGCGTCAAAATGAAGCCCGCGACCACAAGCTGGCTAAGGTTAAATCCATATGCCGAAATCGCCAGCAACCCCGAAGCAACCGACAGCGGGATCGATATCATGACAATCACCGAGGCGCGCCAGCCCAAGGGCAGCAGCGTAATCAGCACCAAAAACAGCGCTAGGGTAAAATCGCGCGCAAGTTCTGCGAGACGCTTGCGAATGTCCCGGCTCTGATCAAACTGAACGACAGCCTTTATATCGGGCGGAAGCAGCTTCTTTTGAATCTCAAGCTCTTGGATTAAACGGTTCCGAAGCTTGGTCGCATCGGTGCCCTGTTTTTGGTTGGCCGAAATAAATAGCCCGCGCTGGCCATTATGGCTTACTTTTACGCGCTGTTCCGCCGACCCCATTTTAATGTCCGCGACATCGCCGACGCGCAATAAGGTCCCATCATTGGTGCGGATGGGCAAATTGCGTATTCTATCAAGGTCGCGAAACGCGCCCCCTGCTTCGATGTTAAAACGGCGTGCGCCACTAGTGACTGCACCTGCTGGAACATCGGCACCTGCAAGGCGGATTGCGTCGACCACGGCGTTTGCGGGAATGCGCAGCTCGGCCAAACGCCCCGGGTTGATGGCGACGCTTATTTCGGGTTGCGGCAGCCCATAAATTTCCGACTGCCGGACTTCCTTGTACCGCCCCAATGCCTCGCTGATATCCCGCGCATATTTTTCCATGCGATACCAACTGGCCGTCTCGCTCAGCAAAGCGATTTGCAGAATGGATGCATTCGTCGTTCGAATTTTCTCAAACTGCAGCTTTTGCAGGTCGGCCGGAAGTTGGCTGCGGATGGCCGTCACTTCGCGAACGGTGTCGTTGAAATATTGGTCAGGGTCGCCCGACCAGTCGAATTCCGCCCGAATGACGGCGTTGCCATCACTACTTGTCGAATTTACGCTCTGGACGTCTTCCAAACCCTGAACCAGCTCTTCGATTGGCTTGGTAATCGTCTGCTCAATTTCCGCTGCATCCGCACCCGGTTGCGCCGCAACGATGGACACGACGGGCATCGAGAAATGCGGATCAACGGCGCGTGGCACCTGTTGGAATGCGGAGAATCCAAGCGCGCACAGCAGCGTAAAAAGCACTAAGGTCAGTTGCCACCGGCGGATGGCTATTTCGGCGACATGCATATGCTAAGGCTGCGTCGCAATAATGCGAACAGGCGACCCTGTTCGCAGTTTTTCCAAACCAGACGTCACAATCTTGTCCCCGGGCTTTATGCCCCCGGACACAGTGACGAATGTGTCAGACACACGTTCAATCGCGACATTACGTGTTTCGACGCGATTGTTTTTTGCGACAATGTACACGAGGCCTTCGCCGGTGCGGACCCCGAACAATGCACTCGCGGGAATCTGCAACAGATCTCCGCTTTCCAAAGCAGGAAGCTTGATATTCGCCGTTCCAATTTGTCCCGAACGCAAATTTGCGCGCGAGGGTAGCCGGAATTGCACGGTGAAGGCCCCCGTTGCTTCATTCGCGCGACCATCGATTTCCGAAATGGTTGCAGAAACAGGCCCATCGCCCGCGGACTCGATCATGATGTCCGCCGTCATGCCCACGCGCAATTTTGATGCGTCACGGTCGACTATGGGTACGCGAAAGACAAAGCCCTCATCGGCTTCGCCCAGAATGAGCGCTGGCATACCCGCCGCGATGACTTGTCCCGGCTGGACATTGCGTTGCAAAACGACGCCGCTTGATGGCGCATAAAGCTGCGCGGTGCTGCGCACAAAGCCAGCTTGCCGGACGCGGGCGTCGGCGGCTTTTACCGCAGCGTCGGCCGCTTCAAAACGCGCTTTGGTTATCCAGCCATCCGCATATAATGCACGCACGCGTTCAAACTCCGCGCGTGCACGATCCCGTTCAGCGACGGACACGCTCACGTCAGCGCCAACAGTCGTCGCATCCAACGCCGACAATAATGCGCCACGATTGACGAAATCACCTTCTTCAAAGCGAACAACGGCCACTTTTCCTGGGGTAGTGAAGCCAAGCGGTGTTTCCCGCCGATACCGCACCGTTCCCACCGCGCTAATTTCACGCTGAAGGTTTTCCTTTTCCACGGTGAACACGCGCACAACCTGTGCTGTTTCGACCGCAGCCTTTTTGCTGTCCGATGCCTCTCCACAGCCGGCAAGTGCAACGATCGGCAAAAGCCCAATCAAAAATCTCTTCGATGTAGGCAATTTGCTCTCCCCTGCACTGCTATACATCACTCGATAGGCGAGAGCGCGCCGGGATGAAATAGCATTTTGATATGCAACTTATTTTTCTAGTTCGACGGACTTAACAGGATGCCAGCAGCCCACTTCACCGAATCGATGCCCGCTGCAGCCGGTCGTTAATCGCAACGCCAATCCCTTCGTGCGGTATTGGCGCGACCGATATAGATAATGCGGCGCTCGCATCGGCCCTGTGTAGGGCGTCAAATAAATTGGCGGCGGCCTGCGCTAGGTCGCCTGGCTCGGACAAATTATCATTGCCCTCCATTGCCCCAAACCCGATGTGCCATTCGCCCGGCTCTGCTCGGATCGCGTTTAGGCGCACAGCCTTTGACGGTGCATAATGGCTCGCCAATTGGCCCGGCGCTTCAATATTATCGCCCGACGCCGCCAAGGGCCTCGTCCCCAGAACACGCTCAATATCCGCCGCGGTGACTGGCCCCGGTCTCAAAATCTGCCAACCATGCTCGCGCACCGCAACAATCGTGGATTCGAGTCCCGCAGAACAAGGCCCGCCATCCAAGATCATCGGAACCGCACTGCCAAGCCCCGCAAGCACATGTTCGGCACGGGTCGGGCTTATACCGCCACTTTTATTGGCGGACGGTGCGGCAATGTTCAGGCCGGTTTTTTTCAGCAGCGCCTGCATGACGGGATGCGCGGGGCAGCGTAATGCAATTGTCGGCAACCCCGCCGTGACGGCGCCGGCAATGTCGGCGCCAGGCCGGAGCGGTAGCACCAGCGTAAGCGGCCCCGGCCAAAATGCCTGCGCCAGTTGATGTGCCATCGGGCTGAAATCACCCAGGCTTTCGGCAGACGATTGGTCGGCAACATGCACAATCAACGGATTAAAGTCAGGGCGCCCCTTTGCCGTATAAATTTTGGCCACAGCATCGGCATTGCTGGCATCCGCCGCGAGGCCATATACCGTCTCAGTGGGAATCGCGACGATTTGACCGGAACGCAAAAGTTCCATCGCCGCCGTTATTGCAGCGTCATCAGCGGGCAGGACCCAGCCATTCCCCAAGGTATTTGAGCCAAACATCATTCGCGGCTATAGGCCTTGGTCGACACGATTTAACAGGATTTTTTATTGATCATGGCCTTTTCTGCACCCGTTACTGAACAAGCATTTGTCCTGAAGCATATCGTAGGTATCGAAGCTTTATCGCAACATGAACGCTTCGCCGATGCCACCCCCGATATGGTGCACGCGATTGTGGAAGGCATTGGCGCCTTTGCCGAGGGCGAATTTGCGCCACTCAACCGGATAGGCGACACCGTTGGTGCGCGTTTGAAAGACGGCAAAGTCGTCATGCCCGAAGGTTTTGTAGCGGCATACAAAGCCTATGTCGCAAATGGCTGGGGCTCAATAAACGCACCGTCGGCGTTCGGTGGCCAGGGCCTGCCATTTTCGATGGCGACTGTTGCGCTGGACTCCTTGGGGGCGGCGAACATGGCATTTGCCTTGTGCCCGATCTTGTCGGTTGGCGCGATCGAAGCCATCAACCACCATGGGTCAGACCGGCAAAAACACATGTTCCTGCCCAAACTATCGACCGGCGAATGGTCAGGCACGATGAACCTGACGGAGCCACAGGCAGGTTCCGATGTCGGCGCGTTGAAATCAACCGCGACACCGCGCGGCGATGGCACCTACCAAATCAAAGGCACCAAAATATATATCAGCTTTGGTGACCATGATATGGCCGAAAACATCGTCCATCTCGTGCTGGCCCGCACGCCGGATGGCCCTGCTGGAACCAAGGGTATCTCGCTGTTTCTGGTCCCGAAATATCAGGTGGCCGAGGATGGTAGCATTAGCAAAGCGAATGATATCAAGGTCGTATCGATCGAACATAAGATGGGCATCAATGCCTCCCCAACCTGCGTTCTCGCTTTTGGTGAAGAGGGTGAATGCGTTGGCGAACTGATCGGTCCTGAATTCGGCGGCATGCGTGCGATGTTCACGATGATGAATAACGCGCGGCTAAACGTCGGATTGCAAGGCGTTCAAATTGCCGAAGCCGCAACGCAGAAAGCCATCTGGTTTGCCCGTGAACGTGTCCAATCGGCCAAAGCAAGCGGACCGTCGCGCGAGTCCGTCGCGATTGTCGAGCATCCTGATGTCCGCCGCATGCTGCTCCGCATGAAAGCGGGCACGCAAGCGATACGGGCCTTGCTCTATCTGGCCTCGGGCTATGTTGACCGCGCCACGCTCGGCGAAGCTGGAGCGCAGGAGATGGTTGATCTGCTGACGCCGCTGGCCAAGACCTACGGCACCGACATGGGCAGCGAGATCGCCTCGTTGGGTATTCAGGTGCATGGCGGAATGGGCTTTGTTGAGGAAACCGGCGCAGCCCAGTTTTATCGCGATATCCGTATTGCCGCGATTTATGAAGGAACCAACGGCATTCAGGCCGCCGATCTCGTCGGGCGGAAGCTGGCAATGCAAGGCGGTGATGTCATTCGGAACCATCTCGCGGCCATTTCGCAAGACGCCACCGACCAACCGGGTCTTTCGGCATTGAGCGCAGCATGCGCTGAAGTCACCGAATATATGTTGGGCGCAAGCGTGGATGGTCGTCTCGCAGGCAGTTATGCCTATACCAACATGATGTCCGTCGTGACTGCAGGCTGGTTGATGCTGAAGCAATTGCGGGCCGCACAAACAGAAATCGACGCCGGAGATACGAGCGCCTTCCTAAAGGCCAAAATTGTCGCCTGCCGTTATTATCTGGACATCATGGTTCCCGAAGCCTTTGCGTTCAAAGGCAGCGCAATGGCCGGTGCCGACTTGCTCTACGCATTGGATGCCGAGGATTTGGCGGCTTGAACGATCACACACTCAAACGCATTGCTGAGGCGCTGGAGCGGCTGTCACCGCCGCCTGCACCACCGACGGACCTATCTTCCCATCCGGCCTATCATTGGAACGGCACGGCATTGGCTCCGGTGCATGATTTCAAGCCACTGCCGCTTGACCTTATCGTTGGTATCGACCGGCAGAAAGCCGACCTGATCGAAAACAGCCGTCGTCATGCTTCGGGCGCGGCAGCGCACGACGTCCTTTTGTGGGGTGCACGCGGCATGGGGAAATCCGCGCTGGTCAAATCGGTGGTCGCGGCGTTGCAAGAAGAAGGCTTCTTCATTGCGCTTGTCGAGGCGGCGGCGAACCACGTGACCAGCATGCCTGCATTATTCGACGAGCTTGCCGCATCAGGCCGCCGATATCTGCTGTTTGTCGACGACATCTCTTTCGAGCCCAATGACCAAAGCGCCCGTCTGTTGCGGTCGCTGCTGGAAGGCGGCGTTGAAGCCCGCCCGAACAATGTCCGCTTGTGCGTGACATCGAACCGTCGGAACATCGTTGAAAGAGAAAATGGCGCGGATCCAGATACTGGCGGACGTGATGCGGTGGATGATAGCTTAGCGCTGGCTGACCGGTTTGGCCTTAAGCTCGGTTTTCAATATCCCGATCAGGATGCCTATCTAAAAATGGTGGGCAGCTACGCGGCGCACTTCGACCTCGATTGGGACGAGGCCGATGCCTTAAGTTTTGCGCAAAGCCGTGGCGGCCGGTCGGGCCGCATAGCATGGCATTACACAGTGGAACTTGCCGGCCGCGCGGGCCGACGGATTTAGGGTCAGGACCTAGCTTTTCGTCCGAACCCGCCAAACAATATTGCCCACATCGTCGCTGACCAAAAGCGAACCGTCCTTTGCGATAACAACCATCGTGGGCCGCCCCTGCGCTTTGCCGTCTTTGTCCAGGAACCCGGTCAAAATGTTGACTGGCTTTCCGGCAGGCTCGCCTTTTGGAAAGGGCACGAAGATTACGTCATAGCCAGACACAGGCTTGCGGTTCCAAGAGCCATGGCGCGCAACAAACGCACCATCGGTCAGTCCCGCACCCAATTTACCCTTATAGCCAAAGGCAAGGCCCAAGGGGGCGGTATGCGCACCCAAGGCGTAATCAGGGCGACGTTCATATTCCCGTTTTTCTGGTTTCGGTGGTGAAACGCGATGGTCGGTAAAGCCGCCCCAATAATGCTGCGGCCATCCGTAATCGGCACCAAACTCCACAAGGGCAAGATAGTCGGGCACCATATCCGACCCAAGCATGTCGCGTTCGTTGACCACCGTCCACAGGCGCCCACGGCTATCCCAATCGAGGCCAACGGGGTTACGCAAACCGATGGCATATGGAATTTTCTTGTCCTTCGCGATGTCATATTCGAACACCATCGCGCGGCCATTTTCGGATTCTATCCCATGTTCAGCAATGTTGCTGTTTGACCCGACCGATATGTAAATCTTCTTTCCATCGGGCGATGCAGCCAAGTTGCGCGTCCAATGGTTGTTTGGCGCTTGTGCATTAAACTTTGTCAGCTCTTTGCCCTTCGCGGTAATCTGTGTGTCGCCTGTTTTGTAAGGAAAGGCCATCAATCCATTGGTGTTCGCGACATACAAAGTATCGCGGATCAGCACCATGCCAAATGGCGAGTTCAACCCCGTCAGGAACGGTGTTTTCAACTCCGCTTTGCCATCTCCATCGGCGTCACGCAGCAATGTGATGCGGTTGGCAGACGGCACGCCCGCGCCAGCCTTGCCCATCAGCCATTTCATGACAAACCCTTCAATACCGCCAACGTCGCGCGGCGGGGAATTTGTCTCAGCAACGAGAACATCACCATTGGGCAAGACATACATGTTGCGGGGATGGTCGAGGCTTTCCGCAAAGCGCTCGACAATCAGACCCGGCGCAGCGATTGGTGCTTCGCCGGCTTTCCAGCGGTCAACCTCGGCAACCTTAATGGTCGGGAAAATCTGTTCGCGGCCCTCAGTGATGTTGGGCTTAGGCCCGGTCACTGCATCCAACGGCAATTGCGCGACGTCAGGGCGCGTAATGTACCAGACGCCAGCAAGCGCCAACGCAATGAATATCAACGTAATGTTGCGAACGTGCTTCCACATTATTTTGACCCTTATGTGCTTCGTTTACGATCAAACAACCATATCACCACCGCGATCAGGCTGCCGATCGCCATACCGATAACCAATCCGGCGGAGGGTTGGTCCAATGCCACACCCAAAATAGCGCCGATTAATAAACCGAGAGCGACGAAAATGCCGCCGGCAAGGCGGGGCTGATTGTTTTGTGTTCCAGACATATTCGCTCTTTGCCACCAAGTGCCGCAGCCTAGCAAGCCCGATGTTCATGCTTAATTTGCGCTAACCAATTGCTTTGACGGAAACGCGACACGTAATGTGTAATTAGGCGTTGCAGATGGGCCACCCCCCCCCGGGCCTGTCTGCGACCCAAAACAACAATCGAAAGCCGCTGTCTTTATGTATCTGCCGCTCTACGTCGAACCGCAGGATGTTGCTGAAGCCACGACGTTAATGGACACATTCGGTCCCAAAGCCGGCATGGAAGCCGCCGAACGCGCGGTACAGAGCCGTAATGTTGGCAATCATCTGCATTATTGCCGCTGGCGCCAGATCGAACGCCTCATCATCATGCTGAGCGCGCATACGACTTTGGGAACCATTCACTGACTCTTAAAGTCAGCTATCGTCCTCAAGCGACAGCAACGATGCGTTGCCGCCCGCGCTGGTTGTATCGACAGATGTCGTTCGTTCAGCGCAGAAGCGGTACAAATAATGCGGTCCGCCTGCTTTGGGACCAGTGCCGGATAAGCCTTCACCGCCAAATGGCTGGCTGCCCACCACCGCGCCAATCATCGACCGATTGATGTACAGATTGCCAACGCGGGCAAGGTTTTCGACCAACGCACTGCTGCCCGCAATCCGGCTGTGCAGCCCCATAGTCAGACCAAATCCCTTGGCATTCACCCTTGCGACTGTCGCCTCAAGCTCGCCAGCCTTCCACGTTGCAACATGCACCAATGGGCCGAACCATTCACGGTTCAGGTCGTCCAAATTGTCCAGACGGATAACCGACGGGGGCACAAACAGGCCTTTTGCCGGAACGTCTATCTCATGAACTATTCTGTCCTTCACCTCGGCACGATAGGCCATCAGCTTGTCATAGTTATCCTGATCGATGACAGGGCCGATGTCGGTAGAAGGATCGGCAGGATCGCCCACGTTCAAAGTGTCCATCGCGCCGCGCAGCATCTCAAGCGTGTGTTCTGCGATATCCTCTTGCAGAAGCAACAACCGCAAAGCCGAACAACGCTGGCCTGCCGATTGAAAGCCAGAGATGATGATGTCGCGAACGACTTGTTCGGACAAAGCCGTGGAATCGACGATCATGGCGTTGAGGCCACCCGTTTCGGCAATCAGCGACACCAATGGTCGCGCATCATCAGCGAGCAAGTTGCGCGCAATGGCCTTTGCCGTCGGGACCGAACCAGTAAACACCACGCCAGAAATGCGGACATCGGCGGTCAGGGCCGCGCCGACGTCGCCACCGGCGGTAACAATCTGGAGCACATCTTCGGGAACACCGGCTTCATGCGCCAGCGCCACTGCATATTGCCCAATTGCGGGTGTTTGCGGGGCAGGCTTCGCGACCACGGTGTTGCCCGTGACCAATGCAGCCGCCACTTGCCCCAAAAATATCGCAAGCGGGAAATTCCACGGCGCAATGGCGACCCACACACCCCTGCCTTCATGCCGCAGAACATTTCGTTCGCCCGTCGGGCCGGGCAATTCAACAGGCATTAAATCGGTACGGGCGCGCGCAGCATAATAACGGCAAAAATCAATCGCCTCGCGTACTTCGGAGAGCGCATCAGGGATCGTTTTGCGTGCCTCTTGCACCAAAATAGCCATTAACCGGCCACGGTTGGATTCCAACAGGTCGGCCAGTCTATCCAGACAGTCCGCGCGTTCGTCCAATGGGGTATTTGACCATGCCGGATAGGCGGCAAGCGCCGCCGTGACAGCACCTTCTGGTGAGGCTGTTGTCTGTTTGCCCAATGGTACCGGGCGCGCGATGTCCGCTGCAGTTTCTTGCAAAATCACCGCATCATCCAGGTCAATGCCAAGGCTATTCGTCCGCTCTGGCTGAAACAGATCCGCAGGCGCTGCAATGGCCGGGTGCCGCGTGCCGCCAACGGCCATAATTTTCTCTACCGGATCGGCAAGCAGCTCGTCCTCACTGATGGATTGGTCCGCCAGTTGGTGGACGAAACTGCTGTTGGCGCCATTTTCCAGCAAGCGGCGGACCAGATAAGCGAGCAAGTCGCGATGTCCGCCTACCGGAGCGTAGGTGCGGCATTGATAGCCTTCTTCGCGCACAAGGCGTTCAAACAGCCCTTCGCCCATGCCATGCAGGCGCTGAAATTCAAAATCGCGATTGTCCCCCGCCCATTGCAAAATCGTCGCGACGGTAAGCGCGTTATGCGTTGCAAATGCAGGGCGAATGTTGGGGGCTTCAAACATATCTTTGGCGCACGCAAGGTAGGATACGTCCGTTGCCGGTTTGCGGGTAAACAATGGGAAGTCGGTCAGTCCGCGTTCCTGCGCATGTTTGATCTCGCTGTCCCAATAAGCGCCTTTGACGAGGCGCACTTGCATGATGCGGGACGTGTCATGGCCCAGTGCATTGGCCCAAGCGATGACGGGACGGGCGCGTTTGGAGTAGGCTTGCACCGCCATGCCTAGGCCACTCCAGCCGCGCAGTTCACGGTCACGGGCTACGCGTTCAATGATATCTAGGCTCATTTCCAGCCGCGCGGCTTCTTCGGCGTCAATGGTGAGTTGCACACCAAGCGCAGCGGCAGACCGGGCCAATTGCGTGATCATATCGGCCAGTTCTGGAATGCATGTTGCACTTTGCGCGGTTTCATATCGCGGGTGCAGCGCCGACAATTTTACAGAAATGCTATGCCCGCGCGCCGCGTTGCGGCCGACGGCGGCGATAGCCGCAGCGTAGGATGCGAAATATCGTTCTGCATCATTTTTGGTGCGTGCGGCTTCGCCAAGCATGTCGAAACTGGCGGTGAAGCCGCGGTTGTCTTTTGATTCCATCCGCTTGATGGCTTCGTCAATATCGCGGCCCATCACGAAAACTTGGCCCATCAGGCGCATAGCCGCGCCAACGGCTTGCCGCACAAATGGCTCGCCTGCCTTTGCAATCAGGCGTTTCAATGTGCTTGTGCTGTCACCCAGAACCGCTTTACCGAGGACAAGTCCCCAAGTCGCGCTGTTCACCAGCAAGCTCGACGACTGCCCCTTATGGTTGCTCCACTCCGCTTCCGTCAGCTTGTCGGCAATCAGCAGATCGGCTGTTTGGGGATCGGGTACGCGCAAAAAGGCCTCCGCAAGCGAAAGGAGCGCCGTGCCCTCTTCGGTCCCGAGGCGATATTCCTGCAGGAACTGGTTCACCCACCCATCGGCTTGCACCTGGCGCAAATCGGCCAGCAGGGTCCGCGCGGTGCGCACAACTTCGGCGCGCGTTGTGCCATCGACAGTGGCAGCGACCACCAATGGGGCGAGCACTTCTGGTTCATACTTGCGATGAAAGGGCCGGATGGCAGTTCGTGCGGATTCGAGTGATGAAGTCATTGCGGCGCTTTGCCGGATAAAGCGCATGCAGACAAGTTTCAGTTGAAACGAAAAGCCAGCCCTCGATCGAAGGCTGGCTCATGATCGTCAGGCAATCGCCTGATCGACCGTTCCGTCCGGATGTGATTGAGGTTCAGGGATCACATCCGGACGAAATGCTGATATTCTAACGATTGCGGCGGCAATTGCTGTCCGACTTGTCGATGACGTTCGATACTCCTTTGGTTTCAGGTTCGGCCCGCATTGGGCAATTCGGCGATTTGCTGTGCCGATAATTGCCTTATGAAGATGCTTCATTGTCCGAATGCTGAATGTGTCTGTTATCGATCGTTCATATTCCGCCCGTAATTGACGAAGTTCCGGCTGCCCTCTGCCCCGGACAAGAAAAAACCGGAGGCAGTGACTGCCCCCGGCTTTGATTCGTTCTAAATACAGGCTGCAAAAGCAGCCGTTGGGCTTACGCCGCAGCTTTTTGCTTCTTGGCGATTTCTTTTTTCACCTTGCGCGCGTTTGTCGAGAGTTTCTCGTCCGAAGTCTTCAACAACCAGTTGTCGAGACCGCCAACATGCTCAACCGAACGCAGACCGTGGGTCGAAACGCGGAACTTGTAGCCCTGCTCAAGGGCATCCGACAACAAAGTGACATTCTGCAGGTTAGGCAAGAATGTGCGCTTGGTTTTGTTGTTGGCGTGGCTCACATTGTTGCCGACCAGACGGCCTTTACCGGTGAGTTCGCAGATGCGCGCCATGATGTATGTCCTGTATAAAAAAAGTGTATGCGGAATCACTGTCCCGCGAAAGTCGCTGCCCCTAACGCTCCACACCGAAAAGGTCAAGCCGATGTGTGGTCAAAAGCAGTAATCTACGCTAGCAAAATAACATGCCCTTGTCCAAAGCCCGCGAAATGATGAACGAAGCACTCAACTTGGCGCAGGCAGCCGCCGCGCAAGGCGAAGTGCCCGTTGGCGCGATTGTCGTCAAGGATGGGGTCATTATTGGCCGTGGCGCCAACCGTCCACTTGAGCATCATGACCCCACGGCCCACGCCGAAATCCTCGCCATCCGCGCCGCTGCGGCGCACCTTGGCAATGACCGGCTCACGGGATGCGACCTGTGGGTCACGCTAGAGCCCTGTGCGATGTGTGCAGGCGCAATCGCCCATTCGCGCATCGCCCGCCTCTATTATGGCGCTGAGGACCCCAAGGGCGGCGCTGTGGCGCATGGCCCGCGCTTATTTGAACAGCCCACGGTGCATCATCGCCCCGAAATATATTCTGGGATATCCGCAGACGAATCGGCGGAACTGCTTCAGGTGTTTTTCAAAGACCGGCGCTAACGCAGATTTTTCCCGAAAAACGCGAGCGTGCGGGCCCATGATAAGTCTGCCGCTGCTTTGTCAAAACGGGGCGTGCTGTCATTATGGAAGCCATGCTGTGTACCCGGATAGAAATGCACCTGAAACGCCTTCTGGTTCGCGATGAGCGCTGCCTGATAGGGGAGCCAACCGGCGTTGATGCGCTCGTCGACCTCGGCATAATGGACCAACAGCGGCGCCTTAATAAAAGGAACTTCGGCAGCCGTTGGTTGGCGACCATAATAAGGCACTGATGCAGCCATTTCCGGATAGGCAACAGCCAACGCATTGCAGACGCCGCCACCATAACAAAAACCCACCGCGCCAACCTTGCTTGTGCTGTCGGCATGGTCGCGCAAGAATTCATAGCTGGCGAAAAAGTCTTCCAATAATTTGCCGGGGTTCAGCTTTGCCTGCAGCTCGCGGCCTTTTTCGTCATTGCCCGGATAACCGCCAAGCGACGACAGGCCATCAGGGCCAAACGCCATATAGCCGGCCTTTGCCAGACGGCGCACGACATCTTCAATATAGGGGTTCAATCCGCGATTTTCGTGAACCACCAAAACCGCCGGCAGCTTGCTGCTTGCCTTAGCCGGCCGCGCCAGAAGACCGCTGATGCTGCCATGCCCATCCGGGCTTTGTACCGTCACCCGCGACGTGACGATTTCGGGATCGTCGGCTTTTACTTGCTGCGCCAAAGCATAATCCGGCTGCAACTGGTTGAGTATCATAAGGCCGGTTACGCCCGCAGCCGCGAATTTACCGGCTTGGCGGATGAATTCACGTTTGGTCAGCTTGCCGTGGACATAGCCATCAAAGATTTCCAGAATATAGGGATGGAAGTCACTGGCCTTCATGCGCGGCGAGGTATCGGCTTCTGCCATCCTTATTCTCCTTAATGGACAAACCTGGCTACAACGTCACGATAGGAACGGCTGACTTTTACCTGTGCGCCGGATTCGAGCACAAGGAAGCATTCGCCGTTCGTATGCGGCTTGACCTGCCGCACCTGATCCAAATTGACAATTGTCGAACGGTGGACGCGCTGGAACGTCCTTGGATCGAGGCGCTTTTCCAGATCCTTCATCGTCTCGCGCAGGATGAGTGAGTTGTCGGCGGTATATATGCACATATAGTCGCCAGCCGCATCAATACGTTCGATGCTTTCCACATCGACGCGGAAAATCTGGCCGCGATCTTTGATATTGATAAGCTTCTCAAACCGGGTCGACGCCACGTCGTCGTCAAGCGAACTCAGATTGTCAGCAGCATCCGGCGCAACTTCATTGATGACATTGCGAAGCCTGTCCAGCTCATCCGATGTGCGCTTGTCGGCAAGCCTGCTGCGCACACGGTCCATGGTGTCTGCAAGACGTTCTGGCTCGACCGGCTTCATGAGATAATCGATGGCCTGCGCTTCGAACGCCTTAATCGCATGTTCCGAATAAGCCGTCACAAAGACGAACAATGGCGGATCAATATCCATCACGCCCTGAACAACCGAAAAGCCATCGAATCCGGGCATCTGAATGTCGAGAAACACGAGATCGGGTTTCAGCGTTTTAATCTTGCGAATGGCTTCGCGGCCATTGTGGCAGGTCGCGACGATTTCGATGTCGTCGAATGGCTGAAGCCTTAATTCAAGGCCTTGGATCGCCAGCTTTTCATCGTCGACCAATATTGTACGAATGCTCATGCGGATATTTGTCCTTGCTGCTTAGCCCCCGTTTGAATGTCTTCCCCTGTTATAATCCGGCTTTGATAGGGTAGTTCCAACAAAACCTCAAATCCTCCGCCCGCTTTTACATAATGTTCAAAGCGTTGATCGTCGCCATAAGCTTGTGAAAGTCGCTCGCGGGTGTTCGCCATCCCAACACCGGTGGAGAGGCTGTGATCTTGCTGTCCCGGCTGCAAGCCCGGTCCCGTGTCCGATACGGTAATTCGCACTCTTTGACCGACGAGTTGAGCGGTGACGGAAATGTCGGCGCCCTCTTCTTTCGGGGTCACCGCATATTTAATGGCATTTTCCACCAATGGCTGCAGGAGAAGTGACGGCACCAGAGCGTCTTCGACAGCCGGTTCAATCGTGAAATATGTCCGCAGCCGTTCTTCAAAACGCATTTTTTCAATATCAAGATACAATTTCAGCGTCTCGATCTCTTGCGTCAGAGGCACCTTGGCCGCCGCTTCGTTGATGAGGGTGAAGCGCAAAAATGACGATAGCCGCGACAACATGGCGTTTGCCTGCTCCGTCTGCTTCAGCAGCACGAGCGTCGATATACTGTTCAATGTGTTGAACAGGAAATGCGGATTCAACTGATACCGCAACATCGTCAGCTGCGCACTGGTGGCCTGCGCCTCAAGCCGCATCATCTGATCCGCTTGTTCTTCAGCGCGCACGAAATAATTGATCGCGTAATACAGCGCGGACCAGGCCGCCAATAGCACGGAGTTAATGTAGATCGCAGCCAGCCATAACTGCGCAAAAGGCGTTTCATCCACCCCGTCCCGAATGGTTTGAAGCACCCACACGTCCATATACGCGTAGCCAATCGTGGCCAAGGACACCGCGACGAACGTCAGGCTCCACGTAATAAATGGCCGCTGATCAATCAGAAATCGGTAAATAACCGATAGCAGAAGCGTGATCGAATAACCGGTGACCGCTGAAATCAAGATGGGCACGAGGAAGCTGACAGGCTGCCCCTGGGCGATACCCGACGCAGCGCGCAAAATGACTGCGCCTGCCCATCCGGCTGAATGGAGATTCCAAAATGCGCGATTTTTATCGGCAAAGAAGGGTTTGTCTGTAAGCTCAAGTACCGCCATAAAATCGGTCTAGCCGCATTTTACGCGCGCATGAAGCACTTGTTTCATCACAAGGACATGATAGGGTTTTGGGGAGAGGATATCGACCATGGACAACCACGAAGATCGCGCAAATTTCCACGACATGTCACAAAGCACGCAAGAAGATTGGCAAATCATCATGCGGCACAATATCCCGTTCTCGCAAAATGGCGGACAACGGATATTGGACCATCTTCGGCTGCTCGATGGCGATTTTGGTGGATTCGCGGTGGACCGGTTGACCCATTCGTTACAAACCGCGACGCGCGCCCATCGTGATGGACGGGACGAAGATTATGTCGTCATGGCGCTGCTGCACGACATTGGCGACACACTTGGCGCCGCAAACCACCCAGACATTGCTGCTGCCATATTAAAGCCGTTCGTTTCCGAAAAACTGCACTGGATTGTCCAGAACCACGGCATTTTCCAAGGTCACAACTTCTTCCACCATCTTGGACTTGATCGTGACATGCGCGAAAAGTTCCGCGGTCATGAATGGTTTGCTGACACCGAAGAATTCATCGACAAATATGACTGCCCATCGTTCGATCCCGAATATGACACGCTGCCATTAGAGTTTTTCGAACCCATGGTGACGAAGCTGTTCCGCCATCCGCTGAATAGCATTTATAAGCGTGAAGCAGAGGCAGTGGCTTAATCACCTCATTTCGGTGGGTGCCCTTATAACGGGGGCCATTCGTGCATATAGATAAGGATCACCGGACGTTCGCGTGAACGATCCGGCGCTTTGCACGTTGTCCCCTCCACCCCCGAAAGGAAAACATCATGGCAAAGAGCCAAAAGAAATCGAACCGCGAAGTCCGCAAACCAAAGGCAGAGGCGCCCAAGAAGCAAAATGCTTCGAACCCCTCAACCAAAGGCAACCCCGCCGGATTGGCTCCATCCAAGAGCTAAGGGCTTAACGCCCCAATAGCACCCGTGCCTGACCGGCAACCTGTGCCAGCATCGCGGGCGTTGGTATGCCTGCCATGCGGGCACGGTCGACCATCGCCTTGAATGCACGCACGCGGACGGTGTTGGTTTGCAGCCAATCCTGTGCATCCTCGAGCGGCTTCTTGGCGGCACGGCGCCGTAAGAAATCCAAACGCATCGTTTGGAAATCGCGCGCCAGACCCGCAACCAGCAGTCGTTCCCACGGGTCGTGCGGATCAATCTGCATGGCCGCCCCTTGTGCCCAGCTGAGGCCAAGCGCATCGCCTATGGCGGTGAAAGCACGCGTAAGCGCGGTCACATCACCCTTTTGGGTCGATGACAACGCCGCAAGGCCAATCGCTCCATCCAACTGCGCCAATTCAACCAGCCGATCGGCAATTTTGCGTGGCGCGCCATTTTCCGCAAGCCGTGCGCCAAAACGTTCTGTCTGAAGCCGGACGTCATTGGGCAACAACCCGTCAAGCGCGGCAGACAATTTCTGCACGACGGGGGCATATACGGCCGTGGCGGCACTGACGTCGCGGCCTTCATGCGCGTTGCGAATGATGTCCGCCATCTGCGCACGAATTTCAACGGCAGCTTGATTGAATAGCATCAACCGCGTCGCCTCCGGCATCGGTGTCGTATCGATGGCCTGCCACAGCGATGGCAGATCATAAATGCGTTCGGCAATGGCGAAGGCCGCGGCAACATCACCAAGGCCGCAGCCTTCTTCCTCAGCCAGTTCAAACGGGTGCAGCATGCCCAGCCGGTTGATCATGCGGTTCGCCAACTTGGTCGCGATGATTTCCTTGCGCAACCGGTGCGACAAGATCGCGCTTTTGTGCGCCTTGACCATCGCCTCTGGAAACGCAGCCAGCAGTTCGCTGTCCATTGAGGCATCTTGTGCCAAAGGCGCGTCCTCAACGCCGTCTTGCGCGGCCAGCTTTGCCGTCGACAGCAGCACGGCCAATTCAGGCCGGGTCAGACCACGTCCTTCACTTGCGCGCCGGAACAGTTCCTCGCTCGGTGCGAGCCCCTCAACCGCACGGTCAAGCTTGCCAGAGCCTTCGAAGATTTCAATAAGCCGGACATAGGCAGGCAAATCCCCCGCCCCGCCCGTTTCGGCAATGGAAAGCGCAAGCGTTTGCAGGCGATTGTCCTCAAGCACCAAATGCGCAACGGCGTCGGTCATATCGGCGAGCAAAATGTTGCGCGCCGGTTCCTTCAACTTGCCGGCACGCATTTGCGCATTCAGCGCGATTTTGATGTTCACCTCATTATCTGAACAATCCACGCCGGCGCTGTTGTCGATGAAGTCGGTGTTGATCCGGCCCCCGCGCAATGCGTAGCCAATACGCCCCGCCTGCGTGACGCCAAGGTTGGCACCTTCGCCGATGACCTTTGCCTGCACATCCGCGCCATTGACGCGGATCGCGTCATTGCCCGGGTCGCCAACATCCAGATGGCCTTCGCTTCGGTCCTTAATATAGGTTCCAATTCCGCCAAACCACAGCAGCTGCACAGGTGCCTTCAATATTGCGGTCATCAATGCAGACGGTTCAATCTCTTTCGCATCAATGCTTAATAATGCTCTGATTTCAGGCGAAATTTTGATCGACTTTTCGGTCCGTGCAAATACGCCGCCGCCCTTTGAAATCAGCTTGCTATCATAATCCAGCCAGCTTGAGCGCGGCAGATTGAACAAACGTTGACGTTCTTTCCAGCTGACCGCCGGGTCGGGATCGGGATCAAAAAAGATATGGCGGTGGTCGAATGCGGCGACGACTTTCAATGTTTTCGAAAGCAGCATTCCGTTGCCAAAAACGTCACCAGACATGTCACCGACGCCAGCAACCGTGATCGGTTCTTTTTGAACGTCGATACCCATTTCGGCGAAATGGCGCTGGACCGAAAGCCAACCACCCTTGGCGGTGATACCCATTGCTTTATGGTCATATCCAACCGAGCCGCCACTGGCGAAAGCGTCGCCCAACCAGAAATTGCGTTCCAGCGCGATGGCATTTGCGGTGTCGGAAAATGTCGCCGTGCCCTTGTCAGCGGCAACAACGAAATAAGGATCATCCCCGTCATGAATGACGACATTGTCGGGATGCACGATGCGGTCGTTGACGATGTTGTCGGTTATCGACAGCAAGGTGCGGATGAATATCTTATAGGCTTCGGTGCCTTCGGCAAACCATGCATCGCGGTCAACGCGCATGTCGGGCAACCGCTTGGGGTAAAAGCCACCCTTGGCCCCTGTCGGCACGATCACTGCGTTTTTAACACGCTGTGCTTTCATCAGGCCGAGAACTTCCGTGCGGAAATCGTCACGCCGGTCTGACCAGCGCAAACCGCCACGCGCCACGGGGCCAGCGCGCAAGTGAATGCCTTCAACGCGCGGCGAATACACAAACACTTCGCGCCAGGGCAGCGGCGCAGGCAGGCCCGGGACTTTCGCGCAATCAAGCTTAAATGCGAGCGCTTCTGCCGCAGCCGCCGAAAAGGCGTTGGTGCGGACCGTGGCCAAAACGATCGCCAAGAAGCGGCGCAATATGCGGTCTTCGTCGATGGCCGATACTGCGGCCAAGTCCGTGTTAATCGACTTCACATATTTGGTGATCTCTTTTTCGCGGTCACCGGAATGCGCCGGGTTATGCCGAACGTCGAACAGGGCAATGATCGAACGCGTGATATTGGCGTTTTTGGCCAGTGCCGACACCACAGTCGGCATGCCGTACGTCACGCCCGTTTGACGCAAATAGCGATACCATGCCCGCAGCCAAATAACCGATTGCGGATCAAGACCGCCGACCGTCACCAGTTGGTTAAAGACATCATTTTCAAAGCTGCCGTCCAAAACCTGGCTCAACGCGCCTTCGATAATGTGCGGACGTTTCATCACCGTCGCCACATCGCCGCCGCGCAGCGACAATCGGAAATCATGGATATAATTGCCGTCGCCCAATGCAGTGGGCAATTCTTCCAACACGTCGAAACCAAAATTCTCAAGCGCCGGAACAACATCACTGAGCGGAAGCGCGCCGCCACCGCTATAAATTTTAAGCCGAAGATTATCGCCGTCGACGAACAATCGGGTGACTTTACTGTGGTCGCGCTCCATGGTCAGCAGGCCAACCATGTCACGCGCGGCTTCTTCGGTCGAATACGTGCTGCGATAATTGGCGGGGAAGCCGGCGCCATAACGTACGAGCATTGCGGCCGCGCGCTTTTCGTCGGTCAGCGACGCGAGAGCCGCTTCGACTGCAGGCTCCCATCCGCGCACCATCAGCTCGACTTTGCCATCAAGCGCGGCCTCGTCGACCTTTTGGTCGCGATCTGGCAGGTCGAGCGTGTAGCGCAGCAAGGCAACGCCGCCATCTTCCAGACCAATCGTCCAGCCGAGCAAGCTACCGCCTGTGGCATCTATAAGCATATTCTGGATTTGCTTGCGGATGCCCGTCGAGACATCGTCGCGCGGCAACCAGACGAAGATATAGAGATGACGGCCAAGCGGCGACCGCAGCGCAATCAGCTTTGGCCGTGGGCGATCCGTAAGCGACATCGCGGTCAGTGTGACTCGCTCCAAATCATCCAATTTTAGCGCAACCAAAAGATCGTGTGGCAGCGCCGTCAATGCATGTGCCATCGCCTTGCCCGCATGCCCCGAAGGGTCAAAGCCAAACCGGTCCATAAGCGCCGCCAGATGCGTTCTCAGCACGGGTATTGCCTCTGGGGTAGTTGCGAGCGCGGCGCTCGTCCAAAGCCCTGCAGTGACCGCTACGCCCGTAATGCGGTTGCCGTTTGTGACGGGGATGACGATCAGATCCAGCTGGACATTACGGTGGACCGTCGACACCCGGTTGGACTTGAGCACCAATGGCGCGACGCCGCCGTCTTCAAACCATTTGATCGCAAGCCCAACGCTGTCTTCTGCAAGAACCGGTGCATCGGTCACGCGCGATAGACCAAGGCGGTCGGACCGCGTGCCATCGCCGTTGATCCGTTCGTGCGCCAGAACCGTCATGTTATTTTTGGAGAACCAACGAAGGAGCGCAGCGCCCTCACTTTCCGGCAGGCTGTCAGCGTCAGCGGACAAAGCCGCGAGCATATCGCGCCAATCCGTCACCGCGCCGCGCACATCGGCCAGAACGGCGTTGAGGCGCGCTTCAAGCTGCCGGCGTTCCCGCGCGTCGACCCGCTCTGTCTCAAGATAGATGAATGATTCCCGGGCCTGACCGTCCATACGCTTCCGGCGGATGTCGGTGAGCGTCAGGGCATCATCACGGACGACACTCAACACGGGGTGAATGATGCGTTTGACCGATATGCCACTTGCGGCAACGGCGGCGGACACCGAATCCACCAAAAATGGCATGTCGTCGTTATTCAACGCGATCCGCATCATCAAACGGCCGTGCGCATCGGTGAAACAGTCGAGCGCGATGGCGGCAGTGCCAGCTTTGCGATGAAGACCGGTTTGAATGATAAAGCGGGCGGCCTCTTCCGTTGCCTTGGCATCAAAGCCTTCATTTTCGCCAGGCAGCGCGGTTTCAGCGAACGCCGAAATCATTGCCTTCAGCAAGCTTTTGTCCAGTTTTCCGGTAGTTTTAGCAATTTTGGCGGCCGCCATGAAATCATCTCCTGAGCCCGCAAGCATTGGGTTAAGTGCCATGTCCAACGACAAAATACGTTGTAATTTTATTACAAAGCTTATGACGCCCTTCGAGCGCTTAAACAAGTCACGTTTGTAACTTGTTGCGACAGCCATTACTCCTGTGTAGCGTGCGCAAAAGTAAAAAATAGGAGAGGCTCCGCGTGGATAAACGGCTTACATTATGGATTTTGGTGGGAATGATCCTCGGCGTAGCCGTGGGTTACGCAGTCCATGTCAGTTTCGCGCAGGACAGTATGCAGTTCGAATATCTCACAAAGACGTTCAAACTGCTTTCCGATATTTTCCTCAATCTCATCAAGCTTTTGGTCGCGCCGCTGATCCTGTCGACCATCGTCGTCGGCATTGCGCACATGGGTGACAGTAGTGCGCTGGGCAGAATCGGTTTCCGCGCCATCTCTTGGTTCATCGTTGCCAGCTTCATCTCGATTGGCCTTGGTCTGTTGATGGTCAACCTGCTTCAGCCCGGTATTGGCGCGCCGGTAGATAGTATCACCAATGCCGCAGCCACGATTGGCGAGGTCAAGAAGCTCGACTTCTGGGATTTCATCCTGTCGATTTTCCCCAAAAATGCGTTCGAAGCGATGGCAACGAACAATATTTTGCAGATTTTGGTGTTCGCATTGTTCGCTGGTATCGCATTGTCCGCTGTGGGCGAAAAAGGTGCGCCGCTCGTTCGGGGTGCGGAAGCCCTTGCCGAAATGATGCTGCAAATCACACATTATGTGATGCGTTATGCGCCTGTTGCGGTGTTTGGCGCGCTTGCCGCCGTGGTTTCCAAGAGCGGCCTAGCGATTTTGCTGACCTATCTTGAACTCGTGGGTGAGTTCTATCTGTCGCTCGCATTGTTGTGGACGATCCTGCTGTCGATTGGCGCAATATTCTTGGGCCGACGCATTTGGACGCTCATTCGTTACATCCGCGAACCTATGCTCATTGCTTTTTCGACCGCATCTAGCGAAGCGGCCTTGCCAAAATTATTTGAACAGCTTGATCGCTTCGGCGTCCCGCGCCGGATCTCGGGTTTCATGCTGCCATTGGGCTACAGCTTCAATCTTGATGGTTCGATGATGTATATGAGCTTCGCCACCATCTTCATCGCGCAAGCTTATGGCATTGATTTGTCCATCGGAACGCAGATCCTTATCCTGCTGACACTGATGATTTCGTCAAAGGGCGTAGCCGCCGTGCCCCGCGCATCTTTGGTGGTGATTACCGGTACGCTGGCCATGTTTGACTTACCTGTGGAAGGTGTTGCGCTGATCCTCGCAATTGACCAGTTCCTCGACATGGGCCGGACCGCGACCAACGTCGTGGGCAACGCCGTGGCAACGTCTGTCATCACCAAATGGGAAGGCATGCTTGAGGTGGAAGAGCCCGAGTTTGTCGAGCCATTGCATGCGCCTGCGCACACGGCATCGCGTGGCAAAGCCGGGCTGGACCTTGCCAGCGACATGGTAACTGACGAACGAAAAACGAAGCTTTAAGCGGGGTGTTTGTGCCCCAGCAAGGTGCCTTTGGCGCCTTGGCTGTCGAGCTTGAAGCCCATATTGCGATGCTCTTTGCGCCACCGGCGGGCGACCACACGCTCGCCGGGACGCGCAGCATCATCCAGCAGCACGCGGCCGCCGGGCCGCAAATGCGGAAATAGGCTCGCTGCGGCGCCGCGCACATGCGGGTGAAGGGCCCATGGTGGCCCATCAACGATCAGCAGATCGATTTCAGCCGTTACATCGCTCAGTTGATACCAATGGCCCGGCCAGCCAGCCGGTGGCGGTCCCAATGGCGCATGGCGGATTTCGACATCCATATCGTTCTCACGGATCCAATCTTGCGTCGTCGCCGCAAAATCCGCGTGCTGGTCAAAGCTGACGATCTTTCCGCCACCAAATAGCTGCATTGCCCGCGCTGCGACGAATGTGGATGCACCGCAGCCCAACTCAACCACCTGTTGCGGGCGCGTTTCTTCAATCGCCGAAACGATGTGCCACAAAAAATGCGTATCTGCCTTCCAGCTGCCCAAATTGGGCAACGCATCCAGCGGCAAATCGAGATAAGCGAGCAGTTTCGCCTTATCCTTCTCTCGGCCACCATCAAGGCTGCGCAGCAACCAGGGCCATTGGATGGCCCCATAAGCCATTACCATGAACCGGTCACTCAACGACAATGTGAGATCAAGATCGTCGAGGGCCAAGAAAGCCGTGGTTTCGCGCGTGGTCATATGGTCCTCCAATGACGCGGTACGACCAACAGTCAATCACGCATTTTTCAGACTGTCCGATTTTCCATACCCTTTCCGACGCTGGGAGAAACGATTGTCGAACGCATTGTTTCAAGGACGCTTTACAATCCCAAAAATAGTGGAATAACTGCGCATTGGAGAAGGAGAAACGGAATGAATGATCGAGCGGCTGTGCGCAGCGGTGGATTGGCGATAACCAACCCCAAGATAATGCTGTTCGCGCTTCTGCTGGTGTACATTCTGAACTTTCTGGATCGCCAGATTATCAATATTCTGGCCGAACCTATCAAGGGCGAGCTTGGGCTGAGCGATACGCAGCTCGGTTTGCTCGCTGGCCCTGCTTTCGCAGTTTTTTATGCCGTGCTCGGCATACCAATCGCCCGCTATGCGGATAATGCAAAGACCAACCGGGTTTGGCTCATCTCTGTTTGCCTCGCGGTGTGGTCGGCTATGACCGCATTATGCGGTGTTGCGCAAAACTTCGTTCAACTCGCTCTTGCGCGTATTGGCGTAGGCGTCGGCGAAGCTGGCTGCACGCCCGCTGCGCACTCGCTGATCGCAGACAGCGTGCCGCCTGAAAAACGGTCTTCGGCTATTGCCTTTTTTGGGTTGGGCATCCCAATTGGTGGATTGCTTGGCCTCATCATTGGCGGGGTCGTCAACGACCAATATGGCTGGCGCATGGCGCTGATGCTGGTTGGTATGCCGGGGATATTGCTGGCGTTTATACTCCCATTGCTCATTCGCGATCCACGGCGCTGCGCCGATAGCGCACATTTCAACACCGCAGACACCCCCGTGAAGCCAAAGCTTTCGATTAAAGATGCTGTGCGTGAAGTCTTTGCGTCCAAGGCCTATTTGTACGTCTTTATCGCCGCATCGTTCACCGCCTTCCTCAGCTACGGCAAAGGCCTGTGGACGATCAGCTTCTTCATCCGGTCCCACGGCCTATCAACGACCGAGGCGGGGCTCGCTATGGCGGTCGCGCTTGGCATCTCCGGCATCATCGGCACATGGCTTGGCGGGAAAATGGCTGATGTTTTTGGCAAGCGTGACAAGCGGCATATCTTGACCCTGCCCGCCATCGGCATGGCGATTGCTGCACCGATTTTATTTGCCGGATATTGGGCCGAAGATTGGCGGATTGCCGTCGCTTTGCTCATTCTGCCGACCATATTGAATGCGGCTTATTATGGGCCCGCTTATGGATGCGTCCAAGGCCTTGTGCGGTCAGAGGCGCGCGCCATTGCCGCATCGCTTGTCGTCTTTGGACAAAATCTCATCGGGCTTGGATTGGGCCCATTATTGTTCGGCGTGCTGTCCGATTGGCTGCAACCCATGGCCGGCGACGATAGCGTCCGTTGGGTGCTGTATGGTGCAGCCTGGCTTGGGCTAATCCCCGCCTTCTTCTTCTGGCGCGCTAGCTTGCGGCTGAACGCCGAACTGAAAAGCGGTTAATCCGCAAACGGGTCGCGCACCAAAATCGTGTCTTCGCGCTGCGGAGACGTCGATACCAAGGCAACGGGCGTTTCGATCAGTTCCTGAACGCGGGTGATATATTTAATCGCCTGTGCAGGAAGGTCGGCCCAGCTGCGCGCGCCGGCGGTCGTTTCTTGCCAACCGGGCATTTCTTCGTAAATCGGCTCAACCGCAGCCTGTTCTGCGGCGTGCGCGGGCAGATAATCATATACCTTGCCATTCAGGCGGTAGCCCGTGCAGATTTTGATCGTATCAAAACCGTCCAAGACATCCAATTTCGTCAGCGCAATGCCCGTGACACCCGACACAGCACAGCTTTGACGCACGATGACGGCATCGAACCAACCGCAACGGCGCTTTCTGCCCGTCACGGTTCCAAATTCATGACCACGTTCGCCCAGCCGCTGGCCCGTTTCATCTTCCAACTCGGTCGGGAAAGGTCCCGAACCAACCCGGGTGGTGTAAGCTTTCACAATGCCCAGAACAAAACCGGCCGCACTTGGTCCAAGACCAGAGCCAGCTGCGGCAGTACCCGAAACCGTGTTTGACGATGTCACAAATGGATAGGTGCCATGGTCGACATCCAGCAAAACGCCCTGCGCGCCTTCAAACAATATCCGCGCGCCTGCCTTGCGTACTTGGTTCAACCGCTTCCACACAGGCTGCGCATATTCGAGAACGAATGGCGCAATTTCCTTCAGGTCAGCGATCAGGCGGGCACGGTCTACCGGCGGTTCGCCAAAACCGGCACGCAGCGCATCATGGTGCGCGCATAGACGGTCCAATTGTGCATCAAGCGCATCCAAATGTGCAAGGTCGCACACGCGAATGGCGCGGCGGCCAACCTTATCTTCATAAGCAGGGCCAATGCCGCGGCCCGTCGTGCCAATCTTGCCCGAACCGGCGGCGGCTTCGCGTAAGCCATCCAAATCACGATGGATGGGCAAAATCAGCGCGCAATTGTCGGCCAGCACGAAGTTTTCGGTCGTAATCGAAACGCCCTGCCCACGCAGTTTCGTCATTTCGTCGCGCAACGCCCATGGGTCGAGAACAACGCCATTGCCGATAATCGACAACGTGCCCGTTACGATACCCGACGGCAGCAGCGACAATTTATATACATTTTCGCCGACCACCAAAGTGTGGCCCGCATTATGTCCGCCCTGAAACCGGACCACTGCATCGGCACGTTCCGCCAACCAGTCGACAATCTTACCTTTTCCCTCGTCGCCCCACTGAGCGCCAATTACGGTTACATTTGCCATCAGATATTCCCTGTCAAAGCCAGATAGCTCTGGGGCCTTTTTCTGCGCAGGAGCTTTTTCCTGCGAAGGGATTCGCCATGTGCTCCGTTATGATTATGATTGCGCTGCGTCCACCCTAAAGCATCGTGCTGGACGATTTCAGACGATAACTGCCTGCCCGTTGATCCATTTATGGGTGCAGCCCAGCACCGCGGCGCTGTCATTCTCGTCCAACGCAGCAACGGTAACCCAACCTTCGCCACGCAATTTCGTACCGGTGGCAGCATCGGTGCCGAGCGGCAGGAAAAGACGCTGCACGGTGCTTTCTTCGGCCAAGTCAATCAAGGGGTCTGGATACAACGAGAAGCCGGTTGCGGCTTCGGATGGACCATCGGCGCGGTCGATGTAGTAAGTACCACCACGACCGAGCGCCGCGCTATATCCTTTGGCGAAGATCGTGAAGCCGAACCAGCTTTGATATTCAAAGCCATGCCGTTCGGTGGGATCAAGCGTCACATTGGCACGGCCAGCGACCGTTGCGGCAATGCTTTCCAGCGCCTGGATTCGCGATGCAAGTGCGCCGCCAGCATCAATCGCCCGCAATTTTTCAACCGCCGCAGAAAAAGGACCGGTAGCCGCGAGCAATGGCAGATAGGCATCAGCGCCCAACCCGCTCAGGCCGCCAGCATCCTTCATATCAAGTTCGGAACGGACGGCATCGATTTTATCGGGAGCCAAAGGCAGCGCCTTTTCAGCAAGCCTTTCGACCAAGTCGGGGAGCGTAAAATCGATGGTGATGTCTTTGACCCCCGCTGCCTCCAGCGCATCAATAGCAACGCCGACAATTTCGCACGCCGCAGCGACGCTGTCATTGCCGATCAATTCCGCGCCCAGCTGTGTCAATTCACGCTCGGGGCGCAGCTGCTTTGCCTTCAGGCGCAGAACCTGACCATGATAGCACAAGCGCAGCGGCCGAGGCGATTCCTGCATCCGTGTTGTCGCAATGCGCCCGACCTGAACGGTTATATCGCCACGTAATGCCAGCGTGTGCCCGGAAACAGGGTCGGTGAAACGCAAATGCTGATTACGCGCCGCGCCGCCACTGCGTTCGGCAAGCGCGCTTTCAAATTCGGCGATGGCTGGCGCTACTCTGGCATAGCCATAGCGTGTCAGCACATCGATCATGGCACGCGACACCCGCGCCGCAACCTCCGCTTGGGGAGGAAGTCGGTCGCGGAAGCCTTCAGGCAGCAAGTCAGGCGGAATCTTCATGCGCGTTCTTTACGCGAAAAGTTCTTGCGGGGAAGCCCCGCTTAAAACTTAAGCGCCTTTACGGTCTTTACGCCCGGAAGCGACGCCAACTGCTTAAGAACAGCCTCTGGAATCGCGGCATCCATCGACAGCAGCAGAACCGCCTCGCCGCCTGCACTGCGGCGACCCAAATGGAAGGTGCCGATGTTCAAGCCAGCTTCGCCCAATGTCGTACCAACACGGCCAATGAAACCGGGTGCATCTTCATTGACGATATACAGCATGCTGCCTTCGAGCTCTGCCTCAAGGCTGATGCCGAAAATCTCGACAAGCCGCGCTTCGCTATTGGCAAACAATGTGCCTGCAACCGAACGTGGCCCTTGCGCCGTGTTAACGGTGACGCGCACCAATGTGTGATAGGCACCAGCTTTGTCATGGCGGACTTCACGGATATCAAACCCGCGCTCTTTCGCCAAAAACGGTGCGTTGACCATGTTCACCGCGTCCGAGAACCGCCGCATGAAACCGGAAAGAACGGCCGCGGTAATTGGCTTGATATTCAATTCGGCTGCAGCGCCCTCAACCTCAATCGCAATGTTATCCAGATTATCGTGCGCAAGCTGGCCAACCAGCGATCCCAGCTTTTGCGCCAAGGTCATATATGGCTTTAACTTGGGCGCTTCTTCGGCAGACAGGCTGGGCATGTTGAGCGCATTGGTCACGCCGCCATTAACGAGATAATCCGCCATCTGTTCCGCAACTTGAAGCGCAACATTGACCTGTGCTTCGTTGGTCGACGCACCCAAATGCGGGGTGCAGATGAAGTTTGGTGTGCCAAATAGCGGTGATTCCTTGGCAGGCTCGGTTACGAAAACGTCCAGCGCAGCGCCGCCGACTTGGCCGCTGTCCAACGCTTCCTTCAACGCGGCTTCATCGACCAGGCCACCGCGCGCGCAGTTGATAATGCGCACACCCTTTTTGGTTTTCGCCAAATTTTCTTTGGACAGGATATTGCGGGTCTGATCGGTCAGCGGCGTGTGCAAGGTGATGAAATCAGCCTTGGCCAGCAGCGTGTCCAAGTCCGCCTTTTCCACGCCCATTTCAATGGCGCGTTCCGCCGTCAGGAACGGGTCAAAGGCGACAACCTTCATACGCAGGCCAAGCGCGCGGCTTGCGACGATGGAGCCGATATTCCCTGCGCCGATCAGGCCAAGCGTCTTGCCGGTGACTTCAATGCCCATGAAGCCGTTTTTCGGCCAGAGGCCAGCTTGTGTCTGCGCATTTGCTTCCGGCAATTGGCGCGCCAGGGCAAACATCAATGCAATCGCATGTTCGGCGGTGGTGATCGAATTGCCGAACGGCGTGTTCATGACGACAACGCCCTTTGCCGACGCGTTCGGGATGTCCACATTGTCGACGCCGATACCCGCACGGCCAATCACCTTCAGATTGGTGGCGGCGTCGAGGATGGCCTTTGTCACCTTGGTTGAGCTGCGAATGGCAAGGCCATCATAATCGCCGATGATGGCGGCGAGCTCTTCAGGGCTTTGGTCGGTAATGACATCAACGTCACAGCCGCGTTCTGCGAAAATCTTCGCAGCGTTGGGATCCATTTTGTCGGAGATAAGTACGCGTGGTTTGGTCATTTTGAAATTCCTATATGTCTTTTGTCGTCATCCCCGACTTGATCGGGGATCCATGTTCCGGACTGCCGCCTTGCGCGGCCATGTGCGTTCATGGATTCCCGCATGCGCGGGAATGACACGGGTGGGATTTAAGCTTTTGCTTTCTCGTAAGCCCAATCGAGCCAAGGGCCGAGCGCTTCAACATCTGCGGTGTCGACAGTGGCGCCGCACCAAATACGAAGGCCCGCAGGGGCGTCGCGATATCCGGCGATGTCATAAGCCGCATCTTCCGCCTCAAGCAGTGACGCCATTTTCTTGATCATGGCCTCGTCTGCACCCTCAACGGTCAGACACACCGACGTCGTTGACCGAATAGCAGGGTCAGCGGCAAGAAAGCCGAGATAGTCACGTGCCTCAACAATTTTTGCGAGCGCAGCGGCATTGGCATTGCTGCGGCCCATCAGGCCCTGCAAACCGCCAACGGTCTTCGCCCATTCAAGCGCGAAGATGACATCTTCCACCGCAAGCATCGATGGCGTGTTAATCGTCTCGCCCTTGAAAATGCCTTCGGCGAGTGCGCCTTTCGACATCAGGCGGAACACTTTGGGTAGCGGCCATGCCGGGGTGTAATTTTCAAGCCGTTCAACAGCGCGCGGTCCGAGAATGAGCACGCCATGTGCGCCTTCTCCGCCAAGCACTTTTTGCCAGCTGAATGTTGTGACATCCAGCTTGTCCCATGGCATATCATAGGCAAAAACCGCCGATGTAGCATCGTTGAAGGTCAGGCCTTCACGGTCGTCGGCAATCCAGTCGCCATTTGGAACGCGCGCACCTGAAGTCGTGCCGTTCCATGTGAAAACCACGTCGTTGGTAAAATCCACCGCGCTCAGGTCAGGAATTTCGCCATATGGGGCGTTCATGACGGTCGCATTCAGCTTGAGCTGCTTGTTGACGTCAGTAACCCAGCCCTCGCCAAAGCTTTCCCACGCCATCATCGTGACCGGGCGTGCGCCAAGCATGGTCCACATCGCCATTTCGATTGCGCCGGTATCCGAACCGGGGACGATGCCGATGCGGTGCGTGTCAGGCACCTGAAGCACTTCGCGCATCAGGTCGATCGCAAGCTGAAGGCGCGATTTACCGATTTTCGCACGATGCGAACGGCCAAGAGATTCGGTTTGAAGTTTTTCGGGGCTCCAGCCTGGCGGTTTCGCGCAGGGACCGGAGGAAAAATATGGACGCGCCGGTTTAACGGCGGGGGGTACTATAGTCATGTAAGCTTCTCCTTGCAGAGAGCAGCGCGGCGTTGGGACCGCGTGGCCCGGAGCCGCGTTTAAGCGCAGCCCCGGCTTTGTCAATGACTATCGCAAATTCTGATCAGTAACCGGCCTTGCGAAACAATACTTCACCGCGGCGACCGACGTATAGTTTTTCAAGCGTTACAGGGTGGAAATAGGCTTCGACACGGTCGCCTTCTGGCGTTGTGCCGTACACTTCATAACAACCGCCATCGACCTTTGTCTTGCGGACGGTCCAGCCTTCTTTGGTAAGCTTATCGGTAAGTGCCTTTTGGCTTTTCCAACCCGAAACCGGTCCAGCCTTACATGTGATAACGCCGGTTGCCGATGCAGGCACCGATGCGAAGGCAATTGCGGTCGCTGCGGCCAGTGAAAGTGAAGTCAATAAACGCATATTCATGCTCCTTTAAATGCAGATGTACGGGGAAGAAAAAAGCGTGCCGCCACGAGCAATGCCAATGGGACGAAATGAACGAGCGCTGGGCCTAGATTGTTGTGGATGAATATCCAGTGTACCAGAACAAGCAACGCAGCGGGATATACAAGGCGTTGCAGCCGTTTCCATCCCGCCTTCAGCGCGCGCATCGATGCATCATTGCTCGTCAGCGCAAGCGGAACAAACAACAGCATGGCCGCCCATCCCGTCCAGATGCCCAGCGCCAGAAACTCGGCGATCATGTCATCAATATTGCCCATGTCGATAAGATAGAAGACCAGATGGAGCACCGCATAAGCGAACGCTGCGACACCCAGCGCACGGCGCCGCTGGATCAACCAGCTGAGCCACGGGCGTGGTCCTAGTAAGGACAACAACGGACTTAAAACCATCGCAACAATCATAAAACGCGCGGACCACTCACCGGTTGGATGCAGCATATCCATCGCGATGCGGTCACCCGCATAGAAGCTGCGCAGCATCAATATCGCTGGCAAAGACAGCAATATCCAAAACAACGGCTTCTTATTAAGAATGATTCGCAACATGCGTTCGCGATAATCGCGCACGCCACTGTGCGCAACGCGGAAATTGAATAAACATCCACGTCTTTGCCGCCATATGGCGTCCATTTGGTCGATTTGGGGCTGCACACAGCTGAGATTTCGCTATGATATGGGCTATGGCCGTCGTCACTGCTCCAAGAATATTGCTTGTCGCGAGCGCACTGCTATTGGCGTCTTGCAGCGCGCGCGAAGCCCCGAAAACGACACGCACGGGTGCAAATGCAACAACGGAAAATGCGCGGCAGTGCATGGCGGGTTTGAAAGAAAAGTCCGTCCGCTTTGCCGGCTTACCCAACAAAAGTTTCGACGGCGGGTGCCGCATGATCGACACGATCAAACTCATGGATTTTGGGACGCCAGCCACCAATTTGGGGGCAATGACGTGCCCGTTGGCGGCCAACTTTACCGATTGGGCACGCTACGCCGTTCGCCCCGCAGCCAAGCATTATTTGGGCGCTGAGGTCGTCCGTATCGAAACAATGGGCACGTTTAATTGCCGGAACATCTATGGGGGGCGTTCGGGCAAATTATCCGAACATGCCTTTGCCAACGCTGTCGATGTTTCAGCGTTCGTTTTGCGCGATGGCCGCCGCGTGTCCGTGCTCACAGGGTGGAACGGATCCAGCGAAGAACGCGCTTTCCTGCGCCGCCTGCACCAGTCCGCCTGCAAACGGTTCGGCACCGTGCTTGGCCCCGATTATAACGCTGCGCATGCAAACCATTTCCATTTGGACATGGCCCGATCGATGCGCAACGGCACATCCTTTTGCCGGTGAGGGGCTTTTGCCGATGAGGGGTGGCAGAACACCCACTTGCACCCTATATGCAGGGTAATGACAGATACAAAAATTAACGATCGTCGCTTCTACAAAGCACAACAAGAAGCGGACTTTGCTGAACAGCAACTCTCCACCCCCCAAACGCAAAGCAAGTCATACAGGCTCGCATTTCAGGACACCGACTTCCTGTTGCGTGAGGATTTGCGCCCCGTCCGTTTCCAGCTGGAACTGCTCAAGACCGAAATGTTGCTGGACGAGGCCAACATCGGATCCATGTTGGTGATCTACGGCTCTGCGCGCATTCCCGAACCCGACGGTGCAGATGCCTTGATTGCGGCTGCAACCGATGAGCGGTCAAAAATCATCGCCGAACGCATGAAGGAAAAGGCGCGTTTCTACCACGAATCCCGTCATCTTGCGCAGCTTGCGGGACAAGCCAATGTGACGGACGAAGAAGGTCGACGCCACTTCGTCGTATGTTCGGGCGGCGGCCCGTCCATCATGGAAGCCGCCAACCGCGGCGCGCACGACGTTGGCGCGGAATCGGTTGGTCTAAATATCGTGCTTCCGCATGAACAGGCGCCAAATCTGTTTGTGACGCCGCGATTGAGTTTCCAGTTCCACTATTTCGCGTTGCGCAAAATGCATTTCTTGCTGCGCGCACGTGCCGTAGCGGTGTTCCCCGGTGGCTTTGGTACGTTCGACGAATTCTTCGAACTGCTCACGCTTGTGCAAACCGGCAAGATCAAAAAGATGCCGATTCTGCTATTTGGTCGCGAATTCTGGAACCGTGTTGTGAACTTTGAGGAGCTTATGCTCGAGGGCGTCATCAGCCCACATGATCTGGAACTTTTCCAGTTTGTAGAAACCGCAGAAGAAGCATGGAATGCTATCTGCGATTTCTACGAAGTCTCAAACTGACGTAAACTGATTACTTTGCAGCAGGTGCCGCTGGCGCCGCTGCGGCATCAGCCGCTGGCGCGGCAGCTGCTTCACCGGTTGCCGCATCCGCCGCAGGTGCTGCGGCATCGGCTGCTGGTGGCGGTGGCAACGGCAGGTTTGAACCCTGCGCATTGAGATACGCGATCAAATTTGCGCGTTCTTCGGGGTTACTCAAGCCAGCGAAAGTCATTTTCGTGCCCGGCGCATATTTCTTAGGGTTGGCAAGCCACTTGTCCATGCCTTCAAAGTCCCAGTTGCCGGGAATGCTTTTCAACGCATCCGAATAAGAAAAGCCTGCAACATGGCCGTGCGGTTTACCCATCGAGGCCCAAAGATTTGGACCAATCCCATTTGCGCCACCTGGCGCAATGGTGTGGCAAGCCGCACATTTTTTGAAA
>NZ_JBIIMC010000005.1:0-95023 GCF_044338195.1 Sphingorhabdus sp. | reverse complement strand
GGCAACCACAAAGGTAGCTGATCACGCTCCCGATCAAGCCAGTTTTCGAGGGCAATGGACCACCTATGCCCCCCGCCCACGCGCGGCATATTGTTGAGGGTCAAAATGTCCGATATCCCCACCACAACCGCTGTCTATCACCAATATGGAGCGTGGCAAATAACGCACCAATTTTTGGCTATTGTTTGCCTTGACGACCGTTAAATTTCCTACCATTGGGCTAGCCAACGACAAAGCCATTTTCTCCCCATGAAATAGTGGCATTTGAAGGACCGAAAACAGTCGCAAACGACGTTTTGAACGTTCTGTGTCTTAAACGGAAATATGCCCGATGGGGCGGCCCGCCATGTCGGGTAGGAATGTATGGAGTTTGAAAATGGCCGATAATAACGCAACTCTTACCGTTGGCGAAAACAGCTTTGAATTGCCGATCATGAAAGGTTCGGAAGGACCCGACGTCATCGATATCCGCAAATTATATGCCGTGTCAGATCATTTCACCTTCGATCCCGGCTTCACGTCGACCGCAAGCTGCGAATCTGCGCTGACTTTCATTGACGGTGATGAGGGCATTCTTTTGCACCGTGGCTATTCCATTGAAGAGCTTTCGGAGCAGTCGAGCTTCATGGAAGTATCATATCTGCTGCTGAACGGTGAACTGCCTAACAAGGCGCAGCTCGATCATTTCAGCCACACGATTTCACGCCACACGATGCTGCACGAGCAGCTGGCGACCTTCTATCGCGGCTTCCGCCGTGACGCGCACCCCATGGCGATCATGTGCGGTGTCGTTGGCGCGCTTTCGGCATTTTATCATGATTCGACCGATATCAGCGACCCGACGCATCGTATGATTTCCAGCCATCGTTTGATTGCCAAAATGCCAACCATCGCGGCAATGGCCTATAAATATTCGGTTGGTCAGCCATTTGTCTATCCCGACAACAGCCTGTCCTACACCGGCAACTTCTTGCGCATGACCTTCGGCGTTCCTGCCGAAGAATATGTTGTGAACCCAGTCATCGAACGCGCAATGGACCGAATTTTCATCCTCCATGCCGACCATGAACAAAACGCTTCGACATCGACCGTCCGTCTTGCGGGTTCATCGGGCGCCAACCCGTTTGCATGTATCGCAGCTGGTATCGCCTGCCTTTGGGGTCCAGCGCATGGCGGCGCGAACGAAGCTGCGCTCAACATGCTGCGCGAAATCGGCACGCCAGACCGCATTCCGCATTATATCGAGCGCGCCAAGGATAAGAACGATCCGTTCCGCCTCATGGGCTTTGGACATCGTGTGTATAAAAACTACGATCCGCGCGCCTCAGTCATGCAGAAAACGGTGCGTGAGGTGCTGACTGAACTGAACATTACCGACCCAATCTTCGATGTTGCGATGCAGCTTGAAGAAATGGCTCTAAATGACCCATATTTCATTGAAAAGAAGCTGTTCCCGAACGTAGACTTCTATTCCGGAATCATTTTGTCGGCGATTGGTTTCCCGACCGAAATGTTCACCGTCTTGTTTGCACTGTCCCGCACCGTGGGCTGGGTTGCACAATGGAATGAAATGATTTCCGACCCGGCGCAGAAAATCGGTCGCCCGCGTCAATTGTACACGGGGCCAAACCACCGCCCATATCCGGGCCTCGCCCAGCGTTAATTATTGTGGAAGGCGGAGCGTGAATTTCGCGCCTCCGCCTTTTGCATCCGCAACGGTGAGATCGCCGCCCATCGCGCGTGCCAGGCGGCGCGATATATAGAGACCAAGGCCGCTTCCGCCGTCGCCGGTGCGTCCCAAACGCTCAAATTTGGCAAAAATACGTTCGTGATACTCGGCGTCAACGCCTGAACCTTGGTCCGACACGGATATATAGGCAAATCCATCTTCGGCGCCGACTTCCACCCGAACCTCAGTTCCGTCGGGCGAATATCGGATCGCATTGGTGATGAGGTTCAGCATCACCTGCAGAACGCGCCTGAACTCCGCTTTCGCCGGAACATGTGTTTGTTCGTCAGGCAACGAGATCGTCATGCGGTGATCTGCGGCCGTTAACGCCAGCAAACCAGCAGCACGCCGCGCAACGTCCCCTAATTCGATATCATCCTTTGCGGTCGAAAAGCCCGGTCGCTCGACGGCTTCCAAATCGCTCAGATCCTCAGCAAGGGCAGTAAGGTGCCGCGCCGCCTTGGCAATATCGCGGGCATATAAGGCATAGTTTTCACGGATCGGCCCCAACAATTCGCTGCCGATCGTTTCCGCATTCGTAACGATACGATTCAATGGTTGCCGTAAAACCGGGACAAGCTGCTTCCCAAAAAGCGCGCCCGCAGATGATCTATCCGCCTGCGTAAAGGCCGCCGCTGCCACCTTCCCATTTTCCGCAAGGAACAGCGTATAGCCAGAAATCTGCCCTGCATCGTCACGTTCAACCTGCCCCCACACCGACATATTCGCATCGTTGAGCAGACGAACGCTGTGGCGGCTGATCGGGAGAAACCTCTCAACATTCTGGAAGGCTGGTAGGGCGTCCTGATCGAGAAGTCTGCCGAGTATGATTGAAGCTGAAGAGCCAAAATCGGTATTTTTTACAAGGTCTTCAACTGGTCCGCAGGCATCAACAAGGCGCAAGGCTTGATCAAATCTAAGCCTGACCGGTTCTTCACCTTGATCAGGCCATATGTCCCGCGACTTTGGTTTGGCCGCAACATTATCAATATTGCGCCAGCTCAAGATGGAAAGTTTAACGTCTTTTTTAAACGGCTCAGCCTCCACCCAAAGTTCAAGATTATCTGGCCCGTCCGCAACGCGGATAGCGCGCGCGAGCCGCATGCGAAGACCTGCGACCATTTGCGTGAGGCCAAGCAAAGCTGGGCACGCCAGCGTACCACCAAGATTACCGCCTGCCCGTATATGAAGCTGCTGCAACGCGTCATCCGCACGCAGCAAGATACCCGCAGACGACACCTCGCCTGTAATTGCGCGTGTTAAAGGCGCAGCACCGTTCATGTTTTGCCAAAACTTAAGAATAGCGACCGGGCAGATGACCAATCACTGAGTTGCTGGCGGGCCATTTCAGGGGTGAAATGTGTATACTCAACCTCAAACAGCGCTGTTTCACGGGCTGAGAGCATCTGAGATCGCAAATCGATCATCGTCTGCAGCGCGGCATGCTTTGGAAGGCCGGCGGCGGCCAACATGACCATCATCGGAAATGCAGACTCAAAATCTATCAACCGAAGGATATGATCATGCCCGATGTTCAGCTCCGCGCTGAGATGGGCCACGAAAAGGTGTATCCCCGCATAATGTGGGTTAGACAGCGGGGTGCGATCTTCGTCGCTCAGAAAATGCACAATTTTTCGGGCCGATGCCGAGGCTGTTTGCGCTTCGTCATAGCTTGCAATCAACGCGCGCGCGTTGTTGATGATTTTATCAGACCGGCTTCCGGATAACAGCTCAAGCGCGGCGACAATCCGCCAGCACATTTTGTGCAAAATCTCTGGGGGCAACGTCAGATAAGACCGGCCCTGCGATCGCAACTGCAAGCTATCCGCGGCGAGTAACGCTTGTGCCGCTTCGATCACGTTTCTGTCTGCATGGTCCAGCAACGCAACCGCCAATTGGGAAAAACCACCCCCAAGCCGTGCCATCAAATTATCTTCAGCAACACGCGCGAGCGCGAAATCAACAATTTCGGTTTCCCGCAAAAAACCAGATCGGGCAAGCAATGGGCCGCTCATCGATTTCGGGCTGGCCTCCTGCAGCCTTGCTTCAATGTCACGCACGATCTGCAGCAGTTTGACCGAAACTGCGCTTATTGTGGCCTCCGACGGTGTGTGGACCGCTGAAGGGAAGATAATGGATGCGACGTCTTGGCATAGGGCATCCACATCGCGCGCATGAACGCGCGCGATTGAGAGCAAATCATCTTGGGGACCAAGTAAACCGTCCAAAGCCTAACCACCAACGTTCGTGGCGGCCGTTATAGGTTTTTTCAGTTAACGGCGTTTTAAGGCTGATCGGCCTTTTTATCGGGCCCGCTATCGTAGCATGCAAACATAAACGCGCTTAGCTGCGCGACCATGATCCATTGCAGCGCATTGGTAAAACCGAGACCGACAGTACCGCCTAAAGCCAAAATGGACAGCAAGGCTGGCGACCGCAAAAGCCCATCCGCCCAGCGCGGCAACATAACATGCGTGCAAATCCATGCGATGGAGGCCACCGCGAACGCCGCAAATAGGCCGTCATTCGTATATGACGTATCCATATACGACGCGCCAAACATCGCGATAACAAGCAGCGACAAGGTCACTGCCGTCAGCTTGGGCATTTTCCCCTGCCCGTTCAGATCGTCAGTCGTTGCAAGACGCAAAGAATTGGTTGCGACTGCTGCACATGCAGTGCCGGCTGTTGCCAAAGCAAAGCCGGAAATACCCAGCGCCACAGCGCCCAATGCAAAAATCGGTCCAGCAAATTTGACGATCTTAAGCGCGGCCGGACTTTGCCATATGATGGGAACCAATTTGGCGGATACTGGACCCAAAACCCTAGCTTCAACGAAGCCCGGCTGACTTAAAACCCGCCTGCGCAAAATTTGTTTGTTCAGCTGGACAAAATCCTGCGGGCCTTGGACGATGTTCAACGTTCCGTTGTTGACATGTTGTTGCGACAAAAGTCTCAACGGCACCTTCGCAAGAATGGCCTGCCGCAGCAGCGAAGAAATGATGCTCCAGTCTTCGGGGAGATCTTTCAGCGTCGCGATCGTACTGGCCCCGACAATCGAGATACCGGCCCAACGCGTATTCAAATCGATGCGCTCAAAAAGGCTGTTTTCGTCGCGCCCGTCCACGGTAGCCACGAAATTATCCGGCGATTTCGAGAGGGTTTCGACAAAGTCAGGCTGCACATATAGCTGCCCAGACTGCACCCAAACGCGGTCGTCGAGCTTCAAATAACGCTGAATATCCGAACCCGTGCGTACGAAATCGACGAGGACGTTTTTCTGGCGCCATTGATCGGCCAAGGCCAACATTGCCCCGTCCATATTTTCCACTTCAACGAGAAACCGTGAAATCCCCGCGCGGAAAAGCGTTTTAATTTGATAATCTACGAGCGAACCGCCCGCCAACGCGGTATTTGGCTTGTCCGTGGACGCGTGCGCCGCGGACACGTCGCCGCCGGTAACGGAGAGCAACGCGACGGACAGTTTTTCGGGAATGCGCGTGGTCACCATAAGCCAGATATGAAGATTAGATGTCTTTTGCCAATCATAATCTACAAAAATGCGTCAAATGCGCCATAATCCATCGACATTTTTCGGGATTACAACACATGCTGTTAAGTTTACGTTTCTCTGTCGAAATAATATGGTATTTAAGGGATTATGACCACTCGTTCAAAAATCGTCGGCTTGACGCAGCATATCTCAGACCAATCTTCGCACGACGATGTCGCGGGGGAAACGCACGCGACAGCGGATTCGCTTCCGGATGCTGTCGACACAGCAGATTTCGAAGATGCGTATGAAGTTGAACATCCGCGGCGTAGTGTTTTCGCATGGATTGCACCGACAGTGCTTATCCTCGCATTTGCCGGCTGGACCGCGTTTTTCGCAGTGACCTATTGGCCCGAGGCGCAAGCAGGTCTCAACAACAATCGCATTGTTGAGCTCATTGTGCTTTGGGCCGTCCCCGCATTATTAATCGCCGTGTCTTGGTTACTGGTGATGCGCAACAGCAGCCGGGAAGCAACCCGATTTGGCAATGTTGCGGCACTGTTGCGCAACGAAAGCGTTTTACTGAGCCAGCGGATGCGCACCGTGAACGAGGAAATCGCATTGGCCCGCGAGTTTTTGTCGCAGAATGCACGCGATCTCGAGTCGCTTGGACGGCAATCCTCGCAGAAATTGATGGAGTCAGCCCAGGTCCTGACAGCGGCGCTTGCAGACAGCGACCAAAAAGCAAAAACGCTCGAAATTGTAAGCCAGTCGGCAAACACAAATCTCGAGCAGCTCCGCAAGCATTTGCCGGTTGTTACAAGCGCCGCGAAAGATGTTACTAACCAGATCGGGAGCGCTGGCAACAACGCCCAGATGCAGATCAAAGCGCTCATTGCGACTTTGGAGCGCGTTCGCGATGCCGGCAAATCGGTTCGCGATTATGTCGATGGCGTTGAAGTGCGCGCCGACGATATGGCGGTCAAATTGGAACAGTCGCTCACCAGCAGTGCAAAATTGCTCGACCTGCGGAGTGCAGAGGCGCTTGATCGGAGCGCCGAAATGGCGACCTTGATGGACAGCGCAACGCAAGCCATGTCCAGCGGCATCGCGCAGGCATCGGGCGATATCAGCGCGATCCTCACCAATAGTCAGGAACAGATGCAGTCGAGCCTTTCCGACTTGCGGAAGGCACTTGGCGACATTGGTAGCCAGACCGACGCAGAAGAAGCGCGCATCCGTGCGATGATTGCGACGATTAGCGCGCACATTCATTCAAGCGCACAGCAGATTTCGGAAGTTGACCGCGTCGCGACCGACCAAACGTCCAAACTGGCCTTTGCCGTATCCGCCTTGGGCGAGAGCACGCGCACTGTTGGTTCGGCACTGACAGACAATCAGCTTGTCACCCAACAACTGATCGAACAGTCCCACAAGCTGTTGGCGTCGCTGGGCACAGCGAACCATGAAATCAGCGAAACCATTCCTGCATCTATGGATGTCCTCAGCGCACAATTGTCCGATGGCGTCGCGCAGATAAAATCTGCGCTATCGAACGCGCAATCGCTCGAGGCATTGAGCGGTAGCATGCTTGAGAAGCTGAACGGGCTGGAGCAGATTATTGCGACCCAGCGCGACTCGGTGAACGCACTCATGACGCAGAGCGATGCCCATTTTGCCGCTCGCCATGACCAAGTCGATGCACTTGGCTCGTCGCTGCGACAAACACAATCGCTGCTGCAGGAAATGTCGGATGAGGCAAATGGTCAACTGGTGACCGCATTGCTGCGTGTCCGCGAATCCACCCGCGCTGCAGCGGAAAGCAGCCGGAAGATATTGGATGATGAACTCGCCCATATTTCTGAGCAGCTCACCGAACAGAACCGGACGGCGCTGGCCAATGCGTTGGATGCGCAAGTTGCGTCGATGAATGCTGCCGTTCAGGAGGCGATCGAACGCAATGTAGAGCTATCCGAAGCGGCGACCGGTCTGGTCGTCAAGCAACTGGCCGAGCTGGATGAAATGACCACCACTCTTGAAGGCCGGATTGCCGATACCAAAAACAGTTTTGAATCGGTTCAGGATGACAGCTTCGCCCGCCGCATGGTCTTGTTGACGGAATCGCTGAATTCGACAGCCATCGATGTTGCGAAAATATTGTCGAACGACATTACCGACACCGCATGGGCATCATATCTCAAGGGCGACAGAGGCATATTTACGCGCCGTGCCGTGCGCCTTATCGATTCAAGAGAAGCAAAGATCATCGCCAATCATTATGGCAACGACAGCGAATTCCGCGAACATGTGAACCGCTATGTGCATGACTTTGAAGGCATCATGCGCCTGTTGCTCAGCACAAGAGATGGCAACGCCATTGGCGTAACGCTCCTGTCTTCCGATATCGGCAAGCTATATGTTGCGCTGGCCCAAGCGATCGAACGGCTTCGGAAATAAGCCTTAAGCAGGCCGGTTTATCAGCCAGTCAAAACTGTGGCGGTCAACCCAGCCATAGACATAATTGGCATAATATAGCGCGAACAATGCTGCGGATAACAATGTTGTCCGCAAAATTATGATGCGGGGTTGGAAGTTCCCGGGTGCGCTATCCGCTTGTCCCGGCACCTTGGGCAGTCCCAATTCGTCATGCGTACGCACGCCTATGGGCAGGATGACAAACGCGGTCATCACCCAAAAAAGCAAGTAAATCGCTATAATTGATGTCCAGCTCATGCGGTCTCCAATATCATCACATCAACAATCGGTTTTTTGCCCGTCCAGCTGACGGCTACACGGCGAACGGCCAAACGAACGGTCTCGCGGAGCTTTTCATAATCACCGCGATTGTCCTTAATCGCCTTTACGGCAGCGGTCGTGGCTTCATCGATAAAATCATCCAGATCTTCTTCGATGGGAACGCCATGCAAACGGATTTCCGGGCTGCCCAGCAACTTGTCATTCGCACCAAGCGCAAACGCGACTGAAATCAATCCGTACCACGACAGACGCCGACGTTCATTCAATGTTGCGCCGTCGGCAGCAATGATCGTGTCACCATCGAGGATGAGACGCCCAGTCCGTTCCTTGCCAATTGTCTTCGGTTCGCCGGGTGCCAAACGCACGACATCACCATTGGACTGCACGACAGCCTTTGGAACGCCATGCGCGCGCGCGAAACGTGCTTGCTCTGCCATATGCCGGCGCTCGCCATGCACTGGGACGAGGATTTCAGGGCGGATCCAATCATATAACGCGGCAAGTTCCGGCTGACCCGGGTGACCCGATACGTGGACATGTGCCTGCTTTTCCGTCACCGTCAGAATGTTGCGTTCGGCCAGCTTGTTCATAATGATGCCGATGGCGATTTCATTGCCCGGTATCTGCTTGGACGAGAAGATGACGGTGTCACCCTCCTCCAGCTTCACCGGATGGTTTCCTTCGGCAATGCGGGCCAACGCTGCGCGGGCCTCGCCCTGCCCACCTGTTGCAACAACCATGACTTCGTGGCGCGCAAGGCTATCTACGCTTTCCATATCAATGGTTTTGGGCAAGTCTTTCAAATAGCCATTGGCCTGTGCAGCCTCAAGGATCCGGTGCAACGACCGACCGGCAAAGCACAAGGTACGCCCGCTCTCGCGCGCAACTTCGCCCAAAGTCTGCAATCGCGCCGCGTTGGAGGCGAATGTCGTGACAACCACCCGGCCCTTCGCGGCCTTGACGGACTTTAGCAGGTCATCCTTCACGCTGCCTTCGCTGCCGCTATATTCATGATTGAAGACGTTGGTGGAATCGCACACCATCGCCAATATGCCTGTGTCACCAATCGCAGTTAGCGCGTCGGCGGTGCTTGGGCTTCCCAACACAGGGCGCTCGTCCAGCTTCCAGTCGCCCGTATGGAAAACCTTGCCATATGGCGTGGTGATCAAACAGGCGCTCATTTCAAGAATGGAGTGCGCCAGCGTTACAAATTTAAAATCGAACGGCCCCATGGAGAATGCGCCTTCCATAGGAATGACATTCAGCTCCACAATATCGGCAATGCCCTCTTCCTCAAGCTTGCCGCGAATGAGCGTTGCAGTGAACGGCGTCGCGTACAACGGCACGCCGAGGTCCGCGGCGAAATAGGCAACGGCGCCGATATGGTCTTCATGACCATGCGTCAGGACGATGCCCAAAAGGTCTTTTTTGCGCTTCTCGATAAATTCCAGATCTGGAAGCACGAGGTCAACGCCGGGATATTCTGAATTGGCAAAGGTGAGGCCAAGGTCGACCATCACCCACTTGCCATCGCAACCATATAAATTGACGTTCATGCCAATTTCATTTGACCCGCCAAGAGCAAGGAAAAGCAGTTCATTTTTTGGGGTCGTCATTATGTTTTTTCTCTATTCCTGTACAAAAGCGCCAGTCCCCGCAGCGTCAAATCGGGTTCTACCCGGTCAAATAAATGGCCATGTTGCTGAAACAAGATTGCCAAACCGCCGGTTGCAATGACCGATACCGGTTCGCCAATTTCATTCTTCATTCGGGCAATCATTCCCTCGATCATTGCCACATAGCCCCAATAGATGCCAATCTGCATTTGTCCAACAGTGGTTGTGCCAATGACGCTTTCATTTGGCGGCGGTTCGATTGCAATGCGCGGCAGCATCGCCGCTGCGCCATATAAAGCATCGAGCGACAGATTAACGCCAGGCGCGATGCTTCCGCCGTGGTAAGACCCATCGGGGCCAACATAATCAAAGGTCGTCGCCGTGCCGAAGCTGATCACGATCTTATGCCCGTCTGCTAGCGCGTGGGCTGCAATGGCATTCACGGCGCGATCTGCGCCCACTGATTGCGGTTCAGCAACACGCAACTGAATGCCCCATGCGACAGACCCGCGCCCGGCAACAAGTGCTTCACACCCAAAATAGCGTGTCGCCAAAAGCTGTAAATTGTGCAGCGCGCGCGGCACGACGGTTGCGATAATGACCGCATCGATATCCGAACGTTTGAACCCCGCCATTTGGATGAGCTGATCCAGCCACACCGCATATTCATCGGCCGTGCGGCGCGCATCTGTGGCGATGCGCCAGCGGTGCAATATCTCTCCGCTGTCATTGACCAAAGAAAACTTCGCGTTGGTATTGCCTGTGTCTATTGCGAGCAACATCGCCCACCCCTTTAAACTAGAAAAACATCTGCTGCATGAATGGCACGAATTGCGCCGTCCGCCAAGCTAAGCCGCAGCGCACCTTGATCGTCCAAGCCTTGGAAAAGCCCATGCAATTCTTCGCCATCGGGCAATCGCGCCGACAGCGCTGTTCCACGCGGATGCGCGTTTTCTTCCCACTGACGGATAATCGTGCCCGTACCCGACAGCCGCCAGATCGCGAGGTAACCGGCAAAGGCATCGGCGATGATTTCCACGCTCGACTGCGCGTCAGGCGGTGTCGCGCCAAGCGCACGCAAGTCGGACACCTTGCGATCAAGATTTTCCGGATGCCAGATCAGGTTCAGCCCAATGCCGACAACAACCGCATCGGCCGATCTTTCCAGCAATATCCCGCACAATTTCGAACAATCGCGCGAAAGGATGTCGTTTGGCCACTTCAGGGAAATTTCAACATGCGGCGCGATTTGTCGGATCGCGTCGAACACCGCCAATGCCGTTACAAATGCCAGACTGGCTGGCGCTGGGTCGGTATCGCGCAAACGAACGATGGTGCTCGCAAACACATTGCCCTTTGGGCTTTCCCAGCTGCGGCCCAAACGGCCTCTGCCGCCGTCCTGCGCATCCGCGCGAAGCCATAAACCTTCCGGTGCACCCTGCGCCGCGCGCGTCAACAAATCCGCGTTCGTTGACCCTGTGAGCGCAACCTCTTCGAATATCAGCGTCAGAACAGCGCCTTTGCCGCAACCACTGTCCAAACGCCGAGCGCTGGAATGGCAAAATACCCAAGTGGTGAGTTGGCCGCGGCAAGAATGCCACCAGTCCAGACAAGCACTTTGTCATCGCTTTCGGCGATCACATCTGCCGCATCATCAAAGTACATCACTTTGACAACCTTCAGATAATAGAATGCACCAATAACCGAAGCCGAAATCCCAATGACGGCCAATGGCAGCAGGCCGGCGGCGACAGCAGCATTGAATACCACCAGCTTACCCCAGAAACCGAACAATGGCGGAATGCCCGCGAGACTGAACATGAAGATGGCAAAAGCCGCGGCAAGTGCTGGGCGGGTTTTGGACAGGCCAGCGATATCGGAAAATTCTTCCCGATAGTTGCCGTCTTTGTCCTTCAATTGCATCAAGCACACAAAGCCGCCCAAGGTCATGGCGACATAGATCGTCAGATATACAAGCATGGCGGCGATGCCCTGCTCGGTTCCGGTGGCAAGACCGATCAGGATGAAGCCCACATTGTTGATCGAGCTGTACGCCATCAGGCGTTTCAAGTTTTGCTGGCCGATTGCGCCAACCGCACCGATGATGATCGACATCAACGCCACCGCAATAATGATTTGCTGCCACACGAGCACCTGCGAACCAAATGCCTCAAGCACAACGCGCATCAACAAAGCGATCGCCGCAACCTTTGGCGCACTCGCAAAAAATGCGGTGACGGGCGTGGGGGCGCCTTCGTAAACGTCGGGCGTCCACATGTGGAATGGCGCGGCACTAATCTTGAATGCCAATCCGGATAGGATGAACACGATACCAAAGATCAAGCCAAGACCGACTTCCTTGTCCATCGCAAGGCCGATTGCGGCAAAGTTGGTCGAACCGGCAAAGCCATAAACCAACGATGCACCGAAAAGCAGCATACCGCTCGCAAGCGCGCCAAGGACGAAATATTTCAGCCCAGCTTCGGCCGAACGGCCATCAGAGCGCACGAAGCTTGCGAGAACATAGGCCGAAAGGCTCTGAAGCTCCAGACCGATATATAATGAAATCAGGTCTGTCGCCGATACCATAATGCCCATGCCAACACAGGAAAGCACGATAAGAACCGGATATTCAGCGCGCATTGCGCCCGCTTTCTCCAAGAAACGCGGGGCAATGGTCAGGGAAACAGCCGCGGCAATGTAAATCAGCAGCTTGGAGAAATTGCCGAAAGCATCATTCACCATCAAACCATCAAAGGCCGAGGCGCTGGACCCCGAACCAAGCGCGCTGACAGTGAAAGCAGCGGCAGCACCCAAGGCAGCAACAGCCAATATGCTGATAAGGCGTCCGGCCTGATCCATCCAGGCAGCCAATAAAAGCAAGGCAAGCGCGGAGAAGCTGAGAATGATCTCAGGACGCACCAAGGAGAGCGAAGCAGTAAGTTCCATTATTAATGGCTCCCCTCAGCCACGTCTTTTTTAGGTTCATGAACAACGCGAAAGCGCGCTGTAGTCGGGTCGACGGCCATCAATTTGCTGTCACCAGCTGGAGCGGCCCGTTCAATACGATCAACAATTGTTGCTACATCGCGGCGAATGGGTGCAAGGAATGTTTCGGGATATACGCCCATCCACAACACAACGACGGCAATCGGTGCGAGCAGCCACATTTCGCGGCAATCAATATCCTGCATCGCGGCTGCGTCTGCATTGACCTGCGGCCCGAATGCGATCCGGCGATAGAGATATAACATATATCCAGCGCCAAGGATGATGCCCGTTGTCGCGATCAGCGTGGCCCATGTGGACACCTTATAAGCGCCCGCGAGGCTCAGAAACTCTCCGACAAAACCGCTTGTTCCGGGCAGGCCGACGCTGGCCATGGTGAATAGCATGAACAGCAATGCATATTTGGGCATATTCACGCTGATGCCGCCGTAACGGCTGATTTCACGCGTGTGCAGACGGTCGTAGATAACGCCCACGCACAGGAAGAGCGCGCCCGACACCAAACCGTGGCTGAGCATCACGATAATCGCACCTTCAATACCCTGCTGATTAAACGTAAAGAGGCCAACGGTCACAATCGCCATGTGGGCAACCGACGAATATGCGATCAGCTTCTTCATATCCTGCTGCACCAGCGCCACGAGCGATGTGTAGACAACCGCGACCATCGACAGGCCGAAGACCAAAGGAATGAAGTTTGCGCTCGCCTCTGGGAACATCGGCAAAGAGAAACGCAGGAAGCCGTAGCCACCCATTTTCAGCAACACGCCAGCCAGAATGACTGAACCTGCAGTCGGCGCCTGAACGTGCGCATCGGGAAGCCATGTGTGCACGGGCCACATCGGCATCTTGACGGCGAAGGATGCAAAGAATGCCAGCCACAATAATGTTTGCGCCTGCACAGGGAAATCTGTGTTGAGCAAAGTCGGAATGTCTGCGGTGCCGGCAAACTGGATCATCCACAACATCGCGATCAGCATCACTACCGACCCAAGCAAGGTGTAGAGGAAGAACTTATACGACGCGTAAATGCGGTCCTGACCACCCCAGATACCGATGATGAGATACATCGGGATCAGACCAGCTTCGAAGAAGATGTAGAACAGCAACAAATCCTGCGCCGCGAATACGCCAATCATCAGCGTTTCCATCAACAGGAAGGCCGCCATATATTCGCCGACACGCTTCTGAATGCTGTTCCAGCTGGCGCCGATGCAAATCGGCATCAGGAACACCGACAGCATGATGAGCGTCAACGAAATACCATCAATGCCCAGCTTCCAACCAATCGGGCCGAACAATTGCGCGCTTTCGGTAAACTGCCACTGCGCACCCGCCGGATCATAGCTGATCCACAGCACCACACCGAGGATGAAGTTGACGAGGGTCGCAACAAGCGCAATCGGGCGCGCCAGTTCAGCACGAACGAACAAGCACAATGCCGCCGCCACCATCGGGATGGCGAGCATGATTGACAGGACAGGAATATCTGCGGCGTTCATTATGTTCTCACCATCATCCAGCTAACCGCTGTGACAAGGCCCAAAAGCATCACCAGCGCATATGTATAAAGATAACCCGACTGCATTTTAACCGCGAGTTTGCTGCCAAAGGAAACGACAGCAGCCGAACCATTTGGCCCAAACCGGTCGATAATGCCAATGTCGCCCTGCTTCCAGAAAAGGCGTCCAAACCAAAAGGCCGGGCGGACAAAGACCGCATCATACAGCTCGTCGAAATACCATTTGTTCAGGAAGAAACGGTACAATGGCGCAAAGGCAGTCGCCAAACGCTGCGGCGCATCCTTTGACTGTTGATACATCACATAGGCAACCACCAAGCCGGTCAGCATGGCCACTGTCGATGACAGCTTCACCCACAACGGCACCTCATGCATGGCGTGCATCAAATGTTCATTGAAGAACAATGTGCTGTTCGCCCAAAATACCTTGCCGGTTTCGGCGTCAATGAAACCTCCGTGGAATACAAAACCTGCGAAAACTGCGCCCAATGTTAGCACACCCAACGGGATAAGCATTGGCCACGGGCTTTCATGCGGATGGTAGCCAGCGGTGCCGTCACCGTGCGCGTCGTGGGCATGATCATGCGCATGATCGTCATGATCCCCATGATCGTGCATCGCATGTTGAATATGCTCCGACTGCGCCCAACGCGGCGTTCCGAAGAATGTGAGGAACATCAGGCGCCAGCTGTAGAAGCTGGTCAACAATGCCGCCAGAACGCCAATGCCAAACGCATACATATGGAAGGTCGAGTGGCTCGCAAATGCGGCTTCGATGATCGCATCCTTGGAATAGAAGCCAGCGAAACCGCCCACGCCAACAATACCAACGCCGGTAATCGCCAACGTGCCCGCCATCATCGCCCAGAAGGTCAGCGGGATATGTTTCCGCAAGCCGCCATAATAACGCATGTCCTGCTCATGATGCATCGCGTGGATGACAGAGCCCGCGCCAAGGAACAACAACGCCTTAAAGAATGCGTGCGTGAACAAATGGAACATCGCCGCGCCATATGCGCCGGTGCCCGCGGCAAAGAACATATATCCAAGCTGCGAGCATGTTGAGTAAGCGATCACGCGTTTGATGTCGGTTTGCACCAGACCAACGGTGGCTGCAAAAATGGCCGTTGTCGCACCAACGATCGTTACAACATCGAGCGCAAACTGGCTGGTTTCAAACAATGGCGATAGGCGGCAAACCATGAACACACCGGCGGTTACCATCGTCGCCGCGTGAATAAGCGCCGACACAGGTGTCGGACCTTCCATCGCGTCAGGTAGCCATGTGTGTAGGCCCAACTGCGCTGATTTGCCCATCGCGCCGATGAACAACAATATGCACAGCAAGCTCATTGTATCGACGCGGAACCCAAGGAAACCAATGCTCGATCCCACCTTGTCCGGTGCCGCCGCCAAAATGTCCGGAATGGAAACCGTGCCAAACAGCCAGAACACGCCGAAGATACCCAGCATGAAGCCAAGGTCACCCACGCGGTTCACGACAAATGCCTTGATCGCCGCGGCGTTCGCGCTCGGCTTTTTGTACCAGAAACCAATCAACAGATAGGACGCGAGACCAACCCCTTCCCAACCAAAGAACATTTGGACGAGATTGTTGGCGGTCACGAGCATCAACATCGCGAAGGTGAACAACGACAGATACGCAAAAAAGCGCGGCTGATCGGGGTCTTCCTCCATATAGCCCCAGCTATACAGATGGACGAGCGCAGATACGGTCGTGATGACCACCAACATCACCGCGGTCAGCGCATCGACACGCAATTCCCAATCGAATGACAAATCACCCGACTGGACCCAGTTCATCACCGGCGCGACATACGCGGTTTCGCTGCCGTTGAGGAAACCGATAAAAATCGGCCAGCTCAGCAAGGACGCAGTGAACAGGCCGGCTGTAGTAATGGTCTTAGATGCGACCGCGCCAATAAAGCGTTGGCCAAGGCCCGCGACAAGCGCAGCCAAAAGCGGAAGAAAAACAATGATATGGATCGAAGTCACTGGATGTTATCCCTTCATCCGGTTGACATCGTCAACGGCAATGGTGCCCCGGCCACGGAAGTAGATGACCAATATGGCAAGGCCAATGGCCGCTTCACCAGCAGCCACCGTCAGCACGAACATCGCGAAAATCTGGCCCGTAAGGTCGCCAAGAAAGACGCTGAACGCCACGAGGTTGATATTTACCGCCAGCAGAATCAGCTCAATCGCCATCAAGATGATGATCACATTTTTGCGGTTCAGGAAAATCCCCAGCACACCCATGACGAACAGAATGCTGCTCACCACAAGATAATGTTCGATACCAATCACAACTCGATCCCCTGCCCTACCGGTTGATTGACATTGCGCGTCGCGTCTTCGGGACGGCGCTGTACCTGGCTGCTGATGCTTTGGCCCCGGGTGCCATGGCTCTTACGATGGGTAAGAACAATCGCGCCCACCATTGCGACCAAAAGAATGAGGCCTGCGGTTTCAAACATGAACACATATTTGCTGTACAACAGACCGCCAATAGCTTCGATATTCGGAACAGCCGCCGACACAGTAGCTGCGCCCGCCTCTGGCGTGCCCAATGTGACTGCCCCCGCCTGATACGCGCCAATGCCCAACACGAGCTCTGCGGCGAGCACAACGGCGAGTAGCAAGCCAAGCGGAACGTTTTTCACAAAACCTGCGCGCAGTTCGGCGAAGTCGATGTCGAGCATCATCACCACAAATAGGAACAGCACGGCGACTGCGCCAACGTAGACAATGACGAGTAGCATCGCGATAAACTCAGCGCCGATCAGAACCATCAGGCCAGCGGCGTTAAAGAACGCGACGATCAACCACAGCACGCTGTGCACGGGATTGCGCGCAAAGATGACCATCGCGGCAGATGCGATGACGATGCTTGCGAAAATATAGAAGGAGACGAGTTGGATCACGATGGGCCGCCCTTAACGATAGGGTGCATCGGCGGCAAGGTTCGCGGCAATTGCCCGTTCCCATTTCGCGCCGTTGTCGAGAAGCTTGGCCTTGTCATAAAACAATTCCTCGCGTGTTTCGGTTGCAAATTCGAGGTTTGGCCCCTCGACAATCGCATCCACTGGGCAAGCTTCTTGGCAGAAACCGCAATAGATGCACTTCGTCATGTCGATGTCATAGCGCGTGGTGCGGCGGCTGCCGTCTTCGCGTGGCTCTGACTCAATGGTGATTGCCAATGCAGGACACACCGCTTCGCAAAGCTTACACGCAATGCACCGTTCTTCCCCATTGGGGTAGCGCCGCAAAGCGTGCTCTCCGCGAAAACGCGGGCTCAACGGGTTCTTTTCGAACGGATAGTTGATCGTCGCCTTTGGCTTGAAGAAATATTGCAAGGTCAACCAGTGCGCCTTGACGAATTCCCAAAGGGTAAAGGTTTTGATGAGATGCGCGATGGTGGTCATGCGAAATGTCCTGTGAACATAAGATAGCCGCTCACCAGAAACACCCAGAACAGCGAGATTGGCAGGAATATTTTCCAACCCAGACGCATCAATTGGTCATAACGGTAACGCGGTACAGTCGCCTTCACCCATGCGAAGACAAAGAACATCAAAAGGATTTTGACAAAGAACCAAATGATGCCGGGAACGGCATATAATGGAGCCCAATCCACTGGCGGCAAATATCCGCCCCAGAATAGAATGGCATTAAGCGCGCACATCAAAAGCACGTTGGCATATTCGCCCAGCCAGAACAAAGCGAACGCCATTGACGAATATTCGGTCTGATATCCGGCAACCAACTCGCTCTCGGCCTCCGTCAAATCGAAGGGGGCGCGCGCGGTTTCAGCCATTGAACTGATGAGGAACATGATAGCGATTGGGAACAGCAACGGGTTGAACGCATAAGCGTTTATAAAGCCAAAGATATGGCCCCGCTGCCCTTCAACAATGCCGCCCACATTGAATGTACCGGCCCAAAGCACAATGCAGATCAGGATAAAGCCAATAGAGACTTCATACGAAATCATCTGCGCCGCCGCACGCATCGCGGAATAAAACGGATATTTCGAGTTGGAGGCCCAACCGGCAATGACCACGCCATAGACGCCAAGGCTGCTGATCGCGAGAATGTAGAGCAAGCCAACATTGATATTGGACAGCACGACGCCGTCTGCAAACGGAATAACCGCCCATGCCATCAAAGCGACGGTGAAGGTAATAATCGGCGCGATCAGAAACAGTCCGCGGTTCGACGCGCTGGGGATGATTGTTTCCTGCAGAAACACCTTAAGCCCGTCAGCGAACGACTGAAGGACGCCGAAGGGACCAACCACGTTGGGACCACGGCGAAGTGCAAAGGCCGCCCACAATTTGCGTTCAGCATAAATGATCAGCGCGACGGCCAGCATCAACGGCAATGCAATGAGCAATATGCCCGCGATGGTTGCGGTTAACCATGCGGCTTCGTAGCTCATCCCAAGGGTTTGGAAGAAGGATGTCATTCCGCTGCCTCCAGATATTGCGTGCCGTGCACCAGTTCCGCCGAGCACCGTTGCATCGTTTCCGACGCGCGGCAGATTGCGTTGGTCAGGTAGAAATCCTTAATCGGATAATCCGCGATCTTGCCATTTACGGCTGACGGCAATGTGGGTTCAGACCAGCCATAATCGGCAAGGCCTTCGACGCCCAATGCGGGCACAGCGTTGAACATTTCAACGCGGAGCGCCTCAAGGCTGTCAAACGGCAAACGCTTGCCTAGCAAGTCGGACAAGGCGCGGAATATCGCCCAATCTTCGCGCGCATCACCGGGTGGGAACACGGCGCGTTCTCCGCGCTGCACGCGGCCTTCGAGGTTTACGTAGGTGCCCGACTTTTCGCTATACGCTGCGCCTGGCAAAATGACGTCGGCATGATGCGCGCCATTGTCGCCATGATGGCCGACATAAACTTTGAAGCTGCCAGTAAACAGGCTGTAATCGGCCTCATCAGCCGCCAAGAAAAACGCCAGCTTGGGCGCCTTGGCCGCCAACGCCTTGATACCGCCATCATGCGCATATCCAAGCATCAGTCCGCCCATGCGCGCTGCCGCAAAGTGCAACACGTTAAAGCCATTCCAGCCATCACGGACGAGCTTATACTTCGTCGCAAAAGCCAATGCCGCGCCATGGACGCCTTCATAACGCAGCGCACCGCCACCCACGATAATCGCGGGGCGTTCTGCGGTCTTTAATGCATCAGCAAGAGCCTTTGGCGCCTTGGCCAGCGCGCTCAAATCGTCGCCGAGCCATTCAACCTTGTAGGTCAAATCCGTCACTGGACCGATAGCAAACACCTTTGCACCGCGCTTACGGATGGCTTTTTGGATACGCGTGTTCACCAAAGGTGCTTCGCGGCGCAGGTCGCTACCGACCAACAAAATCACGTCCGCATTTTCGATGCCCGCGATGGTGGTGTTAAAGTTTACAGCCGACAGCGACGACGTATCGTAAGCAAGCCCCGTTTGACGGCCCTCAAGCATGGACGCGCCTGCAAGGGCACGCGCCGCAAACATCGTTTCGCAATCGACCTGATCGCCCGCGATGACCGCAGCATCGCCGGACCAATTGGCCTTGATTGCGTCAAACGCCTCTGCCCAGCTGGCTGCAACAAGCTTTCCATCCTTGCGGATATAGGGCTTGTCCAAACGACGATGCGTAAGACCATCCACGGCATGGCGTGTCTTATCCGACGCCCATTCTTCGTTCACATCATCATTGATGCGCGGAAGCGCGCGCAATACGGCCCTGCCCCGGCTATCGAGGCGGATGTTGGTGCCGACCGCGTCCATCACGTCGATGCTTGGTGTCTTTTTCAACTCCCACGGGCGTGCTTCGAAAGCATAAGGCTTCGACGTCAGCGCACCCACCGGACACAGGTCAACGACATTGCCTGAAAGCTCGCTCTGCATGGCGTGCTCCAGATAGGTCGTGATCTGCATATTCTCGCCGCGGCCAATCGCGCCGACTTCTTCGATGCCAGCGACTTCTTCCGTGAACCGGACGCAACGTGTGCACTGGATGCAACGCGTCATCGCCGTTTTGACGATGGGGCCCATATATTTTTCGGTCACCGCACGCTTGTTTTCGTCGAAACGCGATGCGCCGCGACCATAAGCCACGCTCTGATCCTGCAAATCGCATTCACCGCCTTGGTCGCAAATCGGGCAATCCAGCGGATGATTGATGAGCAGGAACTCCATCACACCTTCGCGTGCCTTTTTGACCATAGGGCTGTCGGTTTTGATGATCTGCCCTTCGGTGGCGGGCAGCGCACAGCTTGCTTGTGGCTTTGGCGGCCCTGGGGCAACCTCGACCAAGCACATGCGGCAATTGCCCGCAATGGACAGCCGTTCATGATAGCAAAAGCGCGGAATTTCCTTCCCCGCCATCTCACACGCCTGAAGCACAGTCGCGCCTGCAGGAACTTCGATTTCTAAACCGTCTACGGTGACTTTAGGCATTATTATTCTGCTGCCTCCAACATATCATCGCCCTTGGCTTCATGGATGCGGCGTTCCATCTCCGGACGGAAATGCTTGATGAGGCCCTGAATTGGCCACGCAGCGGCATCGCCAAGCGCACAAATTGTGTGGCCCTCAACCTGCTTCGTGACGTCGTACAGGGTATCAATGTCGCCAATCTCGGCATTGCCGGTGCGCATCTTTTCCATAACACGCCACATCCAGCCAGTGCCTTCGCGGCATGGCGTACATTGGCCGCAGCTTTCATGCTTATAGAAATAGGACAGGCGCGAGATTGCGCGAACGATGTCTGTCGACTTGTCCATAACGATGACCGCCGCGGTACCAAGTCCTGAACCGACTGCCTTACAGCCATCAAAATCCATGGGTACGTCCATCATCATGGCCGCAGGCACCAACGGCACCGACGAACCGCCGGGGATGACGGCGAGCAGATTATCCCAACCACCGCGAATACCGCCGCAATGCTTTTCGATCAGCTCGCGGAACGGAATGCCCATTTCTTCTTCGACGACGCATGGCTTTTCAACATGGCCCGAAATCTGGAACAGCTTCGTACCATGGTTGTTCTCGCGGCCAAAGCTTTTGAACCACGCCGCGCCACGACGCAGGATTGTTGGAACGACAGCAATGCTCTCGACATTGTTCACCGTCGTTGGGCAGCCATACAGACCTGCGCCTGCAGGGAATGGCGGTTTAAGGCGGGGCTGCCCCTTTTTGCCTTCAAGGCTTTCGATCATCGCGGTTTCTTCGCCGCAGATATAGGCGCCTGCGCCGCGATGGACGAACACGTCAAAGTCATAACCGGACTTGGCGGCATTCTTACCCAGCAGCCCTGCTGAATATGCCTCGGCAACAGCCTTTTCGAGGACCTTTGCTTCGAAAATATATTCGCCGCGAATGTAGATATAGGCCGCACGCGCGCGCATCGCAAAACCGGCGATCAACGCGCCTTCGATAAGCTTGTGCGGATCGTGGCGAATGATTTCGCGATCTTTGCACGAACCGGGTTCGGATTCGTCGGCATTGATGACGAGGAAGTTCGGACGTTCGGGCGTCGGTGTCTTGGGCATGAAGCTCCACTTCATACCCGTCGGGAAGCCAGCGCCACCGCGACCACGCAGCCCGGATGCCTTCACTTCTTCGATAATGGCGTCTTGTCCGGCCTTCATCAGATTGGCGGTTTTATCCCAATCGCCGCGCGCCTGCGCAGCTTTCAGGCCGAAATCTTGATAGCCATAAAGGTTGGTAAAAATGCGGTCTTTGTCAGCGAGCATCAGCCCCAACCTCCAAGAAGAAACCATGCGCCGCCGGCAATCAAAAGCCCAATGACGGCAAGTTTAATTATGCCCTTGAGCAGTTTCCATGCCACGAACGCAGCCACAAGAACGCCGATGAGGGGGAGAAATTCCATCAATGCTCCCCCCGATAATCATGGTTCTTATCAACCATCGCCTGCAATGTCGTAGCGCCGCCATAAGGTTCAACGGTGTGGCGTCCGGGCAGCTGCGTACCGACCTTTGGTTGTTTGCCATCCGACAAGTCCTGCAAAATGGCGGTCATGCTGTCGTAATCGAGATCTTCGTAATTATCGTCGTTGATCTGAACCATCGGTGCAGAGGCGCAATTGCCCATGCATTCAACTTCGTTCAGCGTGAACATGCCATCGGGTGTTGTTGCGCCTTTGACGAGGCCCCTGTTCTTACATGCCGCCATGATATCGTCCGACCCACGCAGCATGCATGGCGTTGTGCCGCAAACTTGCACATGGAAACGGCCAACGGGCGCGAGATTATACATCGTGTAGAAGGTCGCAACTTCATATGCGCGCATATATGGCATACCGAGATAGCTTGCGACATATTCGATCACGGGAACCGGCAGCCATCCTTGCGTCTGTGTTTCTTCGCCCACCTGACGTTGCGCCAGATCAAGCAGAGCCATCACCGCAGACTGCTGACGTCCGGCAGGATAGCGTCCGATGTACATGTCGGCGGTCTTCTTGTTTTCAGCTGAAAACGCAAAGGCGCCAAATTGGGCGCGTGCATCCGCTTCGTTTGGAGTGTGTGCTGCATCAGCCATGTGCTTCGTTCCGTCCCCAAATACGTCCCAAATATGCGCCAAACATCATGGCAGCAGCGGTCGAACCAACTTCCTTGATCGAAACTTCGCCATGGAACAGCCACAGATAAGCCGCAACCATCGCGATGGAACCCAATGCAGCGCTCGCTAGAAAAAGCACTTCCCGCGTCATTACCGGTCACACTCCCCAAACACGATGTCGAGCGCGCCCAAGATCGCGGTCGTGTCCGCTTGATTAAAAATGTGAACTGCGTCAGCCATTTTGCTTCGCCTTGCGACTGAAAAGGAAATACCGGAGCGACAAAAACCCTATAGCGGCCCCCGTCAGTCGACTAAAAGCTACAAATCCATCGGCGAATGTGCTTCCCTCATCACTGTACCGGGCAACGGCAAAGCCAAGAGTGAAAGCAAACGCAACTACCCGAGGAGAGTATGCAGGGTATAGTTTGGACGCGATAAAATAACTAATGCCGCCAATGATAAGGACGGCAAAAAAAGCAGCGATGAACGGGCCAATTATGCTCACCGGTCACACTCCCCAAACACGATGTCGAGTGCGCCCAAGATCGCGGTCGTATCCGCAAGCATATGCCCGCGGCTCATGAAATCCATGGCCTGCAAATGCGAAAATGCCGTCGGACGAATTTTGCAGCGATATGGCTTATTGGTGCCATCGGAGACCAAATAAACCCCGAACTCACCCTTGGGACTTTCGGTCGCGACATAGACGCTGCCGGCAGGAACCTTGAAGCCTTCGGTGTAGAGTTTGAAGTGATGGATCAACGCTTCCATCGATTGCTTCATTTCCGCGCGCTTTGGCGGCGAAACCTTGCGGTCGTCGCTGCAGACAGGGCCTTCCGGCATCTGCTGAAGGCATTGCTTCATAATGCGAACCGATTGACGCACTTCTTCAACGCGGACCATGAACCGGTCGTAGCAATCGCCACGCGTACCGACAGGAATGTCAAAATCCATTTTTGCATACACGTCATATGGCTGGCTCTTGCGGATATCCCACGGAATGCCCGCGCCACGGATCATTGGTCCTGAAAAGCCCCATTTGATCGCGTCTTCTTTAGAGACGATCGCGATATCGACGTTACGCTGTTTGAAAATACGGTTGTCGACCACCAATGACATCGCATCTTCAAACAGACGCGGCATACGATCATCAAGCCATTCGGCCATATCGGTCAAAAGCTTTAACGGCACATCCTGATGCACACCGCCGGGGCGGAACCACGCCGCATGCATACGCGCGCCGCTCGCGCGTTCATAAAACGCCATGCAGTCTTCGCGGATTTCGTAAAGCCACAAGGGCGGCGTCATCGCACCAACATCGATAATGTGGTGCGCGATGTTCAGCGTATGGTTTTTGATACGCGTCAATTCGGCAAACAATACACGCAGATATTGTGCGCGGATGGGCACTTCGAGATCAAGCAGCTTTTCGACAGCCAGAACATAGCTATGCTCCATCGCCATCGGCGACGCATAATCCAACCGATCAAAATAAGGCAAAGCCTGCAGATAGGTTTTATATTCAATCAGCTTTTCAGTACCGCGGTGTAACAGGCCGATATGCGGGTCTAAGCGCTCGACGATTTCACCATCGAGTTCCATGACCAGACGCAGAACGCCGTGCGCTGCAGGATGCTGCGGGCCAAAGTTGATCGTATAGTTCTGGATGACTTCATCGCCAGTTGTCGGGGCGAGATCTTGCTGCATGCTCATGCTTTGTCTCCCGTCGCCTTTGGCTTGCGCGCTGTCCGCTTAACCGCTTCCTTGTTCGCTATTTTGTCTGCGCCCGTTGGCGCGGCGGGGGCCTCACCGGTTTTTTCATCGCCGGGCAGAACATAATCTGCACCTTCCCACGGCGAGAGGAAATCGAAGTTGCGGAAATCTTGCGCCAGTTGGACCGGCTCATATTTGACGCGCTTTTCTTCTTCAGAATACCGCAGCTCAACATAGCCGGACAACGGGAAATCCTTACGCTGTGGATGCCCAGAAAAGCCATAATCGGTCAAAATGCGGCGCAGATCGGAATTGCCCGAAAACAGCACGCCGTACATGTCGAACACTTCACGCTCCAACCATCCGGCAACAGGCCAAATACCCGTCACAGATGGGACCGCATCATCTTCATTGGTGACCAAATGCACGCGAATACGATGGTTCTTGGTCAGGCTGAGCAAGCAATAGACCACTTCAAACCGTGGATCACGATCAGGCCAGTCAACGCCGGCGATCTCCATCAGCTGCTGATAGGCGCATTCGTCGCGCAGCTGGATCATGCATTCAACGAGCGAGTCCCGGTGGATGTGCACGGCGACTTCGCCATTGGCTTCCTCAATGGATACCAAATTGGCGCCAAGCGCTTTGGTGATGGCCGCGATCGTGCCATCAGGCGTGTGAATAAGGGGCGCGGAATGGCTCACCGTTCGATTGTCCCTACGCGACGGATTTTGCGCTGAAGCTGCATAATGCCGTACAACAATGCCTCAGCTGTTGGCGGGCATCCTGGTACATAGATGTCCACAGGGACAACACGGTCGCACCCACGCACAACGCTATAGCTATAATGATAATAGCCACCACCATTGGCGCAGCTGCCCATGGAAATGACATATTTCGGCTCCGACATCTGGTCGTATACCTTGCGCAAGGCCGGGGCCATTTTGTTGCACAACGTACCGGCCACAATCATCACGTCCGATTGGCGCGGTGACGCGCGCGGCGCTATCCCGAACCGTTCAAAGTCATAACGCGGCATATAGCCGTGGATCATTTCGACCGCACAGCATGCCAGACCAAAAGTCATTGGCCACAAAGAACCGGTGCGCGCCCAATTGAACAGGTCTTCGGTCGACGAAACGACAAAGCCCTTGTCGTTCACTTCGCTCTCAATATCCTTGAAGAAGGCCGCGTCGGGCGCCTGCGCGTCCGTCAGTGCGGGTGTGATTACTCCCATTCGAGTGCTCCCACTTTCCATGCGTAAATGAAGCCAATGACCAGTTCGAACAGGAACAGCATCATGGTGCCCCAACCAATCCAGCCTGTTTCACCCAAGCTAACCGCCCAAGGAAACAAAAATGCGGCTTCAAGGTCGAAAATAATGAACAAGATCGCGACAAGGTAAAAGCGGACATCAAACTGACTGCGCGAATCTTCAAATGCGGGGAAGCCACATTCATATTCGGTAAGCTTTGCCTCGGTCGGTTTATGTGTGCCGGTCAGGCGCGATACGCCCATCGGCAAAAACACAAACGCTGACGACAGCGCGAGCGCGACCACCAGAAAAAGCAGAATGGGCAAATATTGCGACAAATCAGTCATATCAGACTCGCTTCAGGACCCCGTAAGTTGCGGCGCTTTTAGGCATAAGAATCTCGCCCCGCAAGGCCAAGACTCGGCATTTTTTCAGCCTTCCTAGTGCTTTATTTTATCGCCCCAACAAGCAGCTTGTGCAGCTTGCTATGCAAGATGTCATTTGCCGCCAAAACCTGCGCGTCCGCGATATGCGGGCTACGTCCGCGATAGTCGGTTACAAACCCGCCTGCTTCACGCACCAGCAGGCATCCCGCAGCCGTATCCCAAGGCGACAAACCGCTTTCCCAAAAGCCATCATAGCGTCCTGCGGCAAGCCAAGCGAGATCGAGGCTGGCCGCACCAAAGCGCCGAATTCCGGAGACCGATGGACCGATGGCAGCAAAAATCTTACCCCATTCGTCAAAGTCGCCATGCCCCTTATACGGTGTGCCCGTGGCGATAAGCGCTTCATTCAACTGGCGACGCGCCGACACGCGCAGGCGGCGGTTGCCAAGCCAGGCACCCTTGCCGCGCTCCGCCCAAAAGCTTTCGTCGGTGATCGGATTATAGACCAAGCCAGCAAATATATCGCCCCAACCCGAACCATCGGGCTTTGGATCCTGCACCGCGATCGAAATCGCAAAATGTGGAATACCGTGCAGAAAGTTGCTGGTGCCATCAAGCGGGTCGACGATGAAGCGCGGTTTGCCCTCTGCCCCTGCGATTTCGCCGCCTTCTTCCATCAAGAAGCCCCAGTCGGGACGCGCGATTTCCAGTTCACGGAAGATCGTATCTTCTGCGCGCTCGTCGGCCTTCGACACAAAGTCTGCCGGTCCCTTTTGCGAAACCTGCAGATGTTCGATCTCGCCAAAGTCACGGCGCAATTTGCCACCCGCTTTACGGGCAGCTTTTTCCATTATGGTCAACAGACCGGTAAGCGCTGGCATTAGTCGGCCTTCCGGACATATTCCCGTTCGTAAACGTCGACGACAATGCGCGTACCCGCACTGATAAATGGCGGCACCATAACGCGCACGCCGTTATCCAAGATCGCTGGCTTGTAGCTCGACGACGCTGTCTGTCCCTTAACAACGGCATCAGCCTCAACAATTGTCGCTTCGATCTGGTCTGGCAATGCAACCGACAATGCTTCGTCGTCATACATTTCCATGACAACGTCCATGCCGTCCTGAAGGAATGCCGCAGCGTCACCCAACAAATCCGTTGGCAACGTTACCTGATCATAGGTTTCTTTGTCCATGAACACCAGATTGTCGCCCTCGGCATACAAAAACTGGAAGTCTTTCTGATCAAGACGAACCTTTTCGACGCTTTCGGCCGAACGGAAACGAATGTTGTTCTTACGACCATCGCGCAGGTTTTTAAGTTCAACCTGCATATAAGCGCCGCCCTTACCCGGCTGGGTATGCGCGGTTTTCACCACGCGCCACAGACCGTTTTCATATTCCAGAATATTACCCGGCTTGATTTCAACCGCGTTGATTTTCATGAGAGCACTCGCTTAACAGATGGAAAGAGCAGGCACGCAAATACGTGCCGTTGGACGCGGCCTTTAACGACGACAGCGCAATTAGGCAAGCAGTGCGTTGAACGCCTTTACCGCTTCGGCAGGCCCTTGCGGATGGTTCCACACAGCACCGCTAACGGCAAGGAAATCCGCGCCCGCATCAATCAACGGTTTCGCATTGTCAGGCGTGATGCCGCCAATCGCAACGCATGGCACTTCCGTCACAAACGTCCATTTCTGTAAGGTGTCGAGTTCGGCGACATGATCGACCTTTTTGGTCGTCGTCGGGAAGAATGCGCCAAAGGCAACATAATCCGCGCCAGCCTCTGCCGCCTCCATCGCGAGATGCCGGCTGTTGTGGCAAGTAACGCCAATCTGTGCGTCAGGGCCAAGCGTCTCGCGCGCTTCACGAACGTCGCCATCGCCCTGCCCCAGATGCACGCCATCGGCCTTCAGCCGTTTGGCAAGCGCGACGCTGTCATTGACGATGAACGCGACATCATGCGCAGCGCATATGGCTTGCAATGGTTCGGCTAAGGCCGCAGCTTCATGCTGGTCCAAATCTTTGACGCGAAACTGGAAAGCCGCGACGGCCCCGGCAGACAGGGCGGATTCAAGGGCTTGCGGGAAATCTCCGCCAACATTTGTCGGCGAGATCAGATATAATTGGCAGGGAAATTCTTTCATGCCGCGCTCTTAGCGGGGCTTAAGGCCGGCGGCAAACATCTTGCGCATTTGCCACCGGCCCCTCTCCAAACTTATGTCGCCGACGCGGCGTGAATTTCGTCAATTGCACCACCGAGCGCAGCATCAAATTCAGCCGGTGTCATCTGGTGCCGCAAATCTTCCAACAATGCGCGCGAGAAGCTGGCGATCATGCCCTTGTTCTTGGCAAGCTCTGCGCAAGCCTCAGGCCGTGCAAATCCACCGGACAACGCAACAACGCGCAGTACGCGTGGGTGGCTCACCAGCGCGTCAAAGGTGCCCGCCTCAGCAGGAATCGACAGCTTCAACATCACCTTATTGTCGCCCGAAACGGTATCGAGCGCTTTCAGTATTTCGTTGCGCAGGATGACATCACTTTGCGCACGGTCGGCGCTTTTGATGTTAATTTCAGGCTCAATGATTGGCATCAGGCCGTGGGCGAGGATTTGTTCCGCCACTTCAAATTGTTGCTGCACGATTGCGGCGATACCCGTTGGCGAGGCTTTGTTAATGACCGAGCGCTTTTTCGTTCCGAAAACGCCCTTTGCTTTCGCGCGCTGAAGCAGGGCATCCAAATCTGGCATTGGCTTCATCATCTGAACGCCGTCAGCTTCGTCCTCAAGGCCCTTATCGACCTTCAAAAAGGGCACGACGCCACGATCGCGCAGCGCGTCTGGCACTGGCTTGCCGTCCGCATCGCCGTCCATTGTGCGCTCAAACAAGATGGCACCCAAAACCTTGTCGCCCGAAAAGCTTGGCGATGTGATGATGCGCGAACGCATGTCATGGATGAGTCCGAACATTTCTTCTTCGGTCGCATAAGCATCTTCTTCGATACCATAGCCACGAAGCGCCTTGGGCGTAGAACCGCCACTTTGGTCAAGCGCAGCAATAAAGCCTGTTGCCGTCGCTACTTTTTCGAACATCTCTTGGTCGTTCATCCGCTCTTCCCTGTATCTTGGCGCTGCATACGTATGCATTACCATCAGAAAAAAACGGGGCAAGGCCCCGCATGTTTAAATTATATTCAAAGCATCCACGCCCGGAAGCGGTTTGCCTTCCATCCATTCCAAAAACGCGCCGCCAGCGGTCGAAACAAAGGTGAAATCCTCCGTCACACCAGCATGGGCAAGCGCCGCAACCGTATCGCCACCGCCCGCGACCGACACAAGCGAACCTTCACGCGTCAGCGCAGCCGCTGTGCGCGCTAATGAGACCGTCGCCGCGTCAAATGGCTCCATCTCAAATGCGCCGAGCGGTCCATTCCAGACCAAAGTCCGGCATGTTTTAAGCACATCCGCCAACGCCTCAACCGCCGCAGGACCGACATCCAGGATCATTTCATCCGCCGCCACTTCATGTACATTGACCGTGCGCACGGGCGGATTTGCGCGGAATTCGACTGACGTCACGACGTCATAGGGCAAATGCACCGTGCAGCCTGCAACGTCTGCTGCATCCAGAATCGCATTCGCGGTGTCGGCAAGATCATGTTCGCACAGCGACTTGCCAACATTGATGCCGCGGGCAGCGAGAAAGGTGTTCGCCATGCCGCCGCCGATGATCAAATGATCCACCTGTTTCACCAGATTGTTTAGTACATCGAGTTTGCTTGATACCTTTGCGCCGCCCACAACGGCAGCAACCGGGTGCTCCGGCGAACCAAGCGCAGCTTCCAACGCCTTCAGCTCCGCTTCCATCGAACGGCCAGCATAGGCTGGCAAAATATGTGCGAGGCCTTCGGTCGACATATGCGCGCGATGTGCCGCAGAAAAGGCGTCATTCACGTAATAGTCGCCATTTGCAGCCACGGCACGTGCAAGTTCGGGGTCGTTTTGTTCCTCACCCGGCCAAAATCGGGTGTTTTCGAGCAAGGCGATATCGCCGTCCGCCAATATGCCAATGGATTGCGCGACGATGTCTCCAGCAATCTCGGGCACGAACATGACTTCGCGGCCAAGCACCGCCTGAAGCGCATCCAAAACCATGGACACCGACATTTCGCTATGCTTCGCCCCCTTCGGACGACCGAAATGGGCAAGCAATAAAACCTTGGCACCCTTATCAGCGAGTTCGCTGACTGTGGGGAGCAACGCCCGCAAACGCGTTTCGTCGGTCACACGCCCGTCTGCCATCGGCACGTTCAAGTCCACGCGAACAAATACGCGCTTTCCTTTAATGTCACCAAGATCGTCGAGCGTGCGAAAAGCCATGATTACAGCAGCTTTCCAATGACGCCGGCGGTATCCACCATCCGGTTGGAGAAACCCCATTCATTGTCATACCAGCTGAGGACACGGACAAGCTTGCCGTCGATGACCGCTGTTTCAAGGCTGTCGATGGTCGAGCTGGCTGGGCAGTGATTATAGTCGATCGATACCAATGGTTCGTCGGAATAGGCCAAAACGCCCTTCAAAGCGCCTTCAGATGCCGCCTTTAACAGCGCATTGACTTCTTCCTTCGTGGTATCGCGCGCAGGCGTGAAGGTCAGGTCGACGATGCTGACATTTGGTGTCGGTACGCGAATAGCCGATCCATCAAGCTTGCCCTTCAATTCAGGCATAACTTCGCCAACTGCACGCGCAGCGCCCGTCGTTGTCGGAATCATCGACATCGCAGCAGCGCGTGCGCGGCGCATGTCATCATGGATTTGGTCGAGGATCTTCTGATCGTTGGTGTAGCTGTGGATCGTGGTCATCAAACCACGCTCGATACCAATTGCGTCGTTCAGTACTTTCGCAAGTGGCGCGAGGCAGTTGGTGGTGCAGCTGGCGTTCGAAACAATGACATCGGCTGATGTCAAAACGTCGTGATTGACCCCGAATACCACGGTTTTGTCGACATTTTTGCCTGGTGCCGAGATCAAAACACGCTTTGCGCCTGCAGCGAGATGCTTTTCTGCGCTCGCGCGGTCGGTGAAGAAGCCGGTGCACTCCAAAGCGATATCGACGCCATTTGCGGCATGCGGCAAATTGGCTGGATCGCGCTCGGCGGTAACATGAATGCGCTTACCATTGACGATGATGTCATTGCCATCGGCTTCAACTGTTCCGGGGAACGGGCCATGCACGCTGTCACGCTTGAACAATAATGCGTTCGCCTTGGCTGGCGCGAGATCATTAATCGCCACCAATTCCAGATCATGGTCATCACGCTCCAAAATCGCGCGCGCCACCAAGCGACCAATGCGGCCAAATCCGTTAATAGCTACTTTAATAGTCATGCGTGCTCCAATCAGCCAAGTTTAGCGAGAATTTGCGCGGTAATCTTATCGGCGGTCAGGCCGAAATGGTCATAAAGTGCATCAATCGGAGCCGATGCTCCGAAACTATCGATACCGATCCGAAGACCGTCACCGACATAGCGTTCCCAGCCCATAGTCGTGCCCGCTTCCACAGATACGCGCAACACATCCGACGGCAGAACGCCGGCCTTATAGGATGCCGACTGCGCGTCGAACCGCTCCCAGCTGGGCATCGATACGACGTCGGCGCCAATGCCCTTTTCCTCAAGCTGCTCTGCAACCGAAACGGCGATAGCCACTTCAGAACCAGTGCCGATCAACACGACTTTGCGCTCCGCCTTTGCGGAGCGGAGGCGGTAGCCACCCTTGGCGGACATATTTTCGCTGACGTCCGTGCGCAACTGCGGCAAGTTTTGACGCGATAGCGCCAAAACCGACGGTGTATGCGCGCTCTCAATAGCGAGCGCCCAGCATTCTGCGGTTTCGATGGTATCGCATGGCCGATACACGTCGAGGTTTGGAATAAGCCGCATCGACATGATTTGCTCAATCGGCTGGTGGGTCGGACCATCTTCGCCAACGCCGATGGAATCATGCGTCATGACATAGACAACGCGGGTTTCCTGAAGCGCAGACAACCGAATGGCCGCGCGGCAATAATCAGAGAAGATCAGGAACGTCCCGCCATAGGGGATAATACCCCCATGCAACGCCATGCCGTTCATGGCAGCCGCCATACCGAATTCACGAATGCCATAATTGACATAGCGGCCAGAATAATCGTTTTTATCCAGAGTGTTGGTCGACACAGTTCGTGTAAAGTTTGAACCCGTCAAATCCGCTGACCCGCCGAGCAGATCTGGCAACGCGGCAGTTGCCGCCGTCAGTGCAATTTCCGATGCCTTACGCGTCGCGATATTTTGCGGCGCGGCGATCAGGCTTTCCAGATGCGGCTGTAACCACGCGGAATCAACCGCACCCGACATGGTCTTTGTGAAGGTTTCCGCGTGATTTGAAGCCGCAAGCCGCTTTGCCCAGCTGGCATGCGCCTCAGCCCCAGCCTGACCGGTTGCGCGCCACGCGCCCAAGATATCCGCAGGAACTTCAAACGCCGGATAGGGCCAGTTGATTGCAGCCCGCGTCGCGACGATTTCCTCTGCACCCAATGGGCTACCATGCGGCGCTTTTGTGCCTTCCTTATTTGGCGAACCCTTGCCGATCAATGTCCGGCAAGCAATCAACGATGGACGATTGTCTGCAAGCGACGCTTTAATTGCGCGTTCTATGTCATTGAAATCATGGCCATCGCATGCCTCAACATGCCATCCGCTGGCACGATAGCGTGCGGCGATATCTTCGCTGGTCGAAAGGTCAGTCGCGCCATCAATCGTGATGCGGTTATCGTCCCAGAATACGATCAAACGGCCGAGACCCAAATGTCCGGCAAGCCCGATGGCTTCGTGATTGATGCCTTCCATCAGGCAACCGTCGCCCGCCACAACCCATGTCCGGTGGTCGACCAGATCGTCACCAAAGCGCGCATTCAGGTGCCGTTCGGCAACGGCCATGCCCACCGCCATGGCAAGGCCCTGCCCCAGCGGACCTGTCGTGCATTCAACGCCATCAATCAAAAAATTCTCTGGATGGCCAGCGCATGGGCTGCCCAACTGGCGGAAATTTTTGATGTCTTCGATGGTCGGGCTTGCATAGCCCGTGAGATACAAGGTCGCATAAGCGAACATGGAACCGTGCCCCGCGGACAGCACAAAACGGTCACGATCGGCCCAATGCGGGGCTTTCGGGTCAAATTTCAGAAACTTCGAATAGAGTACCGTTGCGACGTCGGCCATGCCCATCGGCATGCCGGGATGACCGCTATTTGCGGCCTGTACAGCATCCATGGCCAGCGCCCGAATTGCATTGGCCATTTGCTGATCAGTAACGGTCATGTTCTATCCCCACAAAATGCTCCGCTTTGGGAGCGGGAGGCGGGCGCATACAACATATGCGATACCGCCGAGTCGTTTGGTCCGAACCCTTTGCGGACGCAAGCGCGAAGCGTCAAGGGACGGGCGCGCATTTCCTGCGGGGAATTTTCCACCCAATGTGTTTTGATGCATTTGCATGAAATCTTTAGTCTGTTACACCGTCTCATCAAAAGGATGTAAGTCATGGCAGATGAACGATTAATTGTTGCGATTGGCCGCATTGAACGCGCGCTTTCGCGTGTAGAAAAGCTAGCTACGGCGCCAGCGAACACACCTGACGCCGATCTGGCGGATCGCCATGAGCGTTTAAAGACAGAGACGTTGGAAGCCATTCGCGGAATCGACCAGATATTGTCAGGAGCAAACTGATGGCTGAGGTTAAACTGTCCATCGCTGGCCGCCAATATTCTGTGGCGTGCAATGACGGCGAAGAAACACGGTTGCTGGCCTTGGGAGCCATGGTTGATGAAAAGGCCCGCGAGGCTGGCGGCGGTTCGGCCGGGCTGAATGAAACGCGCAGCTTGTTGTTTTCCGCGTTGCTGCTGGCCGACCGGCTTCATGACGTGTCCAGTGGAGCGCCGGTTGTCGCGGATAGTGCTCAGACATCGGAAAAATCATCACAAATAGCCGAAGCTTTAGAAGGCTTGGCCTCCAGACTAGAAAATCTGGCGCTAAGGCTTGAGAATTAACGTAAGACGCCTATATTGAACATGGCGGAACTGCCCGGTACGAGCTGATGAGAACATCCCTGAGGCGATTATTTATCTAAGGGAGCTGTCCCTGCCTGGGCCATTTGGGCAACCTTAAGGTCCAGATCACACGGTGCCCACCTGACGTGCTGGCGTCAGAGGATATTCCGGAAAACGACCCATGGTGGTTCCGCCAACCGATTTCGGGAAATGCTGTGACTTCAATATTAGACAAACCAACACAGCGCGCCGCGTTTCGGCAAATTCGCGATTCGTACGTCAATAACTTGACGGCACAGGACCGATCGCTGGCCTTTTCTAAAATCCCCAGCCCCTTAGCCAAATTTTTAATGCCCGGAAAAATTGTCGCGGGCTATGTCGCAAAAGGATCTGAAGTCGATCCCGCGGCGATCCTTGCGCAAGCGCATGCAATGGGCTGCGACCTTGCCCTGCCCCACGTAACCAGCAAAAGCGCCCCAATGCGGTTTTTACGCTGGTCACCCGATGACGACCTTGTCCCGGGCGCATTCGGCCTTCTACAGCCTGCTGAGACGGCCCCACAGTGTAAACCCGATATAGTTCTCGTTCCTATGCTAGCCTTTGATGACAAGCTCATCCGGCTTGGCCAGGGTGCGGGACATTATGATCGCGCACTGAGTGTGCTGGATCATTCCATCGCCATCGGCCTTGCCTGGTCGGTTCAATTCACCTCTGCACTCGCATCGGATATTTGGGACGTCCCGCTCGATGCCGTGCTGACAGAAAAATCCTGGATAACATTATGAATGGACCACAGAAGCAACCGACATGGCGTAAGCCCGCGGGCATGCTGGCGATATTGCTGATTATTCTGGTTTGGTCGGTGCTGATTGTCAGCGCGTCTGAATTCATCGGCCAACTGCACATATTATTGCAGAGCGTCATTTATTTGATCGCTGGCGTGATCTGGATTGCGCCTATGCGGCCATTAATGATCTGGATGGAAACAGGTTCGTTCCGCGCACCACCTACTACCTGATATTCAGAGAAGTGGCGCGAGTGACGGGGCTCGAACCCGCGACCTCCGGCGTGACAGGCCGGCGCTCTAACCAACTGAGCTACACCCGCTAACTTGCGGTGGGGGCGCACTATAAGCGACGCAAGATTCTGTCAACGGCATTTGTCGTAAAAGGTCGTTTTCGGGCAAATGAATTCCAAGCCCCGCTTATTCGCCACCGGCATTGCGACGTACATATTTTAATCGGCAAATAGCAAAACCGGCGTTTCCATAAGCTTTTTCAACGCCTGAACATAGTTAGCGGCATCCCAACCGTCGACAACACGATGGTCGCAGCTGATCGACAGGTTCATCAATTTCCGCGCCTCGATTGTGTCACCGACAAACATCGGACGTTCGTCAATCTTATTGGGTCCGATGATCGCGACTTCAGGTCGGTTGATGACAGGTGTGGTCACAATCCCGCCCAAGGGGCCAAGTGACGTCACTGTAAGCGTGGAGCCCGACAGCTCTTCGCTTTTCGCTGAGCCGCTCCGCGCGGCGTCGGCAAGGCGCGCAATCTCCGTTGCAAGCTGCCAGATATTTTTGTCCTGCGCATCGCGGATGACGGGAACCATTAATCCGGCATCGGTCTGGGTCGCCATCCCCAAATGCACCGCGCCATGGCGGGTCACAACGCCATTTTCGTCGTCATAGCGGGCATTGATCATCGGGAATTGCGGGATCGTCTTGCAGATCGCGACGATAAGCAATGGTAGCATGGTCAGCTTTGGCCTTGCGCCGCGGTTTGCGTTCAGGTCGGCGCGCATCGCTTCAATCGCGGTGACGTCAATTTCTTCGACATAGGTAAAGTGCGGGATGTGGCGTTTGGATGCCGCCATATTGTCCGCGATACGCCTCCGCATGCCGATGACTTTGACATTCTCGTCGTCACGGCGCGCGCTGATATGTGAAGCGCGATAGCCCTGCCCGCTTCCATAGGCCAAAAATGCGTCGAGATCCGCGTGCCGGACATGCCCGCCCGCCGCCTTGACGTCAGTCAATTCGACGCCAAGTTCCCTGGCACGCTGGCGCACTGCAGGCGATGCTGTAATTTTATGGTCGGCGCTTATGTTATGCAACGGGGCGGCTGCAGCTGCAGGCCTCTCCTGCACGGCCGCTGGTTCCGCAGCGACTGGTTCAGGCGCATGTGGCAGTTCATCCTCGACCGTGGCAACCGCTTCTACCGGCACCGTGCTTTCCACCTGACTGACGTCAGTCGCGGTTTCAATCTCCACGAGCATAGATCCGATGGCGATGACATCGCCCGCCTCACCAGCCACCTTGGTCACGATCCCCGCCACCGGGCTTTCCATTTCGACGGTCGCTTTGTCCGTCATCATGTCCGCCAGCGGCTGGTCTTCAGAAATGCTGTCGCCAACTTTGACGTGCCATGCAACGATTTCTGCCTCGGCTATGCCTTCACCAATATCGGGCAAGTTGAATGTGAATATGGGCATAAAGTCAGTCCTTCATGATCTTGTCAAATGCGCGGGCAAGCCGCACTGGGCCGGGGAAATATGCCCATTCGAGGCTGTGTGGATATGGCGTATCAAAGCCTGTCACGCGCTCAATTGGTGCCTCGAGATGATAGAAGCACCGTTCCTGCACCTGCGCAGCCAATTCAGCACCAAAGCCGCTGGTGCGCGTCGCTTCATGCACAACCATACAGCGGCCCGTTTTCTTGACCGATGCCTCAATGGTTTCGATGTCCAGTGGCAATAATGTCCGTAGGTCGATGATTTCGGCGTCAATGCCATGCTCGGCGACCACGGCTTTAACCACATGCACCATCGTGCCGTAGGTCAGGACCGTGACAGCCTGCCCTTCCCGCACAACTGCCGCCTTGCCTAAGTCTATGCGATAATAGCCTTCTGGAACGGCACTGCCGTCATGTTTGGACCATGGTTCGACCGGGCGGTCATAATAGCCGCTGAACGGGCCGTTATAGATCCGCTTGGGCTCAAAAAACACGACTGGGTCATTGTCTTCGATGGCCGCAATCAGCAGCCCCTTTGCATCATAAGGCGTCGCGGGAATAACCGTCTTGATCCCGCACACATGCGTGAACAGGCTTTCGGGGCTTTGGCTATGCGTCTGACCGCCGAATATGCCGCCGCCAAAGGGCGAACGCACCGTCATCGGACAAATAAAGTCATTGGCAGAACGATAGCGCATGCGCGCGGCCTCGCTGACCAACTGGTCAAGGCCGGGGTAGATGTAATCGGCAAACTGAATCTCGGGCACGGGGCGAAGGCCATAGGCCGCCATGCCGACGCCAACGCCGATGATTCCACATTCGCTGATCGGCGTATCAAAAACGCGTGTTTTACCATGCTTTTTCTGAAGCCCCGCAGTTGCGCGGAACACACCGCCGAAATAACCAACGTCTTCGCCCATGATGACAACTTCGGGGTCTTTCGCCAGCATCACATCCAAGGCGCTGTTGATCGCCTCAATCATGTTCATGGTTTTGGTCGCCGACTCAGACATCAGCGCGCCTCCCATTCAGGGCCGAATTTGTCGCGCTGTTCTTCTAGCATTTGTTCGCATTGCTCTTTCAAATGCCATGGCATCTCTTCGAACACATCTTCGAACATGCTTTCCATGGGGTGATGCAGGCCGTGGCCTAAAATCCCGTTCTGCTCCGCCTCTTTCTGGGACGCCTTTACGAAATCCGACAGCTCCAGAATGAGCGCCTCATGCTGTTCGTCAGTCCATGCACTGCTCGCTATCAAATGATCCTTTAGGCGCGTCACAGGGTCGCCAAGCGGCCACAATGCATATTCTTCCGCCGCACGATAGGCACCGGGGTCATCCGACGTCGAATGACCTTCGCCGCGATAGGTGAAATATTCGATCAAGGTTGGCCCACCGTTGGTGCGGGCGCGATTGGCCGCCCACTGCATGGCGGCAAAAACGGCCAGCGCATCATTGCCGTCCACGCGCAGTCCCGCGATGCCATAACCAATGGCACGGGCGGCGAACGTCGTCCGTTCACTGCCTGCAAAACCGGAGAATGACGAAATCGCCCACTGGTTGTTCACCACCTGCAAGATAACCGGCGCATTATACACGGCCGCAAATGTTAGCGCGCTGTGGAAGTCCCCTTCCGCGGTCGACCCATCACCACACCAAACCGCAGAGATACGGGTATCGGCGCGCGATGCAGACGCCATCGCCCAGCCCACCGCCTGTGGATATTGCGTTGTCAGGTTGCCCGAAATACTGAAAAATCCGTAATCCTTGGCCGAATACATGATGGGCAACTGGCGTCCCTTCAGACGATCGCCGCTGTTAGAGTAAATCTGGTTCATCATATCAACCAGCGGATAATCACGCGTAATCAGAATGCCTTGCTGGCGATAGCTTGGAAAACACATGTCATCCGAATGCAAAGCCATCGTAGTTGCAACCGACGTCGCTTCCTCGCCGAAAGACTTCATATAGAAACTGGTTTTGCCCTGGCGCTGTGCCCGGAACATCCGGTCATCAAAGGCACGCAATAGCAGCATCTTGCGCAGCATGGCGCGCAGCGTGTCGGCATCAAGCCCGGGGTTCCAGCTACCAATGGCCCGATTGTCGTCTCCCAAGACGCGGACAAGGCCATAAGCCAGTGCATGTATATCGGCCGGGTTAGCGTGCTCATCGGGTCGCGTTATGGCGTCCACTTCAGGGATAATGATGTCGCTAAAATCGGCCTTATCGCCAGGGCGGAACTTGGGTTCCGGCACATGGAGATGAAGCGGCGCGAGATTGCCCTTGATACCGTGCTCCATCACCATCTCCGCAGTTATCTACCCGAAACGACTCAGGTAGTTTATTATCCACGGCTGTTATAATATTTCAAACGATCGCTTAGGTCAATATAGCTGTCCTAATGCGCATTTAGACCGCAACCGGCGCAGAAATGTGTGACTGCGGTTGATAATCGGACACTTCAAAATCTTCGATACGGAAGTCGAAAATGCTCTCGGGCGTGCGCAAAAGCTTGAGCTTGGGGTTGCCGGACGGTGTGCGGCGCAACTGCTCCTCAACCAAAGGTGCGTGGTTCAGATACAAATGCACGTCGCCGCCCTGCCAGATGAGTTCGCCCGCCTTGTACCCACAGACGGCAGCGAGCATCCGCGTCAACAAAGCGGCAGAAAATGCATTGAACGCAAATCCAAGGCCAAGGTCGCACGAACGCTGAAACAAGATGCAGCTCAATACATTATCCGCGACATGGAACTGATATGTCTTGTGGCACGGCGGAAGCGCCATTTGATCAAGCTCGGCAACGTTCCACCCTTCGATGATGTGGCGGCGCGACCCCGGGTTATTCTTCAAACTTTCGACGAGCAGGCTGACCTGATCGATGCCCTTCTCGGCGCGTCGGAATAGTCCGTTGTCGGTGGCCTCATAACGCGGCCAGTTGACCCACTGCGCGCCATAGACCGGCCCTAAATCACCCCATTGCGCGGCAAAGGCATCATCTTCGACAATGCGCTGTTCAAATGCATCCTGCGTGATGTCTTCGCCCGTTTCGCGCCGATATCGCGCCAGAGGCCAGTCGGTCCAGATTTTGACATTCTGTTGAAGCAAGGGCTGAATATTTGTGTCGCCGGTCAAAAACCAAAGCATCTCGCGCGCCGCGGTTTTCCAGTACACACGTTTGGTGGTCAGCAGCGGAATAGCATCGTCGGCCAGCGAGAAACGCAACGTGGCGCCGAACAAAGCTTTTGTGCCCACGCCCGTCCGATCGCGCTGAACAGCGCCCTCGGTCCAAATGCGGCGCATCAACGATAGATATTGCTCTTCATAATGAGGCATATTGTGCATGCCCCTCTGCTAAGGCCAGACCATGTTTTTGGCAACTGTCGGAATCCAAACAGCTTCGGTTAGGTGCACGGGCACATAGCCCGCGAAATACGAATGGTGGTTTAACCATTCATTGAGGTTATGCCGATACCGCCGTGCTATGCATGCGCGCATTGTCATTGTAGACGACAGATCGACCAACTTACGCGTGTACGCGCAATATGTTGCGATGATGGGTCCGGAGTTCTCCGCGAAGTGTTTTCACAGCGCGATTGAGGCTTTGCAATGGCTTGAAACCGAGACCGCAGACCTGCTTGTGGTCGACTACCGCATGCCCGACATGAACGGTGCGGAATTTATCAGCAAAATCCGGTCCCGCACCGTTGGCGCGCATATTCCTGCGATCATCATTACGGCTCGGCAAGACCGGGAATGCCGCATTACAGCGCTGGATGCCGGCGCGACCGATTTTCTGCAATCGCCTGTATCGCACATTGAATTCCGCGAACGGGCATTATTGATCTTGGGCCAGCACTATCGGCAGCAGGAGCTCAAGCAAACGCTGGAGACCAATCGGACAGGCGCAGATAGCGCGGACGGCGACGATAAAGGCGGCAAGTCGATGCTGGAGCAAATCATCGACACGACGCCGATTTTAATCAACGCGACTGACCGAAACGGTAAATTCCTGTTTTTAAACTCCTATCAGGCAGCGCTTTTCGGTCGCGACCCCGACCAACTGGTCGGTCGATCCATTTCGGAGATCATGGAACCTGAATTGCTTGAGCGCGAAACGCGCCGGAATAACGTCATTTTGGAGACGGGAATCTCGATACCTAATTTCGAAGAGAAGTTTGTCAGTGAAGGCATTGATCTGATTTTTCACTGCAACAAATCACCGCTCCGGAACAAAGATAACCACACCATAGGCATCCTGACGACGGGCCTTGATATCACGGCGCGCAAATTCGCCGAAGAGCACCGGACGCACCTCGCCTTGCATGACATGCTCACGGGCCTTCCCAATCGCACATTACTTGCGCAACGGATGCGTACCGCAATCGATGAGAGCAAAGCAAGCGGCAAGGTTGCGGCGCTGCTGCTGCTCGACCTTGACCGATTTAAAGTCATTAACGACACGCGCGGGCACCAGACAGGCGATGTTTTGCTGCGCCAAGTCGCCGAACGTCTTACCTCCGCCCTAGACAGCAACGGCTTTGCCGCGCGCATCGGCGGGGATGAATTCGCCATTGTTCTTCAAAATCTCGAGGACAATAATAAAGCCGCCGCCGTGTGCACCAAGCTGCTCGCAACCATCGGTGATCCCTATATGATTGGCGGGGTTGAGCAGCTCATCGGCGCCAGCATTGGTATCGCGCTTATTCCCGAAGATGGTACCTCCCCCGACGAACTGCTGCGTCTGGCGGACCTTGCCATGTATGAGGCCAAATCCTCTGGCCGAAATTGCTTCTGCTTCTTTTCCCCGCACATGAACCACATCGCGCAATTGAATGCAGGCATTGAGAGCGACCTGCGTGACGCGCTCATCAGCGATCAGTTGTTCCTGGAGTATCAGCCGATCGTCGATACAGCGTCAGGCAATTATGTAGGCCTTGAGGCTCTATTGCGTTGGAACCATCCGGTCAGGGGACGCTTGTACCCGTCCGATTTTATCAAAGTGGCCAATGACTCTGGCTTAATTGGCCGTATCGGTAGTTGGGTCATTGAAGCCGTGTGCAAACAGATTGCGTTGTTTGCCGAAGAAGGCATTGAGCTTCCACATATAGCCATCAACGTATCGCCGAAGCAGTTTGAATATGCCGCCATGTGTTCCGAAATACTCGATATGGTCGCGAAATATGCCATTCCACCCGGCAAGCTGGCGATTGAAATTACCGAAGAGCTGTTAATTGACAACAGCCCAAAGGTGCGCGAGCAATTGGCAACTTTGCGCGCAGGCGGCATTCAAATTTCGATCGACGATTTTGGCACGGGCTATTCTTCACTTCAATATTTGCGCGACCTGCCGGCCACACGTTTAAAAATTGATCAAACCTTCATCTCGCGGGTCGAAACGTCCGCAACGGACCGTGCCATCATCTCCACGATCGGCCATTTGGCCCATGCGCTGAATATGCGGGTTGTCGCAGAGGGCGTTGAGACAGCGGCCCAGTTCACGCTGCTACGCGCTTCTGGTTGTGATGAGGTTCAGGGATATCTTATGGGTCGTCCGCTTTCTGTCGATAGCCTCCACGGTCTTTTTAAGGACGGTGCCGAACCATTCAGGCTGGCGGCGAAATGAGGTCGTTTCTGACAAAGCTGCGCGGTATTGTAACGCTTGGACAGGATATTCTGCGCAAACGAACCGCTATAGGCAGTACCAACCGCGTCGAACTACCATCGTCCACGCGCTACACGCCAAAAAGCGTATTGGTGGCGGATGACAACCGGACGAGCCGGAACGTACTCGCCGCCATTTTGGAAGCTGCGGGCCATATAGTTGTCATGGTGACCGACGGCGATGAGGCGCTTGAGGAGATGAAAAAGGGTGGCATCGATATATTGCTGATCGATGTGAACATGCCGCGACTTAACGGCATCGACACCTGTTCCATATGGCGTGCGTTTGAAGGCGGACGAAACCATCTGCCGATTATCGGCATAACAGCCGACGGGACTTCAGAAACGGAAAACAAGTGCCTAAACGCCGGAATGGATATGCGCATCACTAAGCCGGTGGACGCACAAATGCTTCTCAACGCCATCGAGAAATATTGCTGCGCCGACACGAATGAGGCGGCAATGCACCAGTCATTGCCGATCAATCCATTGCATAAAGTCGCACCCATCTTTGGAGATGTGCCATCAGCTGGAGCCCCAATCGACAAAGATCAAATCCAGTATCTTCTGTCTATCGGAGATCAGGCATTCGTGAATACGATGATCGAAGGCTTTGTCGAAGATGTCGAACAAACGCTGGGTCCCTTGCGTAAAGCCGTTGCGGAAGGCGATGTTTCGGAATTCCGCTTCTGCGCGCATGCGTTCAAAAGTTCGGGCAACAATATGGGCGCCCGTTCGCTATCGCGGCTATGTGGGCAGCTTGAAAAAGTCAGTGAAGCCGACTTCTTGGAACATCGATTTGTCTATCTTCAGAAAATGGAACAGGAAGCCGCAACCGCCGTCGATGCCCTTAACTCAGATGCGTATCTCACGCCCAATGGCATCACTGCTCAGGCGGGCTGAAGCGCAGAAGGCCGCGCTGCAGATTGCGTTAGCAACAATCAAAAATGCCCGCCTCGCGTTCGCCATCATCAACGCAATCGATTATTCTGACAAATCAATCTCGTTGGGCTTGGCGACGCATCGCCAGTAACTGCACACTACACCAATGGGGTGTCCAGAGTTAAACGGGAGACCATATTCATGAAAATACGCAACATCGCCCTCGTCGCGTTGCTTGCCGCCACATCACCTGTGGCCCTCGCATCTGCGGCACATGCCGAGACGGCTGAACCAAAAGCGGAATGGTGGCCAAAGAAGGTCGACTTGACCGCATTACGCCAAAATGAAGCGCGCGCGAACCCTTATGGCGACGATTTCAACTATGCTGCTGAATTCGCCACGCTCGACCTGGATGCCGTTAAGGCAGACATCCGCAAAGTCCTAAAAACATCGCAGCCTTGGTGGCCATCTGACTATGGCCATTATGGTCCGTTCTTCATCCGCATGGCGTGGCACAGCGCCGGCACTTATCGCACTGGTGACGGTCGCGGTGGATCTGACGGCGGCGAAATGCGCTTTGAACCGCTCAATTCTTGGCCAGATAACGTAAACCTCGACAAGGCCCGCCGCTTGGTATGGCCAATTAAGCAGAAATATGGCCGTAAGCTGTCATGGGGCGACCTGATGGTCCTTTCCGGCAATGTTGCCATGGAAGATATGGGCTTCAAAACCCTTGGCTTTGCAGGTGGTCGCATTGACACATGGCAGCCTGATCTCGTGTTCTGGGGGCCTGAAGCCAAATTGCTGACGGACCAGCGCCGCGATGCAAAGGGCAATTTGAAGGGTCCATTGGCGGCAACGCAGATGGGTCTGATCTACGTCAATCCAGAAGGTCCAAACGGCGTTCCTGATCCCCTCGCCGCGGCAACCGACATTCGCCGTGCATTTGGTGCAATGGCGATGAACGATGCCGAAACAGCTGCGCTGATCGCAGGTGGCCACACATTTGGAAAGGCACATGGCGCAAAGAAGCCAGAAGAGTGCGTCGCGGGTGATCCCGGCGTGTCGCCAATTGAACAGCAAGGCTTAGGCTGGACCAACAAATGCGGCAAAGGCCATTCGGAAGACACGATTTCCAGCGGCCTTGAAGGCGCATGGACGTCCAACCCAATCGCGTTCACCACGCAGTATCTCGACAATCTTTACGGCTTTGAATGGGTGAAGACGAAAAGCCCTGCTGGCGCCGTTCAGTGGATACCAAGCGATCCATCGGCCGCGAACATGGTTCCAGACGCACATCGTCCTGACGTGCGTCATGCGCCAATCATGTTCACCACGGACATTGCATTGCGTGAAGACCCCGGGTTCCGGAAGATTACGAAGCGCTGGCAGAAAAACCCGCAAGAGTTCGCGGACGCGTTTGCACAGGCATGGTTTAAGCTCACCCACCGCGACATGGGGCCACAAGCACGTTATCTCGGCAAGGACGCGCCAAAAGTGACCTTGAAGTGGCAAGATCCGCTACCCAAGGCGAACTATGCGCCCATCACTGCGCAGGATATCGCACAGTTGAAGGCCAGCGTTCTTGCGTCAGGGCTAACGACCGCTGAACTCGTGCGGACAGCATGGGCATCGGCATCGACCTTCCGCTCAACCGATATGCGTGGCGGAGCCAATGGTGGCCGTCTGCGCCTTGCGCCGCAGAAGGATTGGGCCGTCAATGACCCTGCCGAAGTCAGCAAGGTTGTGGCTACGCTTGAAGCCGTCCGCACCGTGTTCAACAAGAGTGCAAAGGGCGGCCAGCAGGTCAGCATCGCGGACTTAATCGTGCTTGGCGGCAATGCGGCCATCGAACAAGCTGCGAAGGCTGCTGGGCAGGACGTCATAGTTCCGTTCAAGGCCGGACGGGTCGACGCTGGACAGGACCAAACCGATGTGGAGTCCTTCAACCAGCTTCAGCCAAAGGCCGACGGTTTCCGCAACTATTTTGCGTCAGACTCCTACTTCGGTCCAACAGAAGCATTGATCGATAAGGCGGACTTGCTTGGCCTGACCGTTGCAGAAACGACCGTATTGGTTGGCGGTATGCGCGTTCTGGGTGCAAATGCGGGCGGTTCGACTGCCGGTGTCTTCACCAGCAAGCCAGGCACGCTGACCAACGACTTCTTCACCAACCTGCTGTCCATGGATACAGTCTGGGCGAAGTCCGCGACCAATGCCGGCCTATATGAAGGCAAGGACCGGGCAACCGGTGCAGCCAAGTGGACCGCAACACCGGTCGACCTCGTTTTCGGGTCGAATGCCGAGCTGCGTGCCGTCGCCGAAGTATATGCTTCGGACGATGCGAAAGAAAAGTTCGTGACCGATTTCATCGCGGCATGGACAAAGGTCATGGACGCAGATCGCTTCCAATAACCAACATTGAAGGCGACGGCGGGTCATCCTGCCGTCGCCTTTTTCTATCTATCAACTTCACTGGTGAGGCTAAGCGTGCGCTATTTCCCGCTATCAGTGGCTCTTGCCGCCTTTCCCATATTTTTGGCAGCAACCCCGTTATTTAGTCCGGCGACGGCGCAGCAAGCGCGCCCACCCGCATTTGCTGTATGCGCTGGCTGTCATTCGACACAGGCGGGAAAGACAGCCTTTGGCCCAAGCCTAGCCGGTGTCGGCGGCCGCCGCGCTGGCACGCTCGCAGGATATGCCTACAGCCCCGCGCTCAAGGCGTCTGGACTGACGTGGAACGCCAAAACATTAGACCGGTGGCTAGCTGACCCGAAGAAGACCGTGCCCGGCACCAAAATGCCCTTTAACGGCATTCAAGACCGCAAAGCCCGTGAACAGGTCATTGCCTATCTGCTGACTTTATGATGCTGTGACGGCGCAACGATGGCCGTGTAAAGCAAACCGCCGTTCACTGCTTGCTATCGGAATAAACAGCTCGGGTCGCGGCAGGCGCGTCCAGTAAAACCCACAATGAAACGGACGCTGCCCCAAGCAAGGCGAGAACGGCTATCGTCCGTGCCTTTCGAACCTCCATCCCGGGCCAAAGTGGTAGCGTCGACAAAACGGCCAATGCCAGTGGCAGGGCTGCGACGAAAGGAAGCGTCGGCCCTACCCCTTGCATCAACTGATGACCCAGCGCCAAACTGAAGCCTCCGACCAATGCCGCAATACCAATCCGCACAGCAGAATGCCGCACCCAAAGGGTAAAGGTGACGAGCACCATCGGTAGAACCACCACATAAGCTGCCGTCGGCGCAAATGCTTGCGCGGCAAGGCTGATGATGAGCAGTGGCAGCGCCGCACCGACGACACCGACGCGACTTGGCCGCCAGCTGGCAAAAACCGCGAGAAACACCGCCAGCGAACCCAACACCGCCATAACCTCTAGCCGGGGGATCGCGGCCAAACGGTCATAATAATTGGCGGGCTCAACCCCAAGGGATAAGCGGTTAAGCGCGAAGAGTATCGCCGCGCTGAGCAGGATCAGCCCCAACATACGTCCAGCGCCCGTGGCTAAACCGCCTGTTCCGTCTTGCCGCACGGCAAGACCCATTCCGCCCGCCGCTATGATGATCATTCCCCAACCAAGCCACGCTGGGTAAATCGCCGTGAATAAACCGAATACGTCAAAAAACACGGCATCAGGCGCCCTTTGGGGAAGCCTGTCTGTTTTTAGGAGCGCCTGCGTTAGATCGAGAACCTGCCCACCCATGTCCTGTAATGAGCCTTGATCAAGATTGCCCGGGGTCGCCATTGGTGAGTGGTAGAGGCCGGATCGCCCGATAAAGGCAAAGTTATACGCGGCGTAATCATCCTTGATGACCGGTGTCAGATCAGAATCATTGGGTAGGAGCGCGTAAACGAACGCGGCAAGTGAAGATGCACCGGGGCGACGGACCGCATCGGCGTAAACCTGCATGGCTTCACCATTCTGGTGTGACGTCTGGAACAGGGTGGTCCGTCCCCCGCCACCGCGTGCTTCCATATTGATAACCGCGCCGACGCTTTTGCGTAAAGGATGGTTCGCCCAGAATTGACGCGCGCCCTGAAGGCCAAGTTCTTCGCCATCGGTAACTAGCATAACCAGATCGCGCTCCTGCTGCCCCCGTGCGCGGATTGCGCGCACGACTTCCAAGCTTGCAGCGACGCCCGATGCATCGTCTGCGGCGCCGGGCGAGCCCCAAACCGTATCATGATGGGACATCAGGACGACCGACGTAGCGTTGCGATTTTTCCCGGGCAGAATGCCGATCAAATTGACCAGGGTTGCAGGTGGGTCATTGCGTCCGCTCCACTTATTGAGCCGTTTTGTTCCCTTAGCGTCGATGACACCCGTGCTGGTCGAAACGTCCATCCCGAGAGCTTCCATGCGGCGCAGGATATGATCACGCACGACTGCGTTCTCCGCCGAACCGGTGACGTGCGGATGTTTTGCCATTGTCCCCACATCGGCCATAGCCCGCATAGCGGAGAAGCTGCGCAGCGGTGCATCACTGGGTGTTGCCTCTGGCGGGGTCGTCGCGAAAATCGCCAACAGTGCCGCGGCAAGCAGCGCCATCAACATCGGACCAAAGCTCTTCATGCGCACACCCCCCGGTAAACAAACCTGCGGCCCACCCCATTCTCCTTGGGTCGGACAGGCTTTATGACTTCGTGTAAGTGGTGAGAGCAAATACGCGTTTTGTCAAAACATAAGGGTGCGCATAAAATGGCGGAGAGATAGGGATTCGAACCCTAGGTACCGTCACCGGCACGCCGCATTTCGAGTGCGGTGCTTTCGACCACTCAGCCATCTCTCCGCAAATCATTGGGACTGGTCGTTGCCGGTAAACCAGCGCGTCCCGATGACAGAGCGGGGCCATTAACTGATGTTTTTCGCTTTGCCAAGACTGAAGGTTGATTTGCGCGGCATTAGACATGATATTAGCCACATGACGTCACAAATACCCCTTCCTGAACAAGCTGAAGCAGCATTTTCCATCGGCGATGTGGTCCGCCACCGCATTTTCGACTTTCGCGGCGTCGTTTTCGACATCGATCCCGTGTTCGCCAACAGCGACGAGTGGTATGAATCGATACCCGAGCCCATTCGGCCGATCAAAAATCAGCCATTTTATCACCTGTTCGCCGAAAATGCCGAAAGCAGCTATATCGCTTATGTCAGCCAGCAAAATTTGCTGTCAGATAACGAACAAGGGCCGGTCAGTCACCCCGGCATCGGCGCGGTGTTTGAAGGTTGGGATGGCAACCAATATCAGTTAAAGCGTTTAATGCGTCAGTGAGTATTGGACGGCATGGCTGCTATCCATTGCCGCAACAATTCCACGCCTTCGTCATGCACCGTTGAACGCCCAAGTTCTGGCATTGCGATGCCCGGGTCGGTGCTTTCCATGCGTTTAATCAAAATGGACTGGTCAGGCTGACCGGGCGCGATGATGAAATCCAAATCCCCGCTTGCCCTGCCCGCCGCGACCGGCCGTTTGCCGACGCCTAGTGCTGCAATGCCTTGCGCAGAACCATCCAGAAACAGCCCGCTATTGCTTGCGGAGCCTTGGGGCGCATGACAATGGCCGCAATTCACCTTCAGATATTGTCGCGCCCTGTCGTCGAGTGAGCCCGTGCGGCTGTCATCCCATTTCGGATATGGCTGAAGCCGCGCCAGCGCTGGCGCTGCCTTTACGATAGCACGTGCGTCCGCTGGCCGTGAAAACACCATGTTTTGCCATATAGGGCCGATCGGCATGATATTTCCTGCTGCCGAGTGGCATTGCTTGCACTGGTTCTTATTCGGCACGCTGTAATTTACCGACAGGTCATTACCACCATGGGCAAAGGTGACGGGCACCCTGGTGCCGCCAACGCGCAAGTCCGCATCTTTACCATCCGCGCGCCACACATAGGGCAAGGCAACCCAGCCCTGCGCTTGATGCAACAAGACCCGGGTTTCAATGACATTCAGCCCACCCGACTTTGCCGGATAACCAAAGCTTTTGATAAGTGCGCTACCGACCGGAAAGATCAGCTTGCCATCTGCATCCGCACCAATTTGGCTGCCCTCGGGCACATAGATGAAACGTTGTTTTGCCGCATAATCACTGAACAATGGCGTGCGCAGTTCATAAGGTATCAGGCGGGACGATGGCCGTGCCGCGCCGCCGTCGAAAAATCCAAAGGCAGATAAAGTCGCCGGACTTTGCGGTCCCGCAATGGCAAGTGCGGCAGAGTCATCCGACGCGGCCGAAGTTGCCACGGCCGCCGCAAAAGCCAGCACAAACGGCACTACAAAACGCATTAGCGGATGGCAGCTTCCATTGCTTCGGGCAGAACTATCGCGGGCAATCCGGCAGGCCGCGATGTTGCACGGGCCAATGGTGCCGGTTGCGCCATGGCCGTGTCCGCGGCGACGTCTTTTAGCCCAAGCGATAAAGCTGGGACATTATCCTGAATGACCGGCGTATATTCGGCACCACCGGCGCCATCCCAGAATATCGCCGGAAAGCTTCCGCCCATAGCGGCTGCGATTTCAGCGCCGCCGGGAAATTTGGGGTCCCACCCTGCACGGCTATGTTGGTTGTCCCAGATGCTTACCTCGCGCGGCAACGGGTCATATTTGGGATCCTGAAAAGGAAAACGATAGCCAACGATCATGATGTTGGTCGTGCCGTTTTCACCAATGACATTGTCAAAGATTTCGATCCGGCGGTTGGCCATAACCATGACCCCCGTTCCGGTCGGAACGTTGGCCACGATATTCCCCTTCGGCGCGAAATTCGGGGTCATGTTGTTGACGATGATATTGTCGAATATGCGGACATTATGTCCGCCCATTTGCGGTAAATTGGGTAGGTCGAACACCAAAACGCCCCCCGTATTGCGGGTCGCGATATTATCATGAACATCTGCGTCAAAGCTGTTTTCGATTTCAATGCCTGCGACATTTTCAACGGCCGTTGAATGGCGGACAACAATATTGCGCGATTGCCCGACATAAATGCCCGCATCCGATGCGCCGCGCACAAATACCGAGTCAATCAGGACATCTTTGCTTTCGACCGGATAAATCCCATAAGCGCCATTTGTCGTCAATGGACCGCCCGTCCATTCAACGCGCAATTTGTGATAGACGATGCGGTCCGCGCCCTTTGACTTGATGCCATCGCCCTTGCTGTTCTCGACGGCAAAGTCTTTCAGCACAACATCATCGGAAGTTACCAACAATCCTTCGCCAGCGCCTTGCTGACCGGAGAAATCGAGGATGGTCTTTAACGCACCCTGCCCTTTTACCGTCACCTTGTTGACGTCAAGCGAGAGCCCGTCAGACAGCTTGAATCGCCCGGCGGCAAGCTCAACGACATCGCCAGGCTCCGCAGCAATCAGCGCCTCTTGCAAACGCTCCTGCGCGCCTTCACCGGGCGAGACGGCGATAGTCTTTGCCGAAGCAGGTTGAACGAGCGCGCAAAATGCAGCGCCAACGAATAGCAGATCTCTTATCCTCATCGGCCTAACATGCCTCAGAGAATGATAATTGCAAGCATGATTAAGCGTGACTGTCCAAGATCCCATCAACGCCAGTTTACGCATATTCGCTACCCCTGACATAAAACAAAACCGCCCCGAGATTGCTCAGGGCGGCCTTTGTTCGTCGTTAGCGTGAAGTGACCTAGTGTTGCAAAGCCTTGACGATGTCTTCGCACATCTTCTTGGCATCCGCGAGAAGCATCATCGTTTGGTCCATATAGAACACGTCATTGTCGACGCCGGCATAGCCCACACCGCCCATGGAGCGTTTCACGAAGAACACCGTCTTTGCCTTGTCGACATCAAAAACCGGCATGCCGTAAATCGGCGATGTCTTGTCGGTTTTCGCCGCCGGGTTCACAACGTCATTCGCACCGATGATGAACGCAACATCGGTTTGCGCAAATTCGCTATTGATGTCCTCAAGCTCGAATACCTCATCATAAGGCACCTGCGCTTCGGCCAGCAAAACGTTCATATGCCCGGGCATGCGTCCGGCAACCGGGTGAATGGCGTATTTCACCGAAACACCCTGCTTCTTCAGCACATCGGCCATTTCGCGCAGGATATGCTGCGCCTGCGCAACCGCCATGCCGTAACCGGGGACGATGATGACGCTTTCCGCCTGCTGCATCATATAGGCAGCATCTTCGGCGGATCCACGCTTCCATGGGCGCTGTTCTTTGGCAGGACCACCGGTCGCGGCAGCCTCTGCACCAAAGCCGCCAGCGATAACGCTAATGAAGCTGCGGTTCATGGCCTTGCACATGATGTACGACAAAATCGCGCCGGACGAGCCCACCAACGCGCCAGTGATGATCATTGCTGTATTGTGCAACGTGAAGCCCATGGCCGCCGCAGCCCAGCCAGAATAGCTGTTGAGCATCGATACCACGACAGGCATGTCCGCGCCGCCGATTGGAATGATGAGCAAGAAGCCGATCACAAATGCGAGTGCCGTGATCGTCCAGAATATCCACGGGCTTTGATCAACCGTGAAATAGGCGATGAGACCCAAGATCGCGGCCAGCGTGCCCAGATTGATCACATGCCGCATAGGCAACATGATAGGCGCACCAGACATTTTGCCAGCAAGCTTAAGGAACGCGATTACCGATCCGGAGAAGGTTATCGCACCGATCGCGATGCCAAGGCCCATTTCAACGCGGCTGACGGGGTTAATCAAGCCGTCCGCGCCATTGATGCCAAAAGCTTCAGGGTTCAAAAACGCGGCTGCGGCAACAAGCACTGCGGCCATGCCGACAAGGCTGTGAAATGCGGCCACCAGTTGCGGCATATCCGTCATCGCAATCTTGCGTGCCGTGACCCAACCAATGCCGCCACCGATAACAATTGCGCCCAAAATTTCGGGCAATGACGCGACTTCATGCGTTACCAACGTCGTCACAACGGCAATCAGCATCCCGGCCATTCCGAAACGGTTGCCCTGCTGTGATGTCGCTGGTGAAGAAAGCCCGCGCAAAGCGAGAATGAAAAAGACGCCCGATATCAAATAAGCGAGCATCACCCATGCGGGAGGAGCAGCATGTTCCAACTTAACGCTCCTTTTTCTTGTACATTGCGAGCATGCGCGCGGTAACCGCAAAGCCACCGAAGATGTTGACGCTTGCGAGTGCAACCGCAACCAGCCCCAGCCATTTTGCGGTCGGCGAACCACCTGCTGCCGACGCGATCAGAGCGCCCACAATGATAACCGAAGAAATTGCGTTCGTAACCGCCATCAAAGGTGTGTGCAGTGCGGGTGTAACCGACCAAACGACATAATAGCCCACGAAACACGCCATCACGAAGATGGATAAAATTGAAATGAAGTCCATGGTGCTCCCTTACGCCAACAGGCGATCATTCACGACCTTGCCATCTTTGGTCAGGCGGATTGCTGCGGTAATTTCGTCGTCATCGGGCAATACTGGCTTGCCCGCTTCCTTGTCCCAAAACGCGGATAGGAAGTTGTAAAGATTGCGCGAAAACAGTGCCGATGTGTCCGCCGCCAAATGCGCTGGTGTGTTTGAATAGCCGACAATCTTCACGCCGTGCTTAACGACGATCTCGTCGGGCTTTGAACCTTCGACATTGCCACCTTGCGCCACCGCGAGGTCGAATATGACGGAGCCCGGCTTCATCGTTGCAATCTGCGCATCCGAAATAAGGCGCGGTGCCGGACGGCCGGGGATCAACGCGGTCGTGATGACGATATCTTGCTTGGCGATATGTGCGGACACAAGCTCGGCCTGCGCTGCCTTATATTCGTCGGACATTTCGGTTGCATAACCGCCAGCGCCCTCACCTTCGATACCGGCGACATTCTCAACAAAGATGGCCTTGGCACCAAGCGATTCGATCTGTTCTTTGGTCGCGGAACGCACGTCGGTTGCGGAAACCTGCGCACCCAAACGACGCGCTGTTGCAATGGCCTGAAGCCCTGCAACACCAACACCCATGATGAATGCCTTCGCAGCACTTACGGTGCCCGCAGCAGTCATCATCATTGGAAAAGCGCGGCCATATACAGACGCGGCTTCGATGACAGCCTTGTAACCCGACAAGTTCGACTGCGACGACAATATGTCCATCGATTGCGCACGTGTGATGCGGGGCATGAATTCCATGGCAAGCGCATCCACGCCAGCCTTCGCATAGGCATCAACGCGGGACCGCTGCCCAAATGGATCAAGTCCCGCAACCAGCCAAGCACCGGCTTTCATGCCGACCAAGACCTTGGGGTCAGGACCCTGAACGCCAAGGATGATGTCGGCATCCTTCAGAACCGAAGACAGGCTTCCGATCGAAGCGCCTGCGCTTTCATAATCGCTGTTACCAATGGAGGCCGAGACCCCCGCGTCCTTCTCGACGGAGACCGACGCCCCCAATGCGATGAATTTTTTCACCGTTTCGGGCGATGCAGAAACCCGCGTCTCACCCGCAGCGATCTCTTTCAGTACAGCGATCTTTACCACTTAAGCCGCGCGGCTAGCGATGATGAGGACCACCAGAGCGGTGACAACAACGGCAGCGACAGTGCCCCATTTGAACAATGCGATGAAACCGGCATAGGTTTCTTTTGCAGGTCCCAGGTCGTGATCTTGTGCCAAAACAGCCTCCATATAAACTTTTATTACGTTGCAGCCTTAACTTGTGATTTTCCAATGCTCAAGCGGCATGGGCAAAGAAAATACATAGACTGCTTAATCGGGTCTTTACCCATTTGTCTTATCACGGCTGTCCATGAACATTGGCGGACAGTGAATGCAGGAACAAGAAACCAGATTGTTGATGCTTGTCGATGATGAGCCTGCCCAATGCAGGTTGGTGTCGGCTATCGCATCACGCGCCGGATGGAGAACGGTTTTTGCACGTGATGCAGAAACCGCGGTCGCGATGCTTGGCACGCAAGATGGCATGATGTTGGACGCTATCATCTTGGATCAATGGGTCCCGGGGGCGGATTCTGCCTCGCTGATTTCCGAACTTAAATCGCGTCGCCCTGCACTCCCGATCCTTTTGATGACATCCATCGGCTCGAACGAAGCGGCCATCGATGCAATGCGCGCCGGTGCCTCTGACTATATCATCAAGCCGGTTGGCCCAGAACGCCTGATTGCCGCGCTCAGCATAGCTGCGGACAAAAGCAAAGAATTGGGCGAACTTCACCCGCTGACCGAGAAAATTACCCAGCCATTGGCGTTCGAAGAAATCATCGGTTCCGCGCCAGCATTTCGCACAGCGCTGGCCATTGCGGCAAAAGCCGCACGCAGCCGTGCGCCGATCTTTATCGAAGGCGAACATGGGGTGGGCAAAGAAGTGGTGGCAGACGCCATTCAAGCCGCCAGCCCCCGCGCAAAGCTGCCCTATCTAAAGGTCAATTGCGGGGCGATTGCATCCAATCTACTCGATTCCCTATTGTTCGGGCATGAAAAAGACGCGTTCGCGGGCGCGTTTGACCGCCGCATCGGTATATTTCAGCAAGCTGAAGGCGGGACAGTGTTTCTGGATGAGGTGGATTTGCTGCCACCCGAAACACAGATCAGGTTGGTTCGTTTGCTCACCCAAGGTGAAATTTCTCCTCTCGGGGCCGCACATAGCTATCGCATTGATGTCCGCATTTTGTCCGCCAGCAACGCGTCATTGGCGAACAAATTGGCCGATGGTGAATTTCGCGAAGACCTATATTATCGATTAAATGTGGTGCAGCTGACTATTCCGCCCCTGCGCGAACGGACATCGGACATACCCGCGCTTGCCCGTCATTTTCTCGGTCGCATGGCCAACCAACCCGGACTGCGCAGCCTTGGCATCACCGATGAGGCATTGACCATGCTGCGCGGATATGACTGGCCGGGCAATGTCCGACAGTTGCAGAGCGCGCTGTTTCGCGCAGCGGTCCTGTGCGAGCGCGACGCGCTTACGCCCGATGAGTTTCCCCATATATCGGCGGCCGTTGGCGTGCCGGGATCGGGCGGCGCTGGCGCCAATGACGGCATCGGCGTGACGCTGTACGAAAACGATGGCAATATGCGTCCGCTCGAAGAAATCGAAGCGGACGTTATCCGGCTGGCTATAGGCCATTATCGTGGCAGAATGACCGAAGTCGCCCGCCGCTTGGGCATTGGACGCTCGACCCTGTACCGTAAGCTCGCCGACCTTGGGATCAGCGACGCTGCTTAGGCGCTTTTGCCAAGCAAAGCCTGCGTAACCCAAAATCCAACAAGCGAAGCAGACCCCGTCAAAAATGTACCCCAGATGATATCGAGTATGGTGACTTTGGTGCTCCACACTTTCAACGTGGCAAAGTTCGTCAAATCATAGGTCATATAGCAAAAGAAGCCGAGCATCGCGCCCCACAGCAACGCGGTCTGCCATTTGCCCGAATGCAGCGCGGGCCCCACGGCGAAGATCATCATGCCCAATATATATAATAAATAGAATATGATGGCCGGCCCCATGCGGAACCCGCCCTTCATCAGCAGCTCACCAATTTCTGGCTGGTAAAGCCGCGTATACATATTGCGCAACCAAATGCTGTCGATCATCGCGAACGCAAGCCCGGTGGCGATGTAACCTACTATATATTTCAAGAGCATCTCAGTTTCCTCCCTAAATCTGGTCCTTTTTGCGCGAAGGCACCCGCGTCAACAAGACAGCCAAATAACGGTACCTTAGGCGCTCGCTGTCAACGCCGCATCGCGCATGCCGCGCCATACCTGCACGGCTTGCACGGTTTCAGCGGCGTCATGCACCCGAATGATATGCGCGCCTTGTTCAACCGCCTTCATGGCCAGAAAAATGGACCCACCCAAACGGTGCTGCGCGTCCGCTTCATTGGACAACGCACCGATCAAACGCTTCCTGCTCGCGCCAAACAATATCGCGCAGCCCAGTCCGTGGTAGACAGACAGATTGTTAATGATCGCGAGATTTTCGGTCAGCGATTTGCCAAAGCCAATGCCTGGATCGACGAGTATTTTGTCACGCTTAATGCCCGATGCTTCGACGTCGGCGATGCGTTGTTCAAGCCAGTCAAAAACGTCTAAAACAACATCGTCATAGAGCCCGTTTTTATGCGGATCACTGCTCTGGCTAGGCGCGTGCATCAGAACAACGGGAACATCGCTGACGCGCGCGACTTCAAGCGCCCGATCGTCATACAATAATGCAGAAATGTCGTTGATCATCGCCGCGCCAGCGCGAACCGCGCCCTCCATGACTGAGGCTTTGCGCGTGTCGATAGAAACAGCAGTCCCTGCCCCCGACAATCTGCGGACGAGCGGTTCCACGCGGGCGAGTTCATCGCCTTCCCACACCAGTGGCGCGCCTGGACGTGTGGATTCACCGCCAATGTCGATAATCGAAGCCCCCGCGATCGACATCGCGAAGGCGGCCTCGGCGGCGACTTCTACGTCAACATTCTTCCCACCGTCGGAGAAGCTATCAGGCGTGGCGTTAATGATGCCCATCACGTGCGGCTGATCCAGCCTGATGGTCCGCGCACCCATGTGCAATGCTGGCCGGGCGGCGGTGATGCGTTCGAATAATATCGCCGCCTTTTGGCGCTCCTCATCAGGAAGTCCGGCAGCGAAACTATCCCATTGGCTGACGGATATCATCTGCCGCTGCGTTGACGATGCGGTTCGCTGGATAACTTCAAATTGCGAGAACCACAGCATATGGCCTGCGAGCCGCAAGCATTCACCTTCGTGCCGCTGCGGGCTTTCCACAAAGCCGGTGGGACGAAGATAGATTTTGTTCATGGTTCCGTTGCGAGCAAATAGGTCTGCCGTAGGTCGTCAATCGGTTTCAACGCGCCGTCAGCCGCGGCATAATGCCAGTACGTCCATCCATTGCAGCTTGGTGCATTTTGAATGGTCGAGCCAACCTTGTGGATGGAACCATCAACCGCACCGCACAGGATCGAACCATCCGCACGAACAACGGCTTCAAAATTACGCTTACGGTCAAAGATTTTCGTGCCGGGGTTCAGATAGCCGGCCTCAACCAATTGGCCAAAGGCGACCTTTGGTGCAGATTTTGGTGACTGCATGGTTTTGATGGCGCTTTCGTCCAACGGCAGCGCCGCGGCGATGCGCTCTTCAGCGACTTCACAATAAACAGATTCGCGTTCGCAACCAATCCAGTCACGGCCCAAACGGCGCGCCACGGCGCCTGTTGTCCCTGTGCCAAAAAACGGATCAAGCACGACGTCGCCCGGTTTCGTGCAGGCAAGCAATATGCGGTACAGCAATGCCTCTGGCTTTTGCGTTGGGTGCGCCTTGGTACCATTGCGCTTCAACCGTTCTTGTCCGCCACAAATGGGGATCAACCAGTCTGAACGCATCTGAAGTTCATCGTTCAGCGTCTTCATGGCACGATAGTTGAATGTGTATTTCGACTTCTCGCTTTTCGATGCCCAGATCAATGTCTCATGCGCGTTAGTGAAACGCGTTCCTTTGAAATTCGGCATCGGGTTGGACTTGCGCCAGACGATATCGTTCAAAATCCAATATCCGGCGTCTTGCACAGCGGTGCCGACGCGGAAAATATTGTGATAGCTGCCGATCACCCACAATGAACCATCGGGTTTCAAAATGCGCCGCGCCTCCGCAAGCCATTCGCGGGTGAACTTGTCGTAAATGGCAAAGCTGGCAAACTTGTCCCACTCGTCATTTACGGCATCAACCTTGCTGTTGTCGGGACGCAGCAAATCCCCGCCGAGCTGAAGATTATAGGGCGGGTCCGCGAAGACCATATCGATGGAGCAATCGGGCAACGAACGCATGGCTTCGATGCAGTCCATTCGCAAAATCTGGTTCCGCGGCAGGTCATGGACCTCAACCGGCTTCGACTTTACTGCTGGCCTGATTTTCTCGATGACGCCCACGGCTCACTCCTCAAAACTGAATGAAACTGCGATGAGTCAGCGCGAGAGCAAGGTCAAGGACGTTCATAATATAAGGATTCATGCCGAGTCGCACGATCTGGGGCCATTTAGGTGGAACGAAAGGAGTCCGGCACAACATATGGAGTCTGGCGATTCCAACGAGACTCAACCGGTGGTGGTGTTGCCCGAATGACTCACTGACACAAAAAACTCACAGCAAAAGCATTTGTGACACGGGCGCGAAGCTTTTGCGGTGCAGCGGCGTTGGTCCGTGCAAACGCAAGGCGGCCAAATGGTCCGGCGTTCCGTACCCCTTATTCCGTTCCCAACCATAATGTTGATGCTGCTGCGCCGCTTCGCACATCATCCGGTCACGATGTTCTTTGGCGATGATGGACGCCGCCGAAATGCAAGGCTCAAGGGCATCGCCGCCGACAATGGCGCGCGCATTCCACCGCCATTCGGGCCGACGACCCGACGGCGTCATATTGCCGTCGACAAGCACCTCAGTCGGATCGCTCCCAATTTTAGCGCACAAGCCCTCAACCGCGCGCGTCATCGCCAACATCGTCGCACCGAATATGTTCAACCGGTCGATGTCATCAACATCCACAATGCCTACCGCCCACTGGCACCGGCGTTTGATCGTTTCTTCCAACGCGGCACGGCGCGCGGCGCTGAGTTTCTTGCTGTCATCCAATCCAGACGGGCGCGGTTTGCATAACAATACCGCGGCCGCCACCACTGGCCCCGCAAGTGGCCCGCGCCCTGCCTCATCAACGCCGAAAATCATATACGCCAGGCCGGATATCTCCGGTTCTCGCCCGCATGGTACAGGCACACCATATTCCCGGCGGGATCAAGCAACCGCGCCTCGCGCCAACCCCAGCTTTCGTCCTGCGGCATTTGTTCGAAAATATATCCTTGGCTGGTGAGTTCCGTCACCCACGCATCCAACCGCTTGCTTTCAAAATAGACTACAGTCGATGTCGCGCAGTCATCATGTTGGTGGACCGAAAAGGTAACGCCATTTGGCATTTCAAACCGCGCGTAGCCATTGTCCGGGCTGTCGACGATCTGTTGAAGACCGAGCGCTTTGTAAAAATCGACAGAGGCGGCATAATTGCGGCATCCAACGGTGACGTGATTGAGCGACGGCCCGGCAACCATCGCATCTTCGCGCACGGCTTGGTGCGCCATGGGCCCGTGACCTTGACCAAGGCCCGGCGCGTCGAGCAGCGCCAAGCGTACGAACAAGCGCGCGCGTTCAATGGCTGGCACCAGTTCCATTCCCTGCCCCAACCCCGTCGCAATAGCCGTGGCCAAGGTGCAACCCGTTCCGTGGGCACTGCGCGTTTCAATCCGCGCGTCACTCCAGCTTTCGCTTTGGCCTAGCGCGACGTGCAGTTCATCCACAATCTGGTCGCCGTCCGCATGCCCGCCTTTGATAAGCAACGATATGCGCCGCCCCAGCAAGCTATCCTTTCCGCCGAGCGCCTGCAGTTCGGGCAGATTGGGCGTCGTCAGCGTCGCAATTCCCATAAGGCGCTCAAATGCGGAGATGGTATCGGCATCAGCGAGCACAGCGCCACTGGTCGCCACCATGACAGGGTCGAATATGATGGGACAAGAATGCTCCGACAGACTGTCTGCAACGGCATGTGCCGTGGCCGCATTTCCAATCATACCGATTTTTACGGCATCCACGCCAATATCGCTCACAACGGCCGCGATCTGGTCCATGACCATCTGCGTTGGCACCATATGCACCGCATCGACACCCAGCGTGTTCTGCGCGGTGATGGCCGTAATCGCGGTCATCGCATGCCCGCCAAGCATGGTGACCGTCTTAATATCCGCCTGAATACCAGCGCCGCCGCCGCTGTCGGACCCAGCGATGATAAGAATGCGCGCGGGTGCGTTGTGAGGCATCAGGCCGCAGCTACCCTCACAGCGTCGCATATGCCGTCAACGATGCGCTCAACCTGTGCAGCATCATCGCCCTCCGCCATAACGCGGATGACGGGTTCTGTGCCCGACGGGCGGATGACAAGCCTGCCAGTGCCGGCCAATTCGGCTTCAGCATCGGCGATAACCTGCTGAACGCGCACATCCTCCAATGGCTTACCGCCCGAGAAACGAACGTTTTTCAAAAGCTGCGGCACCGGATCGAACAGGTGCAACACTTCACTGGCTGGCTTCCCGCTCTCGACGAGCTGCGCCAATACTTGAAGCGCAGCAATCGTGCCGTCCCCGGTGGTCGCATGATCCAAAAGGATCATATGCCCCGATTGCTCGCCGCCGACGTTGATACCATGCTTGCGCATTTCTTCGAGGACATAGCGGTCACCCACCTTTGCACGGATGAGTTTTAAATGCTGGCTCTCCAAATAGCGCTCTAGGCCAAGGTTGGACATCACGGTCGCAACAATACCGTCGCCCGTAAGTTTGCCTGCGCGGCGCATGGCACAGCCAAGCAAAGCCATAATCTGGTCGCCGTCGACCACTTGGCCATGTTCGTCGACAACGATCAATCGGTCGGCATCACCGTCAAGCGCAATTCCAATATCCGCGCCCGATGCAACAACGGTTTCCTGAAGCGTGGCAACATGCGTTGACCCAACCTTGTCATTGATATTCTTACCATTTGGTTCAACCCCGATTGACGTAACCTTGGCACCCAGTTCCCAAATGGCCGTAGGTGCGACCTGATACGCCGCGCCATTTGCGCAATCGAGCACGACATGTAGTCCATCAAAACGGATATGTTCCGGCACCGACGCCTTCACCGCATGGATGTAACGCCCGCGGCTGTCCTCAATACGGCGCGCGCGGCCAATATCCGGGGCGTCAGCAAGCGTCAGCTTTTCGTCCAGCAAGGCCTCAATCGCCTGTTCATCGGCATCAGATAATTTATATCCGTCGGGTCCAAACAGCTTAATACCGTTGTCTTCATAAGGATTATGGCTGGCAGAGATCATCACGCCAAGGTCTGCGCGCATGGACCGCGTCAGGAGCGCAACGGCCGGGGTCGGAATCGGGCCGAACTGGACGACATCCATGCCCACGCTGGTAAATCCAGCCACGAGCGCATTTTCGATCATATAGCCCGAAAGGCGCGTATCTTTCCCGATGACGACCCGGTGTTTATGCCCGCCGCGCAGGAAATGCGTGCCTGCAGCCTGGCCGACCCTCATCGCCATTTCCGGTGTCATGGCGCCCGTATTGGTGCGCCCTCTGATACCATCTGTCCCGAAATATTTGCGCGCCATTTTGCTTCCTGCCGTTCTGCGGTTCACGTTGTGAATTTCCACGCTGTTAAGGCTCTCCCTTGCATAGGGAGCGATGGGCTGGCAAGACCCGATACTATGTCAAACGCTACCCGTATTCTTATCGCCCTCGTTATTGGCCTTGCCCTCGGCATTTTCGTGACCGCGCTATCACCTTCCGCTGGCGAAAAGCTGGATCTGATCCTCGATATTGTGGGAACATTATGGCTCAACGGCCTTCGCATGACTGTTGTTCCGTTGGTGGTCGCATTGGTTATCACTGGAATAGTCAAAAGCGCGGAAGCCGCGCGGGCCGGACCAATGGCCGCGCGCACCATCAGCTGGATAGTCGTGATGATGTTCATGTCGGCTACGTTGGGCGCGCTGTTGACCCCAATGGTGCTATCGCTTTGGCCCATGCCACAAGAAAGTGCGGACGCGCTTCGGTCGGCGCTGACAACCGCGCCAGCGGTAGCCGAACAACCCAGTTTGCGTGATTTCGTCGTTGCGTTGGTGCCAACCAATCCGATTTCAGCAGCAGCAAGTGACTCCATCTTGCCACTTCTGATTTTCACGCTCGTCTTTGCCTTTGCCGTGACGCGCCTTGCGCAAGAGCCACGGGCGCACATGGCTGGATTTTTCAGCGCGCTTGCCGACGCCATGATCCTCGTCATCGAATGGGTGCTAAAGCTCGCGCCTATCGGCGTGTTTGCGTTGGCATTTGTCGTTGGCGCGCGATCCGGATTGGCCGCGTTGGGCGCTGTTGCGCATTATATTGTCACGGTATCCATCGTCGGTATCATCGTCGGCGCCTTTGCTTATCCCATTGCGGTTTTTGCAGGCAAAGTGCGCTTCCGCGATTTTGCCCGCCAGATTGCCCCGGTTCAAGCCTTTGCCGTATCCACCCAATCATCCTTGGCCAGCCTTCCTTTGATGTTGAAGAAGTCAGAGGCGTTGGGCGTTCGTGAGTCCACTGCAGGCCTTGTGTTGCCGATGGCGGTGGCATTGTTGCGTGCCACTGGCCCTGCAATGAACCTTGCCGTCGCGCTGTATGTTGCAAACTGGTTCGGCATAAAGCTTGACGCGTTCGATTATGGCGCTGCAATTTTTATCGCCGCACTGACCTCAATGGGCGCGGTAAGCCTTCCCGGAACAGTCAGCTTTGTGACCTCAATCGCGCCGATATGTATTGCGCTGGGAATTCCGGTGGAGCCACTCGCTTTGTTAATCGCGGTGGAAACGCTGCCGGATATTTTCCGGACAACCGGCAATGTGCAGATGGACGTTGCGCTCGCTACCGCCATTGAAGCCCCCGAAAAGGAAAACGCCCATGCAATATCGTGAACTTGGCCACGGCCTGAAAGTCTCCGCCATTGGCGTCGGTTGTATGCCGATGATCAAAGGCGGCAACATCACTTATGGTCAAGATGCTGATCCCGATGAGGCAATCAAAACCATCCATCGCGCGATCGATATGGGCATCACCTTTTTCGACACGGCCCAAATTTATGGTCCATTCCAGAATGAAGAACTGGTCGGCGAAGCGATCAAAGGCAAACGTGACGGACTGATCATCGCAAGCAAATTCGGTTTCAAATTCGATGGCGGAAATATCGTTGGCGTGGATGGCTCGCCAGCCAATGCAAAATCAGCTGTTGAAGGCACATTGAAGCGCCTGGGCATCGACTGCCTGGATCTTTATTACCAACACCGCGTCGACCCAGCTGTTCCCATCGAAGAGACCGTCGGTGCAATGGCGGATTTGATCACCGAAGGCAAAATCAAGCATATCGGGCTGTCCGAAGCGGGACCAGAAACGCTCCGCCGTGCCGCAGCAGTTGCGCCAATCTCCGCACTGCAAAGCGAATATTCGCTGTGGGAACGCGATATCGAAGACGAAATCCTGCCAACATGCCGCGAACTTGGCATAGGCTTTGTGCCTTATTCGCCATTGGGTCGCGGTTTCCTGACGGGTTCGTTCCGTAGCCTTGACGAACTGCCTGACAATGACTGGCGACACCAGGATCCGCGTTTCCAAGGCGACAATTTTGCCGCCAACCTCGCGATTGTTGATGTCGTTGGTCAAATTGCCGCCAAACACAATGCGTCACACGCGCAAATCGCGCTGGCTTGGATATTGGCGCAAGGCAGCGACATTGTGCCGATCCCGGGCTTTAAGCGCCGCGTGACGATGGAGGACAGTGCACGGGCCGTTTATGTTACGCTGGATGCGGACGACCTTGCGAAGCTCGATTTAGCCGCTCCACGTGGCGGGACTGCTGGTCCGCGCTATGGCGAACGCGGTATGCGGATGGTTCGGCTTTAAAAGCTGAACCACCGGAACAGGCCAGCGCCAGCAACATTCCAATATGGGTGCGCCCAAGTTGCGGCGGCCCAGAGGAATATGCCTGCTAGCCACGGACCGATCCCGACCTGAAACAAGGCAACAGGTTGGATGGCGAAATGCGTCCTGCGCAGCCACCCGTCCCATTGGGCGCCCATAAGCTTGCGTTTCTTGATTTCCTGCGCCTTGGAACCCACCAGTGCGAGGAAAACCAAGCTTCCGGCAAAAATGAAATTGTCGATCCGCGGCGCCACCAAAATATGCGCAATGCCCCACAGCGCAAAGCCCCACATCATCGGGTGGCGGGTCGCCTTAAACACACCAAAGGGCGCTTGCCCAGCCATGGCGTCGGGCACACCCGGCAATGACGGGTTGCGGATGAACGATCCGGAAAACAAGACAGCGGCAACCAAAGTGAGCACGCTTGCCACTATCCACACCGCGTCGCTTGCTGGCCACAGTGCGTCACCCTTTGGCACACGCCCAAATTCAACAAGCATCCAGCCAAATGTTGCAAACGAGACGAGCGAATAAATCCCCAGAAACCCGTTTGCACCGAATCTCCTGACCATATCCGCGCGCCAAGGATGCGACATGAGGAAATGGCTTCCGACAAACAATATGGAGGCGGCAACCAATAACAGATAATCGCTCACAACATTACCTCCCGCTGTTGGATGTCCACACTCAATAGCAGTTCATTGCATCAACGATCATATGCCTTTGGCAAATTGCCTTCTGTTGGCCTTGCATAGCGGTCACGCAGTCGGTTTTGCCGGTTGTCGAGCGGCTGTTCGACGCCATCGATGATCACTGTCGTCGGCGCGGAGGACAGCTCAAGCGGATCGCCATCCCAAACAACGACGTCTGCGGCTTTACCGGCCTTGAGGCTACCCAAACGGTCACCAACACCCATAATATCGGCGGGAACCGAGCTAATGGCGGCAAATGCCTCATCCCATGTCAGACCAGTCGCACCGGGTACGCGCTCAAGGCTAACGATGTTGCCTGCATATTGCGTCGTGTACCGCAATTGATGCGAATCGCGGTCATTGATCATGCCAATGGCCACCTGCACACCGGCATCTTTCATGCGGCCGATATTGCTCTGCGTTGCACCCAGCATTTCAAACGATGCCGGCAAGTCGTTCAACGCCGACGCGATAACGGGAATACGGGCTTGCGCCAGCTGCGGTGCAACCCGCCAGCCCTCACTTACGCCGACAAATACCATTTTGATCGATGGGAAGTCGCGTTTCAACTCAATGAGCCGCAGCATGTCATTTGCGCCTTCGACATGAATCAAAAGACGCGTTTCGCCGCGCAGCACGGATAGCAACGCCTTGGCGTCTTCTGCCTTTAGCAAATCATCATCAAAGGTACCACGCCCAGCGGCGTAATCCTGCGCTTCGCGCAACATCGCGCGGAAATGCAGATGCGTTCCGGCGCGGCTTCCGCCAGCGGCAGCCGCACCCTCTTCACCGAATTCGGCAAATTGAAATGCACGTGCCTTGGTAACCGGGTTACTGTCCGCTCCCAGATCCGCAATGGCACCCTGCCCTGCAAAAATGGAAGCAGCGCCTTCAGGCGCAACGACTGCACGCGTTACGCCGGCGGAACGGTTAACCGCAAATGGCGACCGGAACGGATCAATCGCAGGCGCAACGTCGATCGCGGCCGAGAAACCGCTTCGACCGCCGCTTTTGTCGTTCGTGCCGTTAACGGCATCGACTTCAGCGAGGCCCAAACGGGTGAAGCCCGCGAAAACCCCTGGTGTTACCCATTTGCCCGATGCGTCTATGCGACGTGCGCCCGACGGGACCGAAACACCGGCACCAGCAGCAACGACAACGCCATCACGGACAACCACAGTGCCGCCTTCAATAGGTGCACTACCATCGCCAATCACGACGCGGCCGCCGGTAATGGCTATGGTTTCAGCGGAAACGGGTGTCGCAAAAGCCGCAAGCGCGGCAGCAGCATAGAGGAAATGCCTCATTTCACATCTCCTTCACCGGGCTGGCCAAGCTCAAAGTCGCTGACCGGACGTATTTTGGGGTTACTTGCATCAAACATCAACGCGCCGTCGATCCAGACCTTTTCAGGACGCGTGTATACGCTGAGCGGATTGCCATTCCACAGCACCAGATCGGCCATCTTACCGGGCTTCAAACTGCCGGTTTTGTCCGAAATGCCAAGCGCCTTGGCTGGGTTATATGTCAGCCATTTGATGACTTCAGCATCGCTGATATTAATGCCCATCCGGCGACCATCGGCCTGCGCCTTTGCCGCTTCTTGGTTCAGACGCTGGATCTGGTTCTCGTCGTCGGAGTGAATGACGACACAAGCACCCGTATTGTGCAATATCGCGGCATTTTCAGGGATAGCGTCATAGGCTTCCATCTTGAAGCCCCACCAGTCCGCCCAAACGGCGGAACACACGCCATTGTCGCGCAACAAGTCAGCGATCTTGTAGCTTTCAACGGCATGGTGGAATGTCGATACCTTGTAGCCAAATTCCTTCGCCATATCGAGAACGAGTGCCATTTCGTCGGCGCGGTAGCAGTGGTTCTGGATCGAGATGTCGCCATCCAAAACTCCAGCAAGCGTTTCAAGGCCGAGATCGCGGGTATATTCCTTACCGCTGTCGCGCCTTTTCTTGTAATCCTGCGCTTTAATCCATGTCTGACGGTTCACGGCGATGTTGCCCATGCGGGTGGAAGGCATGCGCCCCTTGCTGCCGTAAACGCGCTTCGGGTTTTCACCACAAGCCATTTTCATGCCGTACGGCGCGCCCGGGAACTTCATGCCCTGCACTGTGCGCGCATAGACATTCTTTAAGACAACAGAGCGACCACCCATCAGGTTAGCCGATCCGGGCAGAACCTGAAGCGCGGTGACGCCGCCATTGGCGAGTGCCCGGCTAAAGCCTGGATCCTGCGGCCACACGCTGTGTTCCGCCCAAACTTCGGGTGTAGTCGGCGATGTTGCTTCATTACCGTCGCTATGCGCGTCCACCGATGGCGTAGGATAATCACCGAGATGTGAGTGGATATCGATAATGCCTGGCGTCACAAACTTGCCTGCACCATCAATGACCGTCGTACCCGAAGGTATGAGGGTGTCCGGCCCACCGACGCTGCTAATCTTGCCGCCCGAAATGAAGACCACGCCATTTTCGATTTTGCCGCCTTCGCCATCATAAATGGTGACGTTACGGATGGCTGTGGCAACGCCGGGATATGCCTTATATGTCGACGGGAACGGCGCAGGTGCCTTTTCCACCGGCTTTACGACAGGTGCGACAGAAGCCGTCTTTGGGCCTTCCGCGTTTGAACAGGCGGCCAACGCCAGCGGAGCGGCCAGGATTGACCAGCGCAAATTGCTCTTCATATGCTTATGCTGCCTTTTCTTCTGCGGTGTCTTCGTCCTTAAGCGTGTCGAGATGCATCAAGCGTTTCACCAGAGGTGATACCAGAAGCACGACCACGCCGATGGCAATGGTGATGTAGCCGATCTGTTCATAGACGTTGATCAGCCCCTCACGGGTCATTGCACCATCATGCCCCCCCGTTGCAGCACCGATGATGCCAGCAAGGAAGTTGCCGCCCGCAGTCGCAAAGAACCATGCCCCCATGATCAGCGACGCCATGGTGGCCGGCGCAAGCCGATTCATCGCCGACAGCCCTACTGGTGAGAGGCAAAGCTCTGCAGTCGTGGCAAACAGGTAAAAGGCAAAGATGAACAACACTGGCACCAGCGTATCGGAACCAACGCTGTTCGCTCCCCAGACGAGAACGAGGTTGGCAAAGCCAATCTGCGCCAGCGCGATCCCGAATTTTGCAGGGGTCGAAGGCTCCAGTCCGCGTCGGCCGAGCCACACCCAAAGGCCGGCAAAGATAGGCCCTAGCAAAATGATATAGATCGGGTTGATCGACTGGAAGATCGACGCCGGCACGCCCTGACGATCAACAAAGCGGTCAGTGAACAGGTTCATGCTACCACCAGCCTGTTCGAACAACGCCCAAAACAGGGGCTGCAACGCCAACAGGAAGAGGATGGCGTAAATGCGATGGCGCGCCTCCACATCTAGCTTGAACGATTGTAGCAGAACATAGCCGAGCAACAGCACACCAAGGCCGAGCAGCAACCAGCCATAAAAGCCCTGATACTGGATCAGCAGCCAGATACCGGCAACAGCAGCAAGGCCGACGCCATAAATGCCATATTCGGTCGACTTGGTCATGGGTGCCGGAGCTTCGCCACGGCCCATGAGCAAAGGCTTGCCAAACACAAACACGATCAGGCCGAGCAGCATACCGAGGCCAGCTGCGCCAAAACCATAGGACCAGCCATAGGTTTCGCCAAGATAACCGGCAAAGATGGTACCGATCGCGGCGCCCACATTAATGCCCATATAAAATATAGTATAGGCACCGTCACGACGCACATCGGTGCGCGGATAAAGCTGGCCGACAATTACCGAGATATTGGCCTTGAGGAAACCCGAACCGACGATGATGAAGGCCAACGCCAGCCAGAATATGTTGATCGCGGGATCCGCCTGTTTCACCAACGGGTCCGTAACGCCCGCCAAACCTTCAAATGCCATCAGGACATGACCAAAGGTCAACAGGACTGCACCGAATGCCACTGCCTTACGCTGGCCTAAATAGCGGTCAGCAAGCCACCCGCCGAGAACCGGTGTGATGTACACAAGGCTGGTATAGGCCCCATAGATCAGGTTCGATTGGCCGTCGGAAAAGAGCCAGTGCTTTGTAAGGTAAAGGATAAGCAGCGCGCGCATCCCGTAATAGGAAAAACGCTCCCACATCTCTGCGAAAAAGAGAACGTAGAGGCCACGCGGATGGCCAGCAAATTCAGGCTCCTTGCGTGTAGCGATATATGCCCCGCCGAGCAGGAAGAAAGCCAGAACTGCAGCCGCGATCGCTGTAATCCAATCCTGCTCCTGCCAAAGCGCAATGTCTTTCAGACCCACGTGCAATCCCCTCGATAATCTTTAACTAGACGGTCTTCGCCGCCTGTTTCTCTGATGCATCATCTAACTGAAAAATTGCGCGTGTGAAGAATTTAATTGCGGATGCGGTCAAAATTCGTCGAAGAGAGTGGAATGTTCAACGACCTCACCTCCGTAACCCGCTATCTCGAAACCCGCCGGTCTGGCAAACCACGCGACATGGTGGAGCCCGGCCCCGACCAAGCCACACTTAATCGCATATTGCAGACCGCTATGCGCACCCCCGACCATGGCAAGCTATTTCCGTGGCGTTTTGTCGAGATCACTGACCGCACCGCCTTTGCTGAACTCCTCACGCACGCATTTACCGCAGCCAATCCCGATGCGCGGGATGCACAAATTGACGCAGCGGTATCTCCATCGCGTATGGCCCCAACGCTTGTCCTTTTGGTGTATGCGCCCCAGCCAAGCGCAAAAATTCCTTTGTGGGAACAGCAACTCAGCGTCGGTGCCGTCGGCATGAACTTGCTGCACGCAGCCCACGCACATGGTTTTGTCGGAAGCTGGATAACCGGGTGGGCGACGTACGACGACAGCGTGCGCAAAGCGATTTGCGTCGGCGACGAACAAATTGCTGGGCTGTTCTTCATGGGATCCCCGGCCCTGCCTCTTGAAGAGCGGCCACGCCCCGATCCGTCGAACATCATCCGCCAATGGCCGTAAAATAGCCGCCTTGACGCGCCCTACTGTATTATGGCAGTAAGCACGTAATGAAAAACGACGTAAAACCCGTATATTTGAAATTGCGCGATGTGATTGCCGCCGCCATTTTGGACGGTGCGTATAAGGAAGGCGACATGTTGCCGTCTGTCCGCGCATTTGCTGCAGACCAAGGCGCGAACCCATTGACGGTCGCTAAGGCCTATCAGCTATTTCAAGATAGCGGGCTCGTGGACGTTAAGCGCGGCGTCGGTTTGTTCGTTGCAACTGGCGCAATCTCAAAACTGCGCAGTTTCGAGCGCGACAATTTCATGAACAATATTTGGCCTGACGTAAAAGCCCAAATGCAGCGCGCCGGTATCGATCCAGCCGAATTACTGGCGCTTAGCTGACTTTTTACTGCAGCTTTTGGCTGATACAGTGCCCATCACAATTGCAGATCATATTGCTTCATCAGATCGTACAGCGTCGGTCGGCTAACCCCCAGTAACTTCGCTGCGCTGGAAATATTGCCCTCTGTCCGCGCAATCGCCCGCCCAATCGCCTTGCGGTCGGCGGCCTCGCGCACTGCCTTCAAGTTGAGTTGCAGATCTTCCGCATTCCCGTCGCCCAAGTCAAGGTCATCCGCCGTGACAAACGCTCCTTCTGCCATGATAACAGCGCGCTTGATGCGGTTTTCAAGTTCGCGGACATTTCCCGGCCAGGTCCATGCATCAATTGCCGCCAATGCGCCGGTCGACATGCCCTTAACCGTCGGATTCATCTCGCGTGCAAATTTGCTGACGAAATGCTTGGCCAACAAAATTGCGTCCCCGGTGCGCGCGGCAAGCGGCGGAATATTGACGGTGACTTCTGCCAATCGGTAAAACAAATCATCGCGAAAAGCTTGTTCCGCAATCATCTTGCTGAGATTGCGATGGGTGGCGCAGACCACGCGGACATCCACGTGAATGGCTTTGCGGCCGCCAATGCGCTCAATATTGCGTTCCTGCAGAAAACGCAGCAGCTTTACCTGCAGCGCTAACGGGATGTCGCCCACTTCATCCAAGAAGAGCGTTCCGCCATGTGCCAGTTCAATCTTGCCCTCGGTCGTTTTAACAGCGCCGGTAAACGCGCCTTTTTCGTGGCCGAACAATTCGGATTCCAACAAATTTTCAGGGATTGCACCGCAGTTGATGGCGACGAATGGCTGATCGCGCCGACCGCTGGCATTGTGCAGACCGCGCGCCAGCAATTCCTTTCCCGTGCCGCTGGCCCCCAACAGCAACACCGAAATATCAGCTGGTGCGATCCGCTCGATGGTGCGGGCAACCTTCACCATCTCCGGTGACCCAGTGCGTATGGTTCCCAGCAACAACGCGCCGTCGTTATCGGGTTGCTGCAATGCGGAAATGGCACGCAGCGCGCTTTCATGTGCGCCATCTCCCGACACGACAATGATTTTGGTGTCAGGCTCTACTTCGCGCAGCAAGGCGAGCGCTTCTTCACGACTGGACGCGCAAAAAACGTCGAAATCTTCATATGAGTATTTTAGATGCTTCTGAAGACCAAGGTCGTCTTCCACAATGATTAGCTTTTGCAGATGTTCGGTCATTTATGCTGCCTCCCGATGAGACACGCTGTCATCACGTCATGCACGCCCGTTGTTTTGATCCGCAGGAGATCATCCAGCGCCAGAAACGGCACCGCATAGGGTATGTAATGCCTAAAAAGCTGTATCATTGCGCCGCGTCCATGTCGGATGTGCTAACGGGCAATGGTAAAGTGTCGATTAACTTTACAGTCTGCAGCCACATCCCGTGAGACGCCTGCACAAAATGTAACATGCGCGATTTCGGCAAGGGCTGACACACCCATTAAACCGTCCGGTCGAATATGAATGGCGACAACCCTCGTTCGCGCTCATTGAATACCAGCACTCTGCCCGCTGGCGGCGCGCTGCGTTGCGGGCAGTCCGATCGCGTGCACGCAGGACAGCCCAATCCGATCGGCGTCGCTGCTGCATCGCGTAGGTCCCAGCCCCGCGCCGCGGCCAAGGGTGCCGCGAGCTTCGCATCGATCCCCAAACAAATGGCAAATTCAGCTTCCACACCGCCGCTCACAGCGGTTTGCGGGTGGACTGTGCGCGACAGGGTGAACCAGCGGCTTTTGTCCTCCAGCTCAACCAGATGCGGCATCAGCGTGCCCGGTCGTGCAAAGACATTGTGCACGTGCCACAACGGGCACCGACGGTCGGTCTCCACCAAAGGTGAAGCGCTCGCCCCGGCATAACGCTTACTGCTCTGCCCGGCCCGATCGATCCGCAGCATGAAAAATGGCAGTCCGCGGTGCCCCACCCGCTGCAACGTCGTTAGGCGGTGCGCGACTTGTTCAAAACCAGCGCCAAACCGGCGTTGCAGCAAGATGAGATCATAGCCCGTCGCCTCGCAAGCGCGCAGGAAACGTGCATAGGGCATCATGACGGCTGCGGCGAAATAGCTGTGCAAATGGCGTCGGTAGAGACGCTCCCCGGCCCGTTCGGCAAAGGACGCTCCGGAAACGAGCGCCTCAATCTCGGCTTTCGCCTCCAACATGCCAAGTTGCAAGGCGGCGGCGAATGTGCGGCTTGCTGGGTCCAACAGCTCCGAAAGCTGCAATTGCCGGGCATGTAGGTCTAGCCGGCGTAACCGGTCAGGCATCACATCGAACGGCAATATCCGTATCGACAGCTGATGCTTCACGCGCAGCCGTTCGGTAATCGCGCCGTAAAGGTCCGCGTTCGTGAGGCGCAGTTCATCCGCGAGGTTTTCAGCTTGCGCGTCCAAATCCGCAAAATGGTTGCGCCAGCGTTCAATCTCACGCCGCGCCGATGCGATGGATTCAGGTTCAATACTTGCGCCGCCTTGCATCGTGCCCGCGGCGCCATGCGAACCGCCGGACAAGCGGTCAAACGCGCGCGCAAAAGCTTCGGCTGCGTCAGGGCTGGCGGCGATCCATTCTTCCACCTGTGTTCGGTCGACAGACAGATCGGCAAACATGGGATCGCTCAACCGGCGGCGAATGGCCTCAACGCCGCCGCCGGGGGTTGTCCCAGTCAGTGTGCGTGGATCGAAATCATAGGACTGCGCGAGCTTCAGCAACAATGTGGCCGTGAGCGGACGTTGGTTGCGCTCAATCAGGTTGAGGTACGACGCGGATATGGTGAGCGCATCGGCCATTGCCCCTTGCGTCAGTCCGTTTGCACGACGGATTCTGCGGACGGCATGACCGGCAAATAGCTTTTGTTCACTCATGGCGACGCCTTGTACGTTATATTACAGATTTACAATTAAATCTTAACTTATCTGCACCATAACACAACAAATATTACAAGATTGACTCGTCCTTTGGCCATTTGTGTCGCAAAACTGCACGCATAAATCAGGTTACCGAAGGAATTGTAAATGTCATACCAGTCGCTCATTGCTGAAAACAGCACGCACATTGCCGCGAATAATGGCACATGGGACTCGATTAGCGCGGAGTCCGTGGCGCGTATGCAATTGCAAAACCGTTTCCAGACGGGCCTCGACATTGCACGCTACACCGCGAAAATTATGCGCGAAGACATGGCGGCTTATGATGCTGACCCCGCACAATACACGCAGTCGCTGGGCTGCTGGCACGGGTTCATTGCCCAACAAAAGATGATTTCGATTAAGAAGCATTTCGGCACCACCAAAAAGCGCTATCTCTATCTGTCTGGCTGGATGATCGCGGCGCTGCGCAGCGAGTTTGGCCCTTTGCCCGACCAATCGATGCATGAAAAGACAAGCGTCCCTGCCCTTATCGGCGAACTTTACACATTCCTGCGTCAGGCGGACAGCCGTGAGCTCAACCTGCTCTTTAAAGACCTTGATGACGCACGTGCGGCTAACGATGCGGCCAAGGAAGCGCAGGCGCTTGCCAAAATCGAAAACCATGAAACCCACGTCGTGCCGATCATCGCGGACATTGACGCAGGTTTTGGTAATGCCGAGGCAACCTATCTTCTGGCCAAAAAGATGATTGAAGCGGGTGCATGTGCCTTGCAGATCGAAAATCAGGTTTCGGACGAAAAACAATGTGGCCACCAAGATGGCAAGGTTACTGTCCCGCACGAAGATTTTCTGCAAAAAATTCGGGCCTGCCGCTACGCGTTCCTCGAACTGGGCGTTCCTGATGGCATCATCGTGGCTCGTACGGACTCCTTGGGCGCAGGCCTGACCAAGCAGATCGCTGTATCGAAAGAAGCTGGCGATCTGGGCGACCTGTATAACAGCTTCCTCGATTGCGAAGAAATCGACCCAAGCACAGCGCAGAATGGCGATGTCATCCTGAACCGCAATGGGAAGCTTTTGAAGCCAAAGCGTTTGCCGTCGAACCTTTTCCAATTCCGTTCAGGAACAGGCGAAGACCGGTGCGTGTTGGATTGCATCACATCGCTGCAGAATGGCGCCGACCTGATCTGGATCGAAACCGAAAAGCCACACATTGAACAGATTGCCGGCATGGTCGACCGTATCCGCGAAGTCGTTCCCAACGCCAAATTGGCATATAATAACTCGCCAAGCTTCAACTGGACGCTCAATTTCCGTCAGCAGGTGTTCGACGCCTGGGCTGCAGAAGGTAAGGACGTGTCGGCTTACGACCGTGCAAACCTGATGAGTGCGTCATATGATGAAACAGAATTGGGCACACAGGCCGATATGTGGATCCAGAATTTCCAACGCGATTCTGCAAAGCGTGCGGGCATATTCCACCACCTGATTACCTTGCCAACATATCACACCGCGGCATTGAGCACGGACAATCTGGCGAAGGATTATTTCGGCGAAATGGGCATGCTTGGCTATGTCGCCGGCGTCCAGCGCAAGGAAATCCGCCAAGGTATCGCTTGTGTTAAGCACCAGAACATGTCGGGTTCCGACATTGGTGACGAACATAAGGAATATTTCGCTGGCGAAGCCGCGCTCAAGGCCGGTGGTAAAGATAACACCATGAACCAGTTCAGCAACGCAGCCTAAGAAAGGTGAATCCATGAGCGAACCAGCACGCGCCCGCGCCGTATTGTCGACCGAGGACCTCACGCTTTTAAGGCAAGCCTTGGTCCACTATCTGGAAGCGATCAAGGATCAGCCGGAGTCGATCAAATTTGCCCGCCTCTACCACCGTTTGGGAAGTGCAGGCGGCAAGTAAGCGCACATCTATTTTACGAGTTTTCCTGGGGAGGAAAACACCTAACCGCCGGCAGCAATGTCGGCGGATTTTTTCTATGGGCCAACGCATTGTCGCTAATATTTTCTTAAGGCCGTTGGTATATCCCCCTTGCAACCAAACAGGCTGGGGCGCGTGGATAATACTCTAAAAATCTTGCTTGGGGTTCTGTCGGTCACCGGGTTCATCACCGTGGTCATTCCGCAGGGCGACCCCCTGGCGCCTAGCCAAGCCGCAGATGTAGCAAACCCCGAAGTTAACGCGCCGCCACCCGAGCCAACAGCACCGCTACCCTCGCCGCCGCCATCTCCGCCGCCTGTATCATTCGATTCTGGGGTTTCTGTTGGATTTATAACCGGCGCGCCATCGATTGACGGCCGGCCAATTCAAGCTGATTTCGGATTGCCATTTGGCGTATCCCCGCAATCAGAGAGGGAAAATCCGGACGCACCCCAAACTCACACAAATGGCTATAAGCCACCTGTATTTAGCATGCCAGGCGCACCTGCCCAAAAGGAGGAGGAAGAGGAAACGGAGACTAATGTCACCCTTGCGCAGTGAACCCAGAAACCAAGATTTATTGGGCGGTCCAGCCACCATCAACCGATAGGTTCGTTCCGGTAATCGCGCTGGCCTCATCCCGGCACAGGAACACCGCCAAAGCTGCCAATTGTTCAACCTGAACAAATTTCTTCTGCGGCTGGTTGGCCAGCAATACATCGTTGATGACTTGTTCGCGCGTCAAGCCGCGCGCTTTCATCGTGTCGGGAATTTGGTTTTCAACCAATGACGTCCACACATATCCCGGGCAGATATTGTTGACGGTTATGCCTTGCGTCGCGACCTCAAGCGCAACCGTTTTGCTAAAGCCTGCAAGGCCATGCTTTGCCGCGTTATACGCCGACTTAAACGGTGACGCGACAAGGCTGTGCATCGAACCGGTGTTGATCACCCTGCCCCACCCCTTTGCCTTCATCGCGGGCAAGGCAGCTTTCGTGGTATGGAAGGCAGACGACAAGATGATCGACATGATTGCGTCCCATTTATCTTCCGGGAATTCATCCACCGGTGCAACATGCTGGATACCCGCATTGTTGATCAAAATATCAGGCGATCCCAGTTTCTCGCTACATTCGGCGACCATCGCCCTGATTTCATCTGGCTTCATCATATCCGCGCCAGAATGGAGTGCTTTGCCACCGCTTGCGGCGGCGAGTTCCGCCACATACCCTTGTATGGCATCCGCATCACCGAAACCGTTGATCATCACATTGGCGCCCTCGGCCGCAAGGGCGCGCGCATAACCCAGTCCAATGCCAGATGTTGAACCAGTGATAAGCGCCGTTTTGCCTTGGAGGAACATGGGAGATAGCCTTTGCGTTAGGGTTGCGTTGTACATCGCTAAACGCAATATTGGTGCAGGACAATATGGCAGAATGCCAAGACCAAATAGGTGCAATTGTGTAAAAGGCCTGTCATAAGGTCCACATGCGTTTGAATGATTGCCATAATGTCGCCGATTTTCGCCAGCTGGCGAAGTCGCGCCTGCCGTCGCCTATCTTTAACTATATCGACGGCGCAGCCGATGATGAGCGGACGAAAGGGCGCAACAGCTCGTCGTTCGACGACTGCGACCTTGTGCCCAATGTGCTCGCGGGCGTTTCGGATATCGACACAAAAGTTCGGGTCATGGGCAAAGACATTGCGATGCCGCTCATGCTATCGCCGACCGCGTTGCAACGCTTATTCCATTGGCAAGGTGAACGCGCCGTTGCCGCTGTGGCGCAGCAGTTTAACACATGGTTCGGCATTTCCTCACTTGCCACGGTGAGCATCGAGGAAGTCGGTGAACGCATCAAAACACCCAAAATGTTTCAGCTGTATATTCACAAAGACAAAGGCCTGAACGCGTCGATGATCGAACGCTGTAAAGCCGCGAAATTTGATGCCATCGCGTTAACCGTCGATACGATCGTATCCGGCAATCGGGAACGCTGCCTGCGCAGTGGGTTCACATCGCCGCCGCGATTTACACCTGCATCGGTGCTCAGCTACGCCATCCATCCAGCATGGGCGCTGAACTATATGTTTCGGGAGAAATTCTCGCTTCCCAACCTGCAAACGCATGTGGACGCCGGGACCAATGTCGCGGTGTCTGTGGCCGAATATTTCAACACGATGCTCGACACGTCGATGGACTGGAAAATGGCGGAGAAAGTCCAGTCCGACTGGGGCGGCGAATTTTGTATAAAAGGTATCATGTCCGTTGATGATGCGAAGCGGGCTGTCGACATTGGCGCGACGGCGATCATGGTGTCAAACCACGGCGGACGGCAGCTGGATGGATCGCGGTCACCATTCGAGCAGATTTCCGAAATCGCCGACGCCGTGGGCGGGAAGATCGACATCATCTGCGACGGCGGCGTGCAGCGCGGCAGCCATGTATTGAAGGCGCTGGCAGCAGGCGCCACAGCATGCTCGGGCGGGCGGCTGTATCTGTACGCATTGGCCGCAGCGGGCCAACCGGGTGTTGAACGTATCGTTGGCAAATTGCGCGACGAAATTGATCGTGACATGCGGTTGATGGGTGTCAAATCCGTCGCGCAGCTTAACCGTTCTATGTTGCGCTATCGCTAGGCTTTTGCGCGTCCCTGCAAGGTCAGGAAAACAGGGTTAGCGCGTGCTCACCAAGAACCAGATTGCGACTATCGCTAACAGAACCGCAAAAACGCGGCGCACTTGGTTTCGGCGGTTACCCACAGTCATCCATCCATGCGCTTGGGCCGCCAACACAACTATGACGAGGTGTACCGCCGTCGCAATGGCAACATAGCTGGCGGACAGCAGCATGGTCTGCGGAACAACTGGCGCATTCGTTGCGATATAGGCTGGCAGGACCGTGACAAAAAACACCGCAGCCTTTGGGTTCAGCAAGTTTAGCAGCAAGCCGTGGCGGAACCATGCCGCCATGGCCGTCGCGTCTATGTGGCGGGTTGCAGCTTCTTTCTCCCCAACCCATGTTTGCCATGCGAGCCATAATAAATAGGCCACACCTGCGTAGCGCAGCAAGCTAAAGGCAACAGGTGCGCGGGCTGCGAGCGCGGCAAGCCCCATTGCCGAGGCCACAGCAAGAATCGCAAGGCCCGTTGCAATGCCCGCAACAGCGGCAAAACCGGGCCGCTTCCCTTGTGTGGCGCTGGTCAAAGCGAGCCATGCCATGTTCGGCCCTGGTGTCAGTTCAATCAGCATTGTGGTGATAAGAAAGGGAAGGAACAGCACGGTGACCATCCGCAATTTATACACGCCTTCACCCGATAGTCGATTGCGCTTGGCATTACGCTTCAACGCACCCATTTAGGGTTCATGACCAATTACTCCCTGCTTGATCTTGTTCCGGTTGTCGAAGGTGGTTCGGTGGCTGGCGCGCTGGCCAATGCCGCTGATCTTGCTGCCCACGCAGAAACTTTGGGCTTCAGCCGCTATTGGGTTGCCGAACATCACGGGATGCGCGGAATCGCCAGCGCGGCCACCAGCGTGGTCATCGGGCATATTGCCGCAGCGACCAAATCTATCCGTGTTGGTTCAGGCGGCATCATGCTGCCCAACCATGCGCCATTGGTCATTGCCGAGCAATTTGGCACTTTGGACGCGCTTTACCCCGGCAGGATCGACCTTGGATTGGGCCGTGCACCCGGCAGCGACCAACGCGTTGCCGCAGCAATCCGCCGCACATTGGACAGCGATCCGAACGCCTTCCCGCGCGACGTCATGGAATTGCAAAGCTATTTCGCTGATGATGGCAAAACCGGCATAGTCGCGACACCCGGCGCGGGTGCACATGTGCAACTCTATATCTTGGGTAGCAGCCTCTACGGCGCGCAAGTGGCCGCTGCATTGGGCTTGCCCTTCGCCTTCGCCAGCCACTTTGCACCGCCAATGCTCGACGAGGCCCTGCACATCTACCGCAGCCATTTCCGGCCAAGCGCGATATTGGACAAGCCCTATGCGATGGCGGCATTTAACATCATCGCCGGCGAAACCGACGCGGAAGCGGAGTTTTTGGCGAGCTCGCTAATGCAAAGCTTCGTCGCCTTACGCACCGGCAACCCCCGCCAAATGCCGCCGCCGGTCGAAGGCTATGTGGCGTCACTGCCCCCGCAATTTACGTCTGCGTTGAACGACATATTATCTGCCAGCGCAATCGGCTCCGCTGACACCGTAAAGGAGGGCGTCAAAGCGTTTTTGGCCCGCACACAAGCGGATGAAATCATCGTCGCCTGCTCAATATTCGATCACGAGAAACGAAAACGGAGCCTGGATATAACAGCCTCCGTTTTCGCGGAACTTAGTAAACGCGTGGCTTCGGCTTGATATACTCTGCCTCGTCGGTCAGCGTATAATCATGCACTGGGCGGTAGTCGATTTTCACCGCGCCGCCGGAGCCGCCCCAACCTTCAAACCATGAAGCGGTGTGCTTCATCCAATTTGCGTCATCACGCTCTGGATAATCCTCATGCGCATGCGCGCCGCGGCTTTCCTTGCGGTTGTTGGCGCTTTCGATGGTGCAGACAGCCTGCGCCATCAAATTGTCGAGCTCAAGCGTTTCAATGAGATCGGTGTTCCAGATCATGCTGCGGTCGGTGACGTGCACGTCGGCAAGACGCTGGTTGACCTTTTGCATTTCGGTAACGCCTTCGGCCAGCAATGCTGTGTCGCGGAACACCGCAGCATGCTTTTGCATTGTCCGCTGCATTTGCAAACGAATGTCTGCAGTCGGCGAACCGCCCTTTGCGGCACGGAACTTGTCGACGCGGGTCAGTGCCAAATCGGCAGCGTCTTTCGGCAGCGCCTTGTGCGGCGCACCGGGCGTCAGCGACGCTTTCAAATGCAGACCAGTTGCGCGGCCAAATACCACCAGGTCGATCAACGAGTTTGATCCAAGCCGGTTCGCGCCATGCACCGAAACGCATGCAGCTTCGCCAACGGCATAAAGGCCCGGAACGATGACTTCAGGATCGTCACCAACCTTGGTGACAACCTGACCATGATAATTGCACGGAATTCCGCCCATATTGTAGTGAACCGTTGGTGTCACTGGCAACGGTTGACGTGTCAGATCGACGCCAGCAAAAATCTTTCCGCTTTCGGTGATGCCGGGCAAACGCTGCGCCAAAACCTTGGGATCGATATGGTCGAGATGTAGGTAGATATGGTCCTTATGCGGGCCGACACCGCGGCCTTCACGCATTTCAAGCGCCATTGAACGGCTGACAACGTCGCGTGAAGCCAAATCCTTAGCCGATGGTGCATAACGCTCCATGAAGCGCTCACCTTCGCTGTTGGTCAGATATCCGCCCTCGCCGCGCGCGCCTTCTGTGATGAGAACGCCAGCGCCGTAAATACCGGTCGGGTGGAATTGCACGAATTCCATATCCTGAAGCGGAAGCCCGGCGCGCAGCACCATGCCGCCACCGTCACCCGTGCAGGTATGCGCCGAAGTGGCGGAGAAATAGGCGCGGCCATATCCGCCGGTTGCCAGCACGACGGCGTGGCTTTTAAAGCGGTGGATGGTGCCATCTTCCATGCACATGGCGATCACGCCGCGGCATTCGCCATTTTCCATAATCAGATCGAGCGCGAAATATTCGATGAAGAAATCCGCGTCATATTTCAGGCTCTGCTGATACAGGCTGTGCAGCATGGCGTGACCGGTGCGGTCGGCCGCTGCCGCCGTACGCTGAACGGGGGGGCCTTCGCCCATATTCTGCATATGCCCGCCAAAGGGGCGCTGATAAATTGTGCCGTCGGCATTGCGGCTAAACGGAACGCCGGCATGCTCAAGTTCGTACACCGCAGCAGGCGCTTCACGCACCATATATTCGATCGCGTCTTGGTCACCCAACCAGTCCGAACCCTTTACGGTGTCGTACATGTGCCACGTCCAATGGTCCGGCGAGTTGTTGCCAAGCGACGCCGCAATTCCGCCCTGTGCCGCAACTGTATGCGAACGGGTGGGGAAAACCTTTGTGATACAGGCTGTTTTCAAACCGGCTTCAGCGCTGCCCATCGTGGCGCGCAAGCCAGAGCCGCCGGCTCCAACAACAACCGTGTCATAGGTATGGTCGATAATCTTGTAAGCGTCTGACATCAGGCGGATGCTCCGGTAAATGCTAATTTTGCTACGACGAAAATGCCGAACACGGCGCTCGCGACGACATAGAAGTTGAGAAGTGCCATTGCGCCAAACTTCAATCCTTCGTCATGCACATAATCTTCAATCAAAACCTGAAGACCAAGGCGCGCATGCGAAAAAATGTTGACGATCATCAATATCATCGGGACCGCAACGATTGGCTGAGCCAGCCATTGCGCCAAAGTTGCCTGATCAAAATTCGGCATGAGAAGCAGCGAGACAACCAACCATGTGGTTAGCAAGATATTGCCAATCGCGGTCAGACGCTGTTTCAACCAATGTTCGCCGCCATGCTTTGCTGAACCCAGCCCGCGCACGCGCCCGATATATGTTCTACTGTCCATCATCAAACTCCCAGAAAGCGCGATGCCACAAACAGGACAACGAATGCAGTTGCAAAAAAGGCCGCAATGAATGCAGCCGAAGCCCAGGTCCGGTTAGCCTTCAACTCGTAACCAGCGCCAATATCCAAAACGAGGTGACGAATGCCCGAGGCGAGATGTTGGAAGAAGCTGAAGGTTACAGCCAAGCCCAAAAGCCGGAAGAACCAGTTTACCGCAGTTTCAAAACCGGTTGCGCTTTCGCCTGCGGAGACAACATATTTTTGAAAGGTCGCATAGCTTTCCGCGCCACCGCCAATTGCGGACAACCACCAAAGCAAAGTGATCATACCAACCGTCGCGAGAATGAATCCTGTTGCGCGGTGGAAAATCGAAATCGCCATCTGCGGTGACCAGCGATACACCTGCAAATGCGGGGATAACGGGCGGTTCGGGTTTTTCGCCATGATTTCAGCGTCCTTCATTTAAGCGCGGCCTGTATTAAGCGTCGCTCTTTAATCGTTTAATGGCGTGGCGCAAGGCCTGCACCGTCAGAATCACGCATACAGATAATGGATTTGTTCAATAACAACTTTGCACAAAATCTGCGCCAGAGCATCGGGGGTGTTCCGGCAATAACCCGCTATTAACCATTTACCGCTTAAACATGGAAAATCGATCCGCATTGCGGAAGACCATGACACAGGAACGCATCAATGGCAGAAAAACGGGACATTGAACAATCGGACGTCCAGGCGATTATTGATGTGTTTGTCGAAGACAAAAGCTTTGCGCCCCGCTGCCGCAAAGTCGGTAAGCTTTTGAAAGACAGGCTATACGACATCAGCAGCTATTATTGGGATTATTGGATCAGCATGGGCAAGTTTCCTGAAATGCAGGATCCCGAAAATGTAGAAAAAGCCCGGATCAAAACAGCGGCCTTTATTGGTAAACGCCTTAACGATATCGAAGGCGCGGAATGGTCCAAGTTTCTAACCCGCCAGATTATGGATTCTTGCCAACGGGGCATCCCACCCAAAACTGTTAATGCAGCGTCGATACGGACGAACGCCTACACGCTAAAGTTGCTCGGTGAAGTATATGGCGTGGAGCAAGAAGACTATCAGGACCTCGCAGCTGCCGTGCTGACCGCGACGGGTCTGGAACTGTCCATCATGGCAATGTGCCACACGGCATATCACGCCAATCAGAACGCGGCGCGCCGCCAAGAACAATCGGCGCAGTTTGAATCCGACATCGGCGTTACTGCACATGAGGTTGCCGACCGCACAGCCGTATTGCGCCAGCAAGCCGCGAGCAGCTCGCAAATGGCGAACGGCATGCTGTCCAAAGCATCTGAAGTTGCGGCAGCGTCTGAACAATCTGCCATCGCCATGCGCGAAGCGGCCCAGACGGCCGCTGGCCTCATCCGCGCCATTGAAGATGCACGGACAGAAGTGGAGACCGCCGCCGACGTCGCAAACCGCGCCGCCGATGTTGCAACAAAAGGTGCCGTGGCGACCGATACGCTGTCCGAACAATCACAATCCATCGAATCTATATTAGGCCTTATCCGCGACATCGCCGGGCAAACCAACTTGCTGGCGTTGAACGCCACGATCGAAGCGGCGCGCGCAGGTGATGCGGGCCGTGGTTTCGCCGTGGTCGCGCAGGAGGTAAAAAGCCTCGCAAATCAAACAGCGCAGGCAACGGATGAAATTGCGCAGAAGATTTCATCCATTCAAAGCGCGACCAAGGCGTCGGTTGAATCAAACGCATCCATCCGCGAAACCGTTGACGAAGTGCGCATGTCTGCCGAACGCATCCGGCGGGCGATGGAAGACCAAGCGCAAACAGTGACCATGATTACCGCATCCGTCGATGAAACCGCTTTGGCTGCCGATTTAATGTCAAACACCATCTCTGCCATCCGCAGCGATACGGAAAATGTGGTGTCGGAAATCATGCTGCTTGAGGGCGGGTTTAGCGAAGTAAATGAGAAAATCTCATCGCTTCAAGCCAATGCTACGCGCTTTGTTGGAAACCTCGTCCGATAACTTCGGTTGAAATTTTGTCGGCGCTGTGAAAAGCAGCGCGGATGAAAAAGCATATCCTTATCACCGGCGCATCACGCGGCATCGGCGCTGCCGCTGCGGCCAGCTTTGACCCCGCAACGACTTCCGTGCTGGCACTGTCCAGCACAGATGGCGATCTAAGCGATCCCACAACGCCACAACGGCTTTGGAACCACGCACTTGATCGCCTTGACGGGCGTGTGGATGTGTTAATCAACAATGCTGGGGTATTTGAGCAAAACCCGATTTCCGCCTCGGACGATGAATGGCTCGCCAATTGGAACCGGACCATGCAGATCAACCTGACGGCCAGTGCGGACTTGTGTCGCCGTGCCGTCCTGCATTGGCAAGAATCAAACGCGAGTGGCCGGATCGTTAATATCGCCAGCCGCGCCGCGCATCGTGGCGATAGCCCGGCCCATTGGCATTATGCGGCATCAAAGGCGGGCATGGTCGCAATGACCAAGACCATTGCCCGCGCTTACGCTGCCGACAAAATCTATGCCTTTGCCATATGCCCCGGCTTTACCATGACCGGCATGGCGGACGATTATCTCGCAAGCCGCGGCGGCGATAAGCTGCTCGCCGATATCCCGCTCGGCAAGGTCGCTGATCCCGAAGAAGTCGCGGCCATGGTGAAATTCTGTGCGCTGGATGCGCCGCCGTCAATGACGGGCGCTGTGTTGGATATAAATGGCGCGAGCTATGTACGCTAAGCTTGGCGCTCTATCGGTATTCGCCCTGACGGCCTGCGCCCCTGTCGCACCCGTCAAAACCATCAGCAGTGGAGCCACGCTCGCGTCACAGTGCCAAGGCCGTGACGGCTGGGGCGACCCTGCCCCGCCCGCGCACATATTCGCCAATGTGTATATGGTGGGTACATGTGGAATCGTGTCTTTGCTCGTCACGTCACCCAAAGGTCATATCCTCATCGACGGTGCGACAGCCGAAGCGGCCCCATTCATTGCCGACAATATCCGCAACCTTGGTTTCCAACCGAGCGATGTGAAATATCTGGTCAGCAGTCATGAACATTATGATCATGTTGGCGGGCTTGCAGCGCTAAAGGGCATTACCGGTGCCCGCATGTTGGCACGGACCGAAGCCCGCAAAAGTCTGGAGACCGGCATTTCGGACCCTACGGACCCGCAATTGGCAATCTTGCCGCCTTTCGCGGGCATAAAGGTCGACCAAATCGTCAGCGACGGAGAAACCATCACCCTTGGCCCGATAAAAATGACTGCCATCGCCACGCCCGGCCACGCCCCGGGTGGAACGAGTTGGACCTGGAAATCATGCGAAGGCGCGATCTGTCATCAGTTTGTTTTCGCGGACAGCCTTGGCGCTGTGTCTGCTGATGGTTACAGATTTACCGACCACCCCGCCTATGTTGCCGTGTTAAGGGCGACCATGAAACGCGTGTCTGAACTAAAGCCATGCGACGTCCTGATCGCACCGCACCCCGCGCAATCACGTTTCTTTGAACGCGTTTCGGGCAAGGAACCTCTCGCCGACCCTGCAGGCTGTGCAAATTATGCGAAAGCAGCGATGGAGCGGCTCGACGCCCGGTTAGCCAAAGAAGCCGCGCAATGAACTGGAAGGTGACCCTGCCCTGCACCCGCAGTGAAGCGGAGGCGCTGCACCATGACGACGAGTGGTTTGCGGCATTGGAACCCATGCCGACCATCGTTGCGGACGAAGTCGAAGCCTTCAACGACGAGAAATGGCGGCTTGAAGCCTATTTTAACGAGAAACCAAACGCGCAGGTGATCTCCGCCATCCAAATCCGTCTTCCCAGTGCCGCAGGCGCAAAGGCGGTGGTTGAAAAACTTCCCGATGCCGACTGGGTCGTCATGAGCCAACAAGGGCTTCAGCCGGTGCATGCCGGGCGCTTCTACGTCCACACAATGGCCAACAAAGGCACAGTGCCCGGCGGCGCAACCCCGTTCCAAATCGAGGCTAGCCGCGCCTTTGGCACGGGCGGACATGAAACGACCAGCGGCTGCCTTGATATGCTCGACAGAATGAAACGTGGCGGCAAACGGTTTGACCTGATTGCCGATATCGGGACCGGCACTGGCCTGCTGGCTTTTGCCGCCCATGCGCTGTGGCCGAAGGCATATTTGACAGCATCGGATATCGACCCAGTCAGCATTGATGTCACCGCGGCCAATGCTGCGGTCAACAACGTCCCTTGTGGCGTTGCGCAGGGCCAGTTGGCGCTGTGTGTGGCCGCAGGGACTGCGCACGATCTTATCACTGCCCGCGCACCTTATGATTTGGTCATCGCCAATATTTTGGCGGGCCCGTTAATCGAACTTGCGCCGTCGCTATCAGCCATATTGCGCGAAGGTGGTTCGCTCATCTTGGCTGGCTTGCTGAATACGCAGGCAGAAGCGGTCACGCGGGCATATCGCCTGCACGGGTTTAGAGTGCAAAAACGCAAGGATATGGGAGATTGGCCATGCCTGTGGCTCGTCAAGCGCCGCAATTATGGCTGGCAACGCCCGCTGCGCGCTTCAGGCCGCACCAGTCAGCCGCCGGGTGATTTCGGAACCTGGTAGCCCTTAAAATATGCCTGCGTGCCCTTGGTGATGAGCGCATCTTCGGCGATGATTTCGCCAACCACTATATCCGGCAAGGATTCGAGCCGCTCGTACAATGGCGCGAAATCGGTCTCGACGGTCACCTTAAGCAACTGTTCCATGCTGGAGACCACAAAGTAATTCTGCTGAAAATCATCAATGCGGTAATGGCTGCGCATGACGCGCAACAGATCGAATGCGATCCGGTTGGGACTTGGGTCCTCCAGCGCGAAAATGCTCTCTGCATAGCTTGAGACGATCCCAGCGCCGTAAATCCGTAAGCCATCCGCCTGCTGAATAAGGCCGAACTCAACCGTATACCAATATAGACGCGCGAGATGGTCAAGCGCGCCAAAGCCAAGCGAACGCAAACCGCCCTTGCCATAAGCGACCATATAATCCGCAAATACGGGGTCCGCCAACATGGGCACATGGCCGAACACATCATGAAAAACGTCTGGCTCTTGCAGATAATCCAGCTGCTCCGGCGTCCGGATAAAATTGCCTGCGGGAAAACGGCGATTGGCGAGATGGTCAAAAAACACGTCGTCGGGAACCAAGCCCGGCACGGCAACGATTTGCCAACCCGTGGCCGCCATCAATCGCGCGTTCAATTCGCGATAATCCGGAATACCGGGGCGCGTTAGCTTTAGAACATCGATACCGCGCATAAATGCATCGGCCGCGCGGCCCGGTAGCATCGCCGTTTGGCGGGCAAAAAGCCGGTCCCACATCGCATGCTCATCAGCGCCAAAGGCGTCCCAATTCTGGGACACGGTCCAATCGGCATTGGCACCGGCAGGCGGCGCGTCATAAACATGGCTCGAGCTATCCATGGGAATTGGTTACACTTGAAACCGTTTTGCATCAACCGCGTTGGCAGCGACCTCATCCCGCCCCAAGACCTCGCTAGTCCCCGTCAAGCCTCCGCCACGATGCGGGCCCATTCGGCCTCATCAATGACTGAAATGCCAAGTGCCGTGGCCTGTTTCAGCTTCGACCCCGCTCCGGGGCCCGCCACGACCAAGTCGGTCTTTGCACTCACCGATCCAGCAGATTTTGCACCAAGTGCCTCAGCCTGCGCCTTTGCCTCATCCCGGCTCATGGTTTCAAGCTTTCCGGTGAACACTATGGTTTTGCCGGTCCATGCGCTTTCACGGACGTTTGAAACATAAGCAGGCGGCGCGATTTCGTTCAGAAGATCATTCCACACCGACCTATTGTGCGGTTCGTGGAAGAAATCGCCAAGTGCCTCGGCAACCGCCCCGCCAACGCCGTCAATCGCGGTGATGTCCGCGACAGCCGCCTCATCACCCTGCGCCAAGCGCAGCCCGACCAGGCCAACGTCTTGTACCGTCCCAAAAGCCTTAAACAAATCGCGCGCAGTGACTGCACCAATATGGCGAATCCCAAGGCCAAAGAGCAACTTGGCACCATCTGGTGCGCGCTTCGCCTCAATCGCTGCCAACAGGTTATCCACAGACTTATCCTGCCATCCATCGCGCGATAAAATATCTGCCCGCCGCGACCGCAGCCTGAAAATATCTGCGGGACTTTCGAGCCAACCCAGATCGAAAAACTCTTGAATCGTTTTCTCGCCAAGTCCCTCAATATCCAGCGCGCCTCGGCTGACAAAGTGGATCAGTCGCTGGACGCGCTGGGCCGGGCAAATCAGTCCGCCCGTGCAGCGCACATCGACTTCGCCTTCCTCGGCAACGGCTTCCGAACCACACTCGGGGCATTGCGATGGAAACGCATAAGGCGCGCGTTCTGTGTCGCGTGTTAGGTTTTCGACGATCTGGGGAATAACGTCCCCTGCCCTTTGCACGACAATGCGATCCCCGGGGCGCACAGCCAATCGGGCGATCTCATCGCGGTTGTGTAGGGTTACGTTGGACACAACGACGCCGCCCACCGTTACGGGGGTCAGGCGGCCTACGGGCGTCAACTTGCCCGTCCGGCCCACTTGAATATCGATAAGCTCAAGCGTTGTTTCGGCCTGTTCGGCGGGAAATTTATGCGCAATCGCCCAGCGCGGGGATTTTGCGACAAAGCCAAGCCGTTCCTGCCAGTCCAACCGGTCAACCTTGTAGACGACGCCGTCAATATCATAGGGCAAGTCCGCCCGCCGCCGTTCGATGCTGGCATAATGGGCGAGCGCATCACCGCTATGCGCAACGCGGACGAGCAATGGCGACACGGGGATACCCCATGCCGCAATGGCCGCCATCACGCCGCTTTGCGTCTCGGCTGGCAAGCCACTGACCTCGCCCCATCCATGCGCAAAGAACCGCAACGGCCGTGACGCGGTAACCTTGGCATCTTTTTGCCGCAATGATCCCGCCGCCGCATTGCGCGGGTTGGCAAACAGCTTCCCGTCCTTCGCCTTTTGCGCTTCGTTTATCGCCGCAAAGTCAGACTTGGCCATATAGACCTCGCCGCGTATCTCGAAGATGTCGGGCACATCACCGTGCAACTGCTGCGGAATGTCCGAGATATACGCGACATTGGCGGTCACATCCTCACCCACGCTGCCATCGCCGCGTGTTGCCGCCTGTACCAGCTGGCCTTTTTCGTACCGCAAGGAAAGCGAAAGGCCGTCAATCTTGTCCTCCGCCGTCAATGCAACATCCGCATCGGGGGCAAGGTTTAGAAAGCGCCGGACCCGCGCCACGAAATCATGCACATCTTGCGCCTCAAACGCGTTGTCGAGGCTCATCATGCGCTTGGCATGCGTGATTTTCTTAAGCCCGGAACCGTCTACAGCAGCGCCAACCAAGTTATTGGGGCTGTCGGCGCGCACGAGATGCGGGAAAGCGGCCTCCAATTCATTATTGCGCCGCACCAACGCATCATATTCCGCGTCTGAAATTTCAGGCGTGTCTTCGGCATGGTAGCGCTTGTTGTGGTGGGCAATCTGCTTCGCCAACCGCATCAGCTCATTGGCAGCGTCTGCTTCTGTCACTCACCGGCTCCAGAAACCGGCTTCGTCAGGTCAAATGATACCCGGAACAACCGCCCCGGCCTTGCCAGTTCATATGTCAGGACTTGTCGTGGCGTGACTTCAAACGCCCAGATATTGGCATTTGATACAGTTCGCCCTTCTTTGGTGAACATGTCTTTGGAATAGGCATCCGCAGGGAATTCTTGCCGCATGACGCTGCCAGACGTCACGGTATCGCCGCCATATTGGGATACAGGGTCTTCGGTGCCATCCTTTAACATATGACGATGCTTCAGACGCAGGCCAGTGTCTGTCTTGCTGATAATCCATGTGCGCGATTTATCTTCGCCAACATCAAATGCGATCCGAACTTCGCGCGATGAACATTCGCGGACGTGCGCGCGCATCTTGGCCGAATTAAAGCTAGCGTCGCTTTCATCACCCGCCGCCAATTTGCCTTCAAATGACTTGCCGCACAGCGCGGAAAGTTCACGAAAAAAACCGTCGGCCGGCAGCGCTGCGGGTTCCGTGGTCGTGCAGCCAGTCAGCAGCACCGCAAAAATCAAACCTATTTTCTTCACACAACCTCCAAAAGACGTTTTGCTTGCGCGCGCGCTTCATCCGTCACTTCTGCACCAGAAAGCATCCGGGCGATTTCTTGGCTGCGCGCTTCATTATCCAGCAAGACCACGCCTGTGCGCGTCACCGTTCCTTGGCTGGATTTGGCGATAAAGTAATGCGCCTTGCCTTTGGCCGCGACCTGCGGGCTATGCGTGACCGCCAGCAATTGCGTATGTCGGGCCAAACGCGCAAGCCGCTCACCGATGGCAGCCGCCACCGCGCCGCCGACGCCGCGGTCGATTTCATCAAAAATGATCGTCGCGGCCCCGCCCTCTTCCGCCAACGCGACTTTCAGCGCGAGGATGAAGCGCGACAGTTCGCCGCCCGATGCAATTTTGGCCAGCGGCGCGAATGGCGCGCCGGGGTTCGTCGAAATCAAAAACTCTACGCGGTCCATGCCCGACGCCGCCCAGCGGTCCTCGGGAAGCTGCTCCACAGCCGTTTGAAACTGTGCCGCATCGAGCTTTAGCGGCGCCAATTCCACCTTAACCGCGGCATCCAGCTTCGCTGCTGACGCACGTCGCGTTTCCGACAGTGCCGTGGCGGACGCGACATAGGCCGCGTGCTTTGCAGCAACCTCAGCCTCCAACATAGCGAGCCCCTCGCCACCGGCCTCAATCGACTGAAGCTGCGCGGTCAAGCGCTCCTGCAGGGCAATGATGCCGTCCGGCGCGACATTGTGCTTACGGGCCAGCGCGCGCAATTCGAACAGCCGCTCCTCAATTTCATCGAGACGTGCGGGTTCATATTCAATTGCCCGCGCAGCCGTATTCAACTTGTCCTCGGCTTCGCTTGCTTCGATCACGGCACGGTCAAGCGATGTCAGCGCTTCTGCCAGCAACGGATGGGCATCAGCCAAGCGGTCAAGCTTGCGTGCCGCAGACCGGATAAGCGCAAGGCCACTTTTGGGGCCGTCAAAGCTTTCAAGTACGGCCTTCAAATCTTCGGCGATGCGCTCGCCCTTTTGCATGTCCGACCGCTCGCCAGCCAGTTCCTCTTCCTCGCCGGGCTGCGGATTAAAGGCGGCAAGCTCGGCCACCGCATGCTCAAGCCACTCTTGGTCGCGCGCGGCATTTTCCAATGCTTCGCGTGCGATATCAAGGCGCACTTTCGCCTCATGCCATGACGTAAAATTGGCCGCGACCGTTGCGGTGTCGCATCGGCCAAAGGCATCAAGCAGCGCCCGGTGCCCGCGCGGGTTCAGCAATCCGCGATCATCATGCTGCCCGTGTATTTCGACCAAAGATGCGCCGACATCGCGCAGCAAAGCGGCAGAGCATGGCTGATCATTTATGAAGGCCTTACTGCCGCCATCGGCCTTAACCGAACGGCGGATCAGCAGCGGTTCGCCAACGTCGATTTCAATATCATTGTCGCCAAGCAAGGCGACCACATTGGCTGGCGCATCAAAGCTTGCGGTTACTTGCGCCTTGTCAGCTCCTGCACGCACGAGGCCGCTATCGGCGCGCGCACCCAGCGCAAGGCCCAGAGCATCCAGCAAGATCGACTTACCAGCGCCCGTCTCCCCGGTTAACACACCAAGGCCGTTTGCGAATTCAAGGTCTAGCGCCTCGATCAGCACCACATCGCGGATCGACAGCCCCGTTAGCATATCATTACGCGGCGGGCGCGTTCTTCTGCATCAGGTCATAGGCGCGCTGATACCATATGCTACCGGGGTAGTTCGCACCAAGCACGGCCGCAGCTTTCTTCGCCTCCTCCGGCACGCCCATCGCCAAATAGCTTTCGGTCAGGCGGTACAACGCCTCTGGCGTATGCGTTGTCGTATCAAATTTGTCGATGACTTCGCGGAAACGCAGCGAGGATGCGAGCCACAAGGCACGACGTTGATAGAAACGGCCAATCTCCATCTCCTTGCCCGCCAAATGGTCGCGCACAAGATCGATTTTCAACGTGGCGTCGGCGGAATAGCGCGAATTGGGATAGCGACGCTGCACTTCACCCAACGCAGCCAATGCCTGCTCCGAAATCTTCTGATCGTGGGTCACGTCGCTCATCTGTTCGTAATAGGACAAGGCGATCAGGTAATAGGCATAAGCCGCATCTTTGTTACCCGGATGGATTGACAGAAACCGGCGCGACGATTGAATCGATTCGTTATATTTCTGCGCCATGTAATAGCTAAATGCGCTCATCAGCTGCGCGCGGCGAGCCCATGGCGAATAAGGATGCTGGCGTTCGACTTCGTCAAACAAAGCTGCCGCAACTTCATATTGCTTGTTATCCAGCTTGTCCTTTGCCGCCGTATAGAGCGTGTTGACGTCACGCGCGACATAACGGGTGTTGCTACCCGGCTTTGCGCCACCGCCGCCAAGGCCGAGCATAGCGCAACCCGAAAGCATGGAAACCGAAGCCAGCAAGCCAGCGGACACAAGGATTTTTCTGTTCATGGGATTGTCCTTAGATACTCTTGGGGCCGTCGCCAAGGGTTTTGCGCATGTTAGTGCGAGATGCTGTATCAGGCATGAACTGAAGGCGAGACGGCGTCGGCGACAACCGGCTTTGCCCATTGGCAGCGACCCATGCCCACAACGAAAAAGGGGTCACCGAAGCGACCCCTTTTCCTCTCCAATCCTTTTGCAGGATGTTCTGTTTGGATGGAAGCGCGCTGCGCGTGCCCACCCCTAACCCCTCCCGCCTGCGGGAGGGGAACTTAGGCTTAGTCCTTCAGGAATGCTGGAACATGGTCGGGATCGCCCCCGCCATTGTTTCCGCCTTCTGAACGCTCTTGGCGTGGACCACGGTCTCCGCGGCCTTCACCACGACCACCGCCATCACGACGAGGTCCGCGATCGCCACGGCCTTCGCCACGTCCGCCACCGCCGCCTTCACGACGGGGACCACGATCGCTGCGCTCGCTCTTTTCACGTGGCGGGCGTGTATCTTCCAGCTCTTCACCGGTTTCCTGATCTACGACACGCATTGACAGGCGAACCTTGCCACGTGGATCGATTTCAAGGACCTTGACCTTAACGTCCATGCCTTCGCTGACAACGTCGGTAACCTTCTCAACGCGCTCGTTGCGCATTTCGCTGACGTGGACGAGACCGTCCTTGCCACCCATGAAGTTTACGAACGCACCGAAATCGACGAGATTGACGACCTTGCCGTCATAGATTTTGCCAACTTCAGCTTCTTCAACGATGCCGGAAATCCACTTACGTGCAGCTTCGATCTGGGCAACGTCGGACGACGAGATCTTGATAAGACCTTCATCGTCGATGTCGACCTTGGCGCCAGTTGTGGCGACGATTTCACGAATAACCTTACCACCGGTACCGATGATGTCGCGGATCTTCGCTTTGTCGATCTGCATGGTTTCGATGCGTGGTGCGTGCGCCGACAATTCACCGCGGGCTTCACCCAAAGCTTTTGCCATTTCACCAAGGATATGCGCGCGGCCTTCCTTGGCTTGGTTCAATGCAGCTTCGAAGATTTCACGGGTAATACCGGCAATCTTGATGTCCATCTGCATCGTGGTGATGCCTTCTGACGTACCAGCAACCTTGAAATCCATGTCGCCGAGATGATCTTCATCACCCAAGATGTCGGAAAGGATCGCGAAATCCTTACCTTCAAGGATAAGACCCATTGCGATACCCGAAACCGGACGTTTGATAGGCACGCCTGCGTCCATCATGGCGAGGCTGCCACCGCAAACCGATGCCATCGACGACGAGCCGTTCGACTCAGTAATGTCGCTGGTCAAACGGATGGTGTACGGGAACTCGTCCTTGGTTGGCAGCACAGGGTGCAACGCACGCCATGCAAGCTTACCATGGCCAATTTCGCGGCGACCAGGCGCACCGAAACGGCCAACTTCACCAACACTGTAAGGTGGGAAGTTGTAATGCAGCATGAAGTTTTCATAATGCAGACCGCCAAGACCGTCGATCATCTGCTCTGCATCCTTGGTGCCCAAGGTGCAGGTGGCGATGGTTTGCGTTTCGCCGCGTGTGAACAAGGCAGAACCATGTGCGCGTGGCAAGAAATGCGTTTCCGAAACGATTGGACGGATTTGCGTGGTGCTGCGACCGTCGATGCGGGTGCCGTCCTTTAGGATGGCGCCGCGAACGATTTCAGCTTCCAGCTTCTTCATCAACTTGCCTGCGGCCAGCTGATCCTGAGGCGCTGCGTCAACAAACGCTTCCTTCGCCTTTGCGCGTGCAGCGTTCAACGCGTTGCTGCGTTCCGACTTGTCGGTCAGCTTATAGGCTGCAGCAATATCCTTGCCGATCAGCTTCTTAAGCTTATCCTTGGCAGCGGACAGGTCAGCCTGCTCCGCCATTGCCCAAGGATCCTTGGCAGCTTGTTCAGCAAGCTTGATGATTGCCTTGACGACTTCCTTACATGCGTCATGCGCAAACAGGACGGCACCAAGCATGATTTCTTCCGAAAGCTCATTGGCTTCGGATTCGACCATCATCACGGCATCATATGTCGCTGCAACAACGAGGTCGAGGTCACCTTCGGCAACCTGCTCATCCGTTGGGTTCAGGATATATTCGCCATTCAGGTAACCAACGCGTGCCGCGCCGATTGGGCCCATGAATGGTACGCCCGAAATGGTCATCGCAGCCGAAGCTGCAACAATTGCCAAAATGTCAGGCTCATTCTCGCCATCATAGCTAAGAACTTGCGCGATTGCGTTGATTTCGTTGTAGAAACCTTCTGGGAACAACGGACGCAATGGACGGTCGATCAAACGGGAAACCAACGTTTCCTTTTCAGTCGCGCCGCGTTCCCGCTTGAAGAAGCCACCGGGGATACGGCCAGCTGCCGAATATTTTTCTTGATAGTGAACGGTCAATGGGAAGAAATCCTGACCATCCTTTACCGACTTCGCCGCGGTAACCGCGCAAAGTACAACAGTTTCGCCCAAAGACGCCATAACAGCGCCGTCAGCTTGACGGGCAACCTTACCCGTTTCGAGTGTCAGGGTTTGTCCGCCCCACTCGATTGATACAGTTTTCGTATTAAACATAGATTTTCCTTTGACCCGCATGCCCTATGCGATGCGGGGCCTCAATTGAGCGGATGATCCGATCCGCAAACGGCCGGGGCATTTCAAAGCCCCCATGGCAGTCCAGCCTCATTGCCGGACACGCCCTTTTCCATTTTTCGTCATCCTGAACTTGTTTCAGGATAACAAGAAACGGTCATTTGATATCCTGAAACACATTCAGGATATCCCAATACGTAAACGGCCCGCCGAGGCGGGCCGAACGATTGTGTTACTTACGAAGGCCGAGCTTCGCGATGAGCGCCGCGTAACGGTCACCATCGATTTTTTTCAGGTAATCCAAAAGCGAACGACGCTTATTGACCATCTGTAGAAGACCACGACGCGAATGATTGTCCTTGTGGTGGTCTTTAAAGTGGTTGGTCAGCGTATTGATACGGTCAGTCAGGATTGCAACCTGCACTTCTGGTGATCCGGTATCATTTGGCTCGCGTGCGTGCTCTTTGATGACCTGTGCTTTACGTTCTGCAGTAATTGACATATTTTTCCTTCGAACATCATAGAGTTAGGTTAAAGCCACGGACGGTTTTTAAAGCACCGCCGATGTTCTCCACCAGTGCAAT
>NZ_JBIIMC010000064.1:0-9791 GCF_044338195.1 Sphingorhabdus sp. | reverse complement strand
GCGACGCCTGCCGAAATATTTTTACGCTCCCGCTTTTTAATGCGTTGTGGTTCGCGTGCCATATAATGTGTATCCTATTCGAAAATGCGAAGAAAAAATAATCAGGCAATAGCCCGTGATTACTTCTTCTTGCCCGCGATTGCCTTGGACTTGCCCTTGCGGGTACGCGCATTGGTATGCGTACGCTGGCCACGGACTGGAAGGCCCTTACGGTGGCGAAGGCCACGGTAGCAGGCGAGATCCATCAAACGCTTGATGTTCATCGATGTGTTACGGCGAAGATCGCCTTCTACGGTGTAGCCCGCATCGATGGTTTCGCGGATTTGCAGAACTTCGGCGTCCGAAAGGTCCTGCACACGACGGCTATGATCAATTCCTAGCTTTGTCGCGATTTCGACGGCTTTAGTGCGGCCGATACCGTGAATGTAGGTAAGCGCAATGATCACGCGCTTGTTGGTTGGAATGTTAACTCCGGCAATACGTGCCAATTTATTTACTCCTGCTCCACAGGTGTCCCGAAAGACAAACCCTATCTCAACGCTGATGATATTCCGAAACGCACAAAACCAGCGGACGCGAAAAAGCGCTGCTGGTTGTACCAGATGATCGGAATTGACGTCGCCTTACGGTGAGTCGCGCCAACTGTCAAGGCTGGAGGCGCGCTATCCCTTGCCTTTGGTCTTGGTTTTGCCCGCAATTGCGTTTTCTTCGATGAACGCAATAATTCGGCTCGCAATATCCTTGCCGGTGGCTTTTTCGATTCCTTCAAGCCCGGGCGAGCTGTTCACTTCCATGATGACCGGGCCATGATTGGACCGCAGCATATCGACGCCAGCGACATTTAACCCCATGGCGCGCGCGGCGCGGACCGCCGTTGATCGTTCTTCCGGTGTGATTTTTATGGCTTCGGCCGAGCCGCCACGATGTAGGTTTGATCGAAAATCACCCTCCGCACCCTTACGCTGCATCGATGCGACAACCTTGTTGCCGATGACAAAGCAACGGATGTCGGTGGCATTGGCCTCTTTGATAAATTCTTGCACGAGGATGTTCACGTTCGCACCGCGAAACGCCTCAATAACGGAGCGGGCCGACTTTTCAGTCTCCCCCAAAACCACGCCAATCCCCTGCGTGCCTTCCAATAGCTTGATGACCACGGGCGCGCCGCCAACCATTTTGATGACTTCGTCGGTTTGCTTGGGATCATGGGCGAATGCCGTTACCGGCAGACCAAGCCCCTTGCGCGCCAAAATCTGCAACGAGCGCAGCTTGTCGCGCGAGCGGCCGATGGCGACGCTTTCGTTCAATGACCATACGTTCATCATCTCAAACTGACGCAGTACAGCAAGTCCGTAAAATGTGATGGACGCGCCAATGCGCGGAATGACCGCGTCATATTTGCCAAGCTTGGCACCCTGATAATATGCTTCGGGACGGTGCGACGTGATGTTCATCGTCACCCGCAACGTATTCAGAATATCAATCTCATGTCCGCGCGCCAAGGCCGCTTCGACGAGCCGTTGGTGCGAATATAGGTTGGCGTTGCGTGCCAACATGGCGATTTTCATATGCTCTTATGTCCTTGATTCGCTGGCTTGCCCAATACCCAGCGTCGTGCGCTATTGACCAGAAAGCCGCGCCTTAGCGCCCGTCGGCCAATTAGCAAGGGAAAGGCCATCGAACGCCGGTTCGCCAAGGTGAGCTGCCCGTTCCAGCACAGCTTACCAAAACAAAATTGCGCTGAGATGACATAGCGTTCTTGCGTATCACCATTGGACGATCGCACCATGCGCCGGTCGATGACGGGCGCTTCATAACGCTTTGGCTTTTCGCCCGCATTCAGACGGAACCAGAATTCAACCCACGGCTTGCCGTCGCGGACGATAGGTTTGATGCGCGTTGCATGTATCGATGATGTCGCGGCGCCCGTGTCCATTTTCGCGTGCACGTGCGACAGGCCAAGGCTCGGCACATCGACCATTTCGCACCAGCCAATTTCTAATTTGCCCCCTGAACGCGGCTTGCCACCCCCCGCAGCCAATTAGTTTGGCTCCGCTGCGGGCGATGCTGTTGCAGCCAATATCGCTGCCGTGATGACAAGATGTTTCATGGAAGGCGTTCCTAACAACCGTTTCCATTTCCGTCACGTTGAACTTGTTTGAGCGGGCGTTCAGCCGATGATCGCTTCAATCGCCTTCGTCACGTCGTCAATCGGCGCCATACCGTCGACGCGGCTTACAAGGCCGCGGGCATCGTAAAGGGGCAAGATTGGCTCGGTCTTTGCGCGATACTCCGCCATGCGGGTGCGGACCGTTTCTTCATTGTCATCAGGACGACGCTTAAATTCATGCGATCCGCATTTGTCACAGGTGTCGGCTTTGACCGGTTTTTTGAAAACATCATGATAGCCATCACCGCAATTGGCGCAGGTGAAACGGCCAACAACGCGTTCGACCAACGCGTCTTCGTCGACAACCAGTTCAATGACATAATGGAGCGTCCGTTGGCGTGCGGACAATAGGCCATCGAGAAGCGCGACTTGCGGCGCCGTGCGTGGGTAGCCGTCAAAAATCAGGCCCTTTTCCACAGGGATGGCATCCATATGCTCGCCAAGGATCTCGGCCATCAATTCGTCAGGGAAAAGCTTACCTGCCTTCATGATCTCATCCGCCATCTTACCGACTTCAGTACCCGCCTTTACGGCAGCACGCAGGATATCGCCGGTCGACAATTGCACCATGCCGTATTTCTCGACGAGAAATGCAGCCTGCGTTCCTTTGCCTGCGCCAGGAGGCCCCAAAAGGATGATATTCATGAAACGTTTCCCCGTTCGTTTCGATGTCGCGCCTTTAGCGGGCGCGTCCACCCTTCAGCTTGGCCTTCTTCAGCAAATCCCCATATTGATGGGCGAGCAGATGACTCTGGATCTGTGAAATCGTATCAATGGTGACGTTGACCAGAATGAGCAAGCTGGTCCCGCCAATAGCAAAGAATTGCTGCTGGCCCGTTTGGGCCATGACATAGTCGGGTAACAAGCACACCAATGTGAGATAGGCCGCGCCCAACACGGTGATGCGTGTCAGAACATAATCCAGATAGGATTCGGTGTTCTTACCCGGACGAATGCCCGGAATGAAGCCGCCGGCTTTCTTCAGATTCTCGGATGTTTCTTCCGGATTGAACACCACGGCGGTGTAAAAGAAACAGAAGAAGATGATGCCGAGGCCATAGAGCGCCAGATACACCGGCTGCCCGTGGGCCAGATATTGGTTCAACGTGATGACAAAGTCACCCATCGCGCTTTCACCCGCAACATTGTTTCCACCGAGCTGCGTGATGGTGATCGGCAGCAGCAATAATGACGATGCAAAAATCGGCGGGATGACGCCTGCGGTGTTTATCTTCAATGGAAGATGGCTGCGATCCGCCTGCATCATGCCACGCTGTGTCGCACGCTTTGGATATTGAATCAGCACCCGGCGCTGGCCACGCTCCATGAAGCAGATCAGCAAAGTCAGGCTGACGAACATCAAAAGGAAGCCGACGATCAGAAAACCGCTAATCGATCCGGTCCGTCCACCTTCGAGAAGCTGTGCGAACAGCCGTGGCATTTGGGCGACGATACCCGCCATGATGATCAAGGAGATACCGTTGCCGATACCGCGCGACGTAATCTGCTCGCCCAGCCACATCAGGAACATGGTGCCGCCGATAAGGCTAATGGTCGCAACAATGCGGAACATCATGCCCGGCTCAACAACCGCGCTAATGCCGTTGGCGGCAGCGAGGCTTTCAAGCCCTGCGGCAAGGAAATATCCCTGCACCGCAGTCAGGAACACTGTGCCGTAGCGGGTATATTGGTTGAGTTTCTTGCGTCCGCTCTCGCCCTCTTTCTTGATGGCGGCAAGCGTAGGCGAAAGCGATGATGCGAGCTGCACCACGATCGACGCTGTAATATAGGGCATGACGCCAAGCGCGATGAGGCTCATGCGCTCAAGGCTACCACCCGAGAAAGTGTTGAAAATATCGAGCACACCGCCAGCGGCGTTGTTCGCATAAAGGGCTGCTTGCGCGACGGGATCAACGCCCGGCAGCGGCACGAAGCTCAGCATCCGGAATATGATGAGCGCGCCAATAGTGAACCAAATGCGGTTCTTAAGCTCTGTTGCCTGCCCGAACTTCGATAAATTGAGGTTCGATGCCATTTGGTCGGCTCTAGATGCCATGATATACGTTCCTTGGTTCCGGATTAACCGTGAATGCACAATAATCGCGCAACGGCTTCACCCCAAAAATTTCGCCTGACTGTATCTGGACGAACCCCAGAAATGTCAAACCCCGCCAGCCCATATCGGGAAGCGGGGCTGGCATGACAAGAGCGAAGTCGTCGCCCCCGTCTTATTTCTTGGCCGCAGCTTCTTTAGCAGCGTTCTTGACGGAAGATTTCTTCGCAGCGGCTTTTTCCGATGCAGAAACCTTTACCAGCACTTCAACCTTACCACCGGCCTTTTCAACTGCCTCGACGGCTGCCTTCGAAGCACCAGCGACAGAGAAGTTCACCTTGGAGGTGAGTTCACCCTTAGCCAGCAAACGGACGCCGTCCTTGCCGCCGCGTGCAAGGCCAGCAGCCTTCAACGCCGCATGGTCAACAACAGCTTTGATGTCGATTTTCTTGGCATCGATAAACTTCTGGATCATGCCCAGATTTACTTCTGCATGGTCCTTGGCGAAGATATTGTTGAAGCCGCGCTTTGGAATACGCATGTGAAGTGGCATCTGGCCGCCTTCAAATCCGTTGATCGAAACACCCGAACGGCTGGTCTGGCCCTTTTGGCCGCGACCCGAGGTCTTGCCTTTGCCCGAACCGATACCACGGCCAACGCGCATACGGCGATGGCGGGCGCCTTCGTTGTCTTTAATGTCATTCAATTTCATGTCGTGCACTCGCTTTCGCTTTAATTCGCGCTGATGTTATCAGTCCTGAATTTGGACCATGTGACGAACTGTGCGGATCATTCCGCGCACTTCGGCTGTGTCTTCGATTTCAACAACGCGGTTCATCTTGTCAAGGCCAAGGCCCTTCAAAGTTGCGCGCTGTGAGGCTGGACGGCGGATCGGCGAACCGGTCTGCTTCAGTTTAATCTTCGCCATATCGATTACTCCGCAATAGCTTCTGCGTCGGCTTCAGCAGTTTTGCTGCCACCGCGACCAAGAAGGTCGGCGATTTTCTTGCCGCGACGCTGCGCTACCGACTTGGGGCTGGTCTGTTCAGACAGCGCCGCGAAAGTAGCACGGATCATGTTGTAAGGGTTCGACGTACCGACCGACTTGGTCACAACGTCCGCAACGCCCAGGCTTTCGAAGACAGCGCGCATTGGGCCACCTGCGATGATGCCGGTACCGGCTGGTGCCGAACGCAACGTCACCTTGCCAGCGCCGAAATGGCCCTTGCCGTCGTGATGCAACGTACGACCATCTTTCAGGGCGACGCGGATCATCGATTTCTTGGCAGCTGCAGTCGCTTTGTTGATCGCTTCTGGCACTTCGCGTGCTTTACCATGACCAAAGCCTACGCGACCCTGACCATCACCAACAACGACGAGTGCCGCAAAACCGAAGCGCTTACCGCCCTTAACAGTTTTCGAAACGCGGTTGATGTGAACGAGCTTTTCGATCGTGCCATCATCTTCTTCCTGTGCAGGACGACGATCGTTGCTACGACCACGGCCACCGCCACCACGGTTATCACCGCCGCCGCCACGACCGCCGCGACCGCGACGTTGACCTTCGGCTGCGTCAGGCGCTGCGCCGTCAGTCACAGGTAAAGTGCTTTCAGTGTTTTCAGCCATCATCAGAACTCCAATCCGCCTTCGCGCGCTGCATCAGCAAGCGCTTTGACGCGACCGTGGAACAGGAACCCGCCACGATCAAAAACCACGCTGGAAATGCCAGCTTTCTTAGCAGCGTCAGCTACCCGCTTGCCAACATCAGCCGCAGCTTCAGTTGTCGAGCCGTTCTTAGCCTTCACGTCCTTGTCGAGGGTCGAAGCAGACGCGATGGTCGCGCCCTTCGAATCGTCAATGACTTGCGCATAGATGTGGCGACCAGTGCGGTGCACGGAAAGACGAGGACGTCCAGCAACCTGCGCCCGCAATTTCGAACGAACGCGTTGACGGCGCCTTGCAAAGAGAGACAGTTTTGCCATTATTTCTTCTTCCCTTCCTTGCGGAAGATATATTCGCCGCGGTACTTGATGCCCTTGCCCTTATATGGCTCTGGCTTCCTCCAGCGACGGATTTCAGCAGCAACCTGCCCAACCTTCTGCTTGTCGATACCTGAGATTTCCACCGTGGTGTTATCAGGTGTCTTGATTTCAATGCCCTCTGGGATCGCGAAGTCGACATCATGGCTATAGCCAAGTTGCAGCTTCAACATCTTGCCTTGGCTGTTTGCACGGTAACCAACGCCGGTGATTTCGAGGACTTTCGTAAAGCCTTCGGTCACACCCGTAACGAGGTTCTGTACCAACGTACGCTGCATACCCCAAAACGCGCGGGCTGCTTTGCTGCCATTGGCAGGCTTTACCGAAAGACCGTCGTCCTGCATCTCGTAAGAGATAAGGTCGCTCATCGGCATTTTCAGTTCGCCCTTCGGTCCTTTGACCGAAAGCGTGCCCGCTTCCATGCTGGCGGTTACGCCGGCAGGAATGGGAACAGGTTTCTTACCAATGCGGCTCATTAGAATACCTCCGCCAGGATTTCGCCGCCGACATTCTGTGCGCGCGCTTCCGCGTCAGACAGAACGCCCTTTGGCGTCGAAACGATGGTGATGCCAAGGCCGTTGCGGATAATCGGAAGCTCTTGGCTTCCTGAATATACGCGGCGACCAGGCTTCGAAACGCGGGCGACATGCTGAATAGCAGGAGCGCCTTCGAAATATTTCAGCTCGATGCGGATGCCCTTATGTGCACCCAAAGCTTCTTCGCTGTAACCGCGAATATAGCCTTCACGCTGCAGAACATCGAGAACGCGGGTACGCAGGCCGGACGCTGGCGAGACTACAGAGTCTTTCTTCGCCCGCTGGCCGTTGCGGATACGGGTGAGCATATCACCCAAAGGATCGGTCATTGCCATCTATCTTATCCTTACCAGCTCGACTTCGTAACGCCCGGGATCATGCCCTTATTGGCAAGATTACGCAGTTCGATACGGTTCAGCTTGAATTTACGGTACACGCCGCGAGGACGCCCGGTGGTTTCGCAACGGTTACGCACGCGGTGCGGGTTACCATTGCGGGGAATTTCAGCCATTTTCAGGCGTGCAATCAAACGCTCGCTGTCATCCAACGACTGGTCTTTCGCCATCGCCTTCAACTTCGCATAACGTCCGGCGTATTTCTTCGCCAGCTTCTTGCGACGCTCGTTCTTGTTTATGGAGCTCAGTTTAGCCATTATGCAGCCGCCTTTTCGTCAGCTTCTTCTACAGGGAACGGGAAGCCGAACAGCTTAAGCAGTTCGCGCGCCTCGTCGTCCGAGTTTGCCGAAGTCGTTACGATCACATCCATGCCGCGCACCGTATCGATGGCGTCATAGCTGATTTCTGGGAAAATGATCTGTTCCTTGAGACCCATCGCAAAGTTGCCACGGCCATCAAAGCTCTTTGGGTTCAGGCCACGGAAATCGCGAATGCGTGGCATTGCGATGGTAACCAGGCGATCCAAGAATTCATACATCTGAGCGCCACGAAGCGTTACTTTCACGCCGATTGGCATGCCTTCACGCAGCTTGAAGCCAGCGATGGATTTCTTGGCCTTGGTGATGACTGGCTTTTGACCAGCAATCAGTTCCATTTCAGCAAGAGCGGTCGTAACCTTCTTCTTGTCCTGCGAACCTTCACCAACACCCATGTTGAGTGTGATCTTTTCGATCTTTGGCACTGCGAAGCGGTTTGTGTAACCGAACTTTTCAGTCAAGCCCTTGACGACGGAGTCGTCGTATAGCTTCTTCATACGTGGAGTGTATTTGGTATCAGCCACTGATCGTCTCCCCGGACTTCACGGCCACGCGGACCTTCTTGCCGTCCTTGGTTTCCACGCGAACGCGTGTTGCCTTGCCTGTTTTCGGATCCGCCAAAGCCACATTCGAAATGTGCAGCGGTGCTTCAAAGCGATCGAGACCGCCCTGCGGGTTTGCCTGCGAAGCTTTCCGGTGACGCACAGCAATGTTGACGCCTGCGACGACGACTTTGCTGTCCTTAGGCATGACGGCGGTTACTTCGCCGGACTTGCCCTTGTCTTTACCGGCGAGCACGACGACCGTGTCACCCTTTTTGATTTTTGCCAGAGCCATTGTTATAGCACCTCCGGTGCCAAGCTGATGATTTTCATGTGGTTCTTGGCGCGCAGTTCACGAACCACTGGTCCGAAAATACGTGTGCCAATCGGCTCCTTGTTGTTACCGATAAGAACGGCAGCATTGGAGTCGAAGCGGATAACCGAACCGTCTGCACGGCGGATGTCTTTGCGGGTACGAACGATAACGGCCTTGTGCACGTCACCCTTCTTTACCTTGCCGCGCGGTGCGGCTTCTTTGATCGACACCACGATGATGTCGCCCACGCCAGCTACGCGACGCTTGGAACCGCCAAGCACCTTGATGCACTGAACGCGCTTTGCGCCGCTGTTGTCCGCAACATCGAGATTGGATTGCATCTGAATCATGGAATCAATCCTCCTTCGTTGCGGCGACCGGGGCGGCAGCGTCAGCTACCAAGCGCCAGGTCTTGTTTTTGGAAATCGGCGCGCACTCTTCGATGCGGACGACTTGGCCTTCTTTCACGACGTTGTTTTCGTCATGGGCGTGATACTTCTTCGTGCGACGAATGATCTTGCCGTAAAGCGGGTGCTTCACTTTGCGCTCGACGAGAACGACAATGGTCTTGTCATTCTTGTCGGAGACCACGGTCCCTGTGAGAATACGTTTTGGCATGGGTAGCTCCTTATGCCGTCTTTGCGGCGGCGCGCTGGCGCTCACCCTGCAGGGTTTTGATGCGGGCGATGTCACGACGCACTTCACGCACACGTGCCGGCTTTTCCATCTGGCCAGTGGCCGATTGGAAACGCAGGTTAAACGCTTCGCGCTTCAATTCGCCGAGCTGAACAGCAAGCTGATCGTCGCTCTTGACGCGGAGATCTTCGGTTTTGCTCATCTTATGATGCTCCCAGATGCGAGGTGTCGCCGAGACGCGCCACGACCTTGGTCTTGATTGGCAGTTTCATGGCTGCACGCTGAAATGCGACAGCTGCGATTGGACCAGGAACACCGTCGAGTTCAAACATGATACGGCCAGGCTTAACCTTGGCTGCCCAATATTCGACCGAACCCTTGCCCTTACCCTGACGAACTTCGGCAGGCTTTTTCGTGACCGGCACGTCCGGGAAGATACGGATCCACAAACGGCCCTGACGGCGGATGTGACGCGTAATCGCGCGGCGAGCCGCTTCGATCTGACGTGCGGTAATCCGCTCTGGCTCAAGCGCCTTCAGGCCGTATGAACCGAAGTTCAGGTCAGACCCGCCCTTGGCTTCGCCCTTGATGCGTCCCTTGAACTGCTTGCGGAACTTTGTTTTCTTTGGTTGCAACATGTCTAGTTCCTAACCTTTAGCGGCGGTCAGACTGCGGACGGACGCCGGAAGTCTGTGCTTCCATCATCAGTCGGTCAGTTGCCATTGGGTCATGACCCAAGATTTCGCCTTTGAAGATCCAGCATTTAATGCCGATGATGCCATAAGCA
>NZ_JBIIMC010000023.1:0-31194 GCF_044338195.1 Sphingorhabdus sp. | reverse complement strand
CATCGACTGCAAACGCTTTGATGATGGGCCGGTGTGCAGAATCGCGCTGCCACATAAGATCAGCAGCGGAACCCACGCGCATTGGGCGGACCGAACGGTCTTGTGACAACTGTATATTGCGCGGCCACGGCACCCAAGGAAATCGGTACCTTTTCCCGGCCTTGCTTGGTCGCCAAGTAAACAGTACTAATATGTAATATTAGAAAAACCTGTTGCTGTGATTCAATCGCGCAATCCGATTGCCGCACCAGCTTTTAGTCTGACATAGGGCCGCGATAACGAAAATTGGTGGATAATATGAAGAGCACAGCACGGGCGGTTGTAATTGGTGGTGGCGTTGTCGGCGTAAGCACGTTGTACCATCTTGCCAAAATGGGGTGGAGCGATGTTGTCTTGCTTGAGCGTAAGGAGTTAACCTCCGGCTCAACCTGGCATGCCGCGGGCCTTTTGCCGCTTTTCAACCTGAGCTATTCCGTCGGCAAGCTGCATCAATATTCGGTCGGCTTATATCCGACGCTCGAGGAAGAAACCGGCCTGCATGCCGGTTTTTCGCAAGTCACGAACATCCGGCTCGCGACCACCAAAGACCGGATGGATGAGTATAATTATTATGCAGGCGTTGCGCGTACCATTGGCGTCGATGTCAATTTCCTGAGCCCCGACGACGTCAAAGATATTTGGCCGCTTGCCGACATGGACGGCGTCATCGGCGCTATCCAGCATCCCGATGATGGCTATATCCAGCCCGCCGATTTGACGCAGGCATTGGCCAAGGGCGCGCGGCAACGCGGCGCGACTATTTATCGCAACACAACCGTCACCGCGATCACGCAGCAGCCCAATGGCGAATGGCTTATCTCAACGGATCAGGGCGATATCACGTGCGAGCATGTCGTCTCCTGCTCCGGTAATTTCGCGCGTCAGACAGGCGCAATGGTTGGCCTCGATATCCCTGTGATCCCGGTCGAGCACCAATATATCGTGACCGAGCAGCATCCGGACATCATGGCGCGCAAAAAAGCGGGATTGCCCGAAATGGGTGTCCTGCGTGAATCCGACGCCAGCTATTATATGCGTGAGGAAGCGGGCGGCCTGTTGTTGGGGCCATATGAATTGGGTGCGCCGGCCTGCTATGTTGATGGTCCTTCTGCAACGAGTGAATATGAATTGTTCCCTGACGCGCTTGAACGGCTCGAGCCTTATATCCTCGCCGCCATGAAGCGTGTGCCAGCCTTTGGCGAGGTTGGCATCAAGCGCGTCTATAATGGCGCAATCGCTTATACGCCCGACGGGTCGCCTATTGTCGGACCGGCATGGGGCCTGAAAAACTTCTGGCTCAACGAAGGCCACAGTTTTGGCGTTACCGCCGCAGGTGGCGCAGGTTGGCAATTGGCACATTGGATTGTCGATGGTGAACCGACGATCGACATGATGGGCGTCGATCCGCGTCGCTTTGGCGATTATGCTGGCCGCGGCTTCTTGATTGAGAAGAACGAAGAAGCCTATGCCAAGGTCTTCACCGTGCATTATCCGGACGAGGAACGCGAAGCGGGACGCGCACTGCGTCGCACCCCTTGCTATGACCGGATGAAGGCGCTTGGCGCGGTGTTTGGCAGTGTGTTCGGTTGGGAACGCCCCAATTGGTTTGCGCCCGAGGGCTATGCGCTCAGCGAGGCTGATCTCGACAAGCCCGACGTGCTTTTGAACGACAATCATCCCGTCGTTGCCGATCAACCCATTCGCGAAAAATGGTCGTTCCGTCGGTCCAACTATTTCGAACATGTCGGCAATGAGTGTCGCCATGTGCACGAAAAAGTCGGCATTCAGGATATGAGCGCATTCGCCAAATGCGAAATATCAGGCCCGGGTGCGGAAGCCTGGCTCGACCAGCTGCTTACAAATGCAGTGCCGAAAAAGGTCGGGCGCGTAACCTTGTCCTATCTGCTCACCCGCAAGGGTGGCGTACGCAGCGAGTTCACCGTGTATAAAGCGGCACCGCAGCGTTATTATCTTGTCTCGGCTGGCGCCTATGAACGGCATGACCATGATTATTTGAAAAAGGCCCTGCCGCGCGATGGATCCGTTAGCTTTGAACGGCTGACCACGGCTATGGGCGTGCTTGTACTGGCGGGCCCGCGTTCGCGCGATGTGTTGGCGAAGCTGACCGATACCGACTTGTCCAATGAAGCCTTCCCATGGTTGACCGGCAAGAAAATGAGCATTGGTCTGGCGCAGGTCGACGCGCTGCGGGTCAATTTCATCGGTGAGCTTGGTTGGGAAATCCATCATCCGATCGAAATGCAGAATTATATTTTTGACCGGTTGATGGAGGCTGGCGCGGAGTTTGAGATTAAGCCGTTCGGTATCCGCGCGATGACGTCAATGGCGCTCGAAAAAAGCTACAAGCTTATCCCACGCGAATTGTCGGTTGAGTATTCGGCGTTTGAAAGCGGGTTGGACCGCTTTGTCAGCCTCAAGAAACCAACCTTTCATGGCCGCGAGGCGTTGCTTGCATGGCAGGAACAAGGCAGTGCCAATACGCTTGTGACGATGGAAGTGCATAATGTAACCGATGCCGATGCACGCGGGTCTGAGCCGATTTATCATGGCGATGATATCGTCGGCCGCGTGACCTCGGGCGGTTATGGTTGGCGCGTGGGCAAGTCGCTTGCGCTCGCGATGGTACGGCCTGATTTGGCGCAGATAGGCGCAGAGTTTGAAATCGCGATCTTGGGCGTTCGCCACAAGGCGACGATCATTGCGGACTCGCCGTTCGACCCTGACAATAATGCATTGAAGAGCTAAGCCCATGTCTCGTTTCGCCCCCATCGCTGATTTGCTTGCGCAGGATCGCAAGGGTCACACCCTGCCGCGCGAATTATATGTCGGCGAAGACGCTTTCGAATTTGATACGCAGGTCATGCTAAAGTCGGTTTGGCTGTATGCCTGTACCGCGGCGCATGTGAAAAATCCGGGCGATTTTTTCGTGTTCGAACTGGCGCAGAATTCCATCGTCATCGTGCGTGGCCGAGACATGCAAGTGCGCGCGTTTTGGAACAGCTGCCGGCACCGCGGGGCCAAAATCTGCCTGGAACAGCGCGGACGGGCGCCGCGTTTAATGTGCCCTTATCATCAATGGACCTATGGTCTTGATGGCCAGCTACTTGCCGCGCGCAGCATGGCGGAGGATTTTGACAAAGCAGATCATGGGCTTTCGCCGGTGGCGTTGGAAAATGTCGGCGGCCTGATTTTCATCTGCCTGAGTGATAATCCACCGCCGATTGACCGCGTAAAGGCGGACATATCCGAACAGATTTCGGTCTATGACATCGAAAAGCTAAAGGTCGTTGTTCAGGACAATTATATCGAAGACGCCAACTGGAAATTGGTGATGGAGAATAATCGCGAATGTTACCATTGCGACGTCGGTCATCCTGAACTGATTAGTGTGCTTGGAACAACAGGCTTTGGTAAAGATGCGCCCGATAATGCGGCGAAGCATGAAGAGTGGAGAGCACTCGGCATCGACCATGACCTGATCGAATTTCCCGACGGCTGGTGGCACCGGGTCGCGCGTCTGGCGCTGGCCAATGGTGCGGTTACGCAATCGATAGATGGCAAGCTTGCGTGTCAAAAATTGATCGGGCCATTTACCGCGCCTGAAACGTCGAGCCTGTCTGTTTGGACTCAGCCCAATAGCTGGCACCATTTCTGCTGTGACCATGTCGTGACATTTTCACTGACACCGATTTCGCCGGACAAGACATTACTGCGGACTAGTTGGCTGGTGCACGAAGATGCGGTTGAGGGCGTCGATTACGATCCCGACCATTTGGCCGCATTGTGGCGCAAAACAAATGAGCAGGACGGGCATTTCTCCGCGATCAACCATCGCGGTATCGCCAGTGATGGCTATATTCCGGGGCCATATGCCGTGGAGGAAAAGCTGGTCGACGACTTTAAGAGTTTCTATGTGGACTGCGCTAAAGCTGCGCTTGAGAAAATATCATGACCCACCACAGTGCCTTCAGTCTCTTCGCCAAAGCGCTTGGCGGACATCAGGATTGGCCCGAACAATGGCCCGATGCCGCACCAAAACCGGCTTATGATGCCATCATCGTCGGCGGCGGCGGACACGGGCTGGGCGCGGCATATTATCTCGCCAAAAAATATGGGATTACCAACGTCGCCGTGCTTGAAAAAGGCTGGATCGGCGGCGGCAATACTGGGCGTAACACCACGATCATCCGGTCAAACTATCTCTATGACGAAAGCGCGCATCTTTATGATCATGCGGTGAAGCTTTGGGACGGGTTGAGCCAGGAACTTAACTACAATGTCATGTATTCGAAGCGCGGCGTCATGATGCTCGCGCACAATGTGCATGATGTGCAGAGCCTGCAGCGGCATATCAATGCCAACCGGCTGAACGGTGTCGACAATGAATGGCTGACGCCGCAGCAGGCCAAAGATTATTGCCCGCCGCTGAACATTTCGCCAGACGCGCGGCATCCCGTGTTGGGTGCGGCATTGCAACGGCGCGGCGGCACCGCAAGGCACGATTCGGTGGCGTGGGGCTATGCGCGGGCCGCGGCAGCTTTGGGCGTTGATATCATCCAGAACTGCGCCGTAACGGCTATTCGGCGCGGTGCCGATGGTGCGGTCGAAGGCGTTGAAACCACGCGCGGGCCTATCGCGACAAAGCGGATTGGCGTGTCAGCGGCGGGCAACACGTCTGTCGTTATGCAGATGGCCGGTCTGGACTTTCCGTTGGAAAGCTACCCCTTGCAGGCACTGGTTTCAGAGCCCGTCAAACCGACTTTCCCGTGCGTCGTTATGTCGAACACGGTTCATGCCTATATGAGCCAGTCGGACAAAGGCGAGTTGGTCATTGGCGCAGGTACCGACCAATATGTGAGCTACTCGCAACGCGGCGCGCTTCACATTATTGAACATACGCTCGCCGCAATCTGCGAGATTTTTCCGATTTACAGGCGGATGCGGATGTTGCGCACATGGGGCGGGATTGTCGATGTGACGCCTGACCGTTCACCGATATTGGGCAAGACCCCGGTCAAGGGGCTATATGTCAATTGCGGCTGGGGCACTGGCGGCTTTAAGGCGACGCCGGGGGCTGGGGATTTGCTGGCCTACACCATGGCGAAGGACGAACCGCATCGTATCAACGCGCCCTTCAATCTCGACCGCTTCCGCAATGGCCGGTTGATCGATGAAGCGGCAGCAGCGGCGGTGGCACACTAATGATCTTAATTCACTGCCCTTATTGTGACGAGAAACGTCCCGAAATCGAATTTGCCAATGCTGGGCAGGCGCATGTTGCCCGCCCATTGGACCCGTCAAGCCAGAGCGACGAAGAATGGGAAGCCTATCTTTTCATTCGCGCCAATCCGCGCGGACGGCACCACGAACGCTGGCGGCATGTGCATGGGTGCGGCCGCTTTTTCAACGCCGTACGCGACACAGTGACCGACAAATTTGAAACGACTTACAAGGCTGGGGAGCCGCGGCGATGAGCGGATATCGTCTCGAAAATGGCGGACGCGTTGATCGCAGCCGACCGGTTGAATTCAGCTTTGATGGACATTCCTATCAAGGTTTCGCAGGCGACACTTTGGCTTCGGCCTTGCTTGCCAATGGGATCAGCCTGTTCGGCCGATCGTTCAAATATCACCGCCCGCGCGGCATTATGGCAGCGGGCAGTGAGGAGCCAAATGCGCTCATATCGGTGGATCGCGGGGCGGGTCGCTTCACGCCCAATCTGCGCGCGACCGGTGTCGAGATTCATGCGGGGCTCAACGCCTTCAGTCAAAATCGCTGGCCGTCGCTTAAGCGCGATTTTGGCGCAATAAATGATCGGTTGGGCATGTTTTTCCCTGCTGGTTTTTACAATAAAACTTTCATGTGGCCGCGTTCTTTTTGGGAAAAGCTGTATGAACCAGCGATTCGCAAGATGGCTGGACTTGGCGATGCGCCGACCCAAGAAGATCCCGACATTTATGCATCCACCTACGCGCATTGCGACCTGTTGATCGTTGGCGCAGGACCCGCCGGTATTGATGCTGCATTGGAAGCTATGGGTTCGAACAAGCGCATCATCCTGATCGATGAACAGGATGAACTTGGCGGCGGTGCTCTGGCTGATCCGGCTCTATGGCCGTGGTTGGAGCGCAGTCGCAAAGCGCTCATCGATGCGCCCAATGTCACGATACTCATCCGCACCACAGCGTTCGGCTATTATCACGACAATTTTATTGGCGCGGTGCAGCGGTTGACCGATCACATGCCGGACAATTCGGACAGCCCGCGCGAAAAATTATGGCGCATCCGGGCCGGTGAAGTGGTCCTTGCGCAAGGTGCGATTGAACGACCGCTCGTTTTTGACGGCAACGACACGCCCGGCGTGATGCTGTCGTCTGCCGCAAAGGTTTTCGCCAATCGCTACGGCGTTGCGGTCGGCACGTCGGTCGCATTGATGACCGCGCATGACAGCGGCTGGCATGATGTCTTCGCCTTAGCAAAAGCGGGTGTCGGTATAAAAGCGATCATCGATGTGCGCACCGAGGTGTCATCTGCGCTGCTGGACGAGGCCAACCGACTTGGCATCAACGTGCACCTCAATCATAGCGTCACTGGCGTAAATGGCCGGCATCGGGTCACATCCATCCAGATCTGCAACAATGCCGATTATCTTGGCGCGCGCGTCGATTGCGATACGCTGTTGATGGCTGGCGGTTGGACGCCGAGTGTGCATTTATGGTCGCACAGCAAAGGATCGCTTGCATGGCGCGATGACATCGGCGCGTATGTTCCCGATCAACCGAACGAAAATGTGCGCTGTGTCGGGGCATGTTCAGGCGGCTGGGATTTTGGTAGCGGCGTGATTGTTGATGTGTTGCCAACGCCCAAGGACCAAAGCCGGATAAAGGCCTTTGTCGATTTCCAGAATGATGTCACGGCAAAGGATATCAAGCTGGCGGTGCGTGAGGGCTTTCGCTCTATCGAGCATATCAAGCGCTACACAACCAACGGCATGGCGACCGATCAGGGCAAGACATCGAACCTCAATGGCTTGCAGATTGCATCAACGGCACTTTCAAAGCCGGTGACCGATATTGGTCTGACAAGCTTTCGCCCGCCATATACGCCGCAGACTTTTGGTGCGTTCGCGGGCCATGCAAAGGGCGCATTGTTCCAACCGACACGGACGACCAACATCGACGGCTGGGCCGCGGAAAATTGCGCGGTGTTCGAACTGGTCGCACAGTGGCGGCGCGCGCGTTATTTCCCGCGCGCTGGCGAGGACATGCATGCGGCGGTGAACCGCGAATGCGTTGCTGTGCGGTCGTCACTCGGCATTTTTGATGCATCGACCTTGGGCAAGATTGAAGTCGTCGGCCCCGATGCCGCCGAATTCCTGAACCGCATGTATACCAACCCGTGGAAAGCGCTTGAGCCAGGCCGGTGCCGCTATGGGCTGCTTTTGAAAGAGGATGGGTTCATCACGGATGACGGTGTTTCGGCGCGGTTGGCGACCGACCGGTTCCATCTGACCACCACGACCGGCGGTGCCGCGCGTGTGCTGAATATGATGGAGGATTATCTCCAGACAGAATGGCCTGACCTTGACGTCTGGTTGACCAGCACGACCGAGCAATATGCGGTCATTGCGCTGCAAGGTCCGAATGCGCGCAAATTGTTGGAACCACTGGTGGAGGGCATTGACCTATCCGCTGACGCTTTTCCGCATATGGCCATTCGCGAAGGCACAATCTGCGGCATTCCAACGCGCCTGTTCCGGGTGAGTTTCACGGGCGAACTTGGTTTCGAAATCAACGTGCCGACGGCTTATGGCCGCGCCTTGTGGGAACATTTGATGGCAGAGGGTGCGAAATTTGACATCACCCCCTACGGCACAGAGGCCATGCACGTTCTGCGCGCCGAAAAGGGCTTCATCATCGTGGGGCAAGATACCGACGGCACGGTGACCCCGTTTGATGCTGGTCTCGATTGGGCGGTGGGCAAGAAAAAGCCGGACTTTGTCGGTAAACGGTCCATGGCGCGGTCTGACATCGTTGCGCCGGGCCGGAAACAATTGGTCGGACTCCTGACCGATGATCCCAATGTTGTACTGGAAGAAGGTGCGCAGATTGTTGCCGACCCGCGCCAGCCAATACCGATGACGATGATCGGCCATGTGACCTCTTCCTACTGGAGCGAAACGCTTGGCCGGTCGATCGCTTTTGCCTTAGTGGCAGGAGGGCACGACATGATGGGCGGCACGCTGCACATCCCGATGCCGGGCAAAACGCATTCGGCCAAAGTGAGCGGCATGGTTTTTTATGATGCAGAAGGAGCGCGGCTGCATGTCTAATGCCCTTTTCAGGAACGAACCCGTTTCTTCAACGCCTTACGTAGCCGACGGTGTCAGCATCCGCCTTGCTGCGCCGCTGAAGCGCTATTCGCTGCGGGCGCGGACTGCCGAAGCTCTGGAAACTGTGCTCAACGCAAAAGTGCCACAGAAAATCGGCGCGACCGAAGGCGGCATTGCGTGTCTTGGTCCGGATGAATGGCTCCTGCGCACGCCAGCAGACACGGCCATGCCGACCGGCGCGGGATTGCCGGTTGCCATCACAGACATCAGCGAACGGTCTATCTGCCTCGTCCTTGAAGGGCCACGCGCAGCGGAACTGCTGATGACAGGTTGCCCGCTCGACCTCGACAATTTTGCGGTCGGTCGGGCCACACGAACAATTTATGAAACGGTCGAAATCATCATCATCCGCGAGGGTGAAGATCGTTTCCATGTTGAGGTGTGGCGCAGTTTTGCCGCATGGCTATGGACGGCGTTCACAGCGGCTGCCAGCCATTGATGGTTGTTTGAGACCTTAAGGAGAGTTCATTGGCGGATTGGGACAAAGCGATAGATCTGGGGAACTATGGCCAATCCAATCGCCATTGGGGTGGGATGCATATCAATCCCGCTGTCTTTTTTCCGACGGCAATTATCGCGTTCGCGGTCATTTTATTCAGCCTGATCGCGCCTAAAGCATCGGCGGACCTGTTTGCGGGCCTGCGGAGTGGTGCGGTTGCCCATTTCGACTGGTTCTTCATGATGTCGGGCAATCTTCTTCTGATCTTTTGCGTCGTTGTCGCACTGTCACCGCTGGGGAAAATCCGGTTGGGCGGCAAAGGCGCTACGCCTGATTATTCGCGACTGTCGTGGTTTGCGATGCTGTTTGGCGCAGGCATGGGCATTGGCTTGGTGTTTTATGGCGTGGGTGAACCAGTGACCCATTTTACCTCTTCCATGGCGGGCGGTCCTGCGGCGCCGTTGGGCGGCGCTGTTGGCGACGCACAAGCCGCGCGCAGCATGGCGATGGCGGCGACCATCTTTGACTGGGCGTTGCATCCATGGGCCATTTTTGCGGTCACGGGTCTGGCGCTTGCGCTCTTCAGCTTTGATTTCAACATGCCGCTGTCGATGCGGTCGGCATTTTACCCCTTGTTTGGAAAGGCGGTTTGGGGCCGCACAGGCGATGTCATTGAAGTGCTTGCGGTCCTTGCGACCATCTTTGGACTGGCCACGTCGCTTGGGCTTGGTGCGCAGCAAGCGATGGCGGGGATCGTCTATCTTTACGGCATAGCGAATTCGTCACTCACGATCCTGGCGTTGATAGCCGTGATGGCAGGGATCACGTTTCTGTCGATCCGGGGTGGTATTGATCGCGGCATCCGCATTTTGAGCGAGGTCAACATGTGGGTTGCCTTTGCCTTGCTGGTCTTTGTCTTAACGACCGGATCCACGCTTCAACTCATCGGCGATCTTGCGACCAATATCGTCAACTATCTCAAATTTCTGCCGGCATTATCCAATCCGGTTGGTCGCACCGACACCGGCTTTTACAACGACTGGTCGGTCTATTACTGGGCATGGTGGATCAGCTGGGCCCCATTTGTGGGCATGTTCATGGCGCGCATTTCATTGGGCCGGACGGTGCGTGAATTCATTGCCGGGGCCATGATCGCGCCAAGCCTGCTGGGCATCTTGTGGCTAACGATTTTTGGGGACGCGAGCATCGCGCAAATCGTTGCCGGCAATGGTGCGGACTTGGCCAAAGCGTCATTGGATACACAGCTATTTGTGCTGCTCGGCGCTTTGCCTTGGGCGCAATTCACGTCATTCGTTGCCATTGGCTTGATCCTGATCTTTTTCGTGACGGGCTGGGACTCAGGCACGCTGGTGATTGACACCATGACCGCGGGCGGACGCACCGATACACTGCTTCGGCAAAAGACCATCTGGCTGGTCGCGGTTGGCGGTATTGGCGTCGTGCTGTTGCTCAGTGGCGGTCTCACGTCGCTTCAGGCGGGGGCAATCGCGACCGGTCTGCCATTGGCTTTGATATTATTGTGCATGTGTCTGGGCACGCTGAAGGGATTGTTGGCGCTACATCGCAATCCGGACGATAGCCGCAACATATAAGCGGACATTTTGCCGCTGGGTCGATGTCCAGAAAAGTGATGCAAGCCTGCAACGCAGCTGGCGGATAATCTGGCTATGTCGAAAATGCATAGCATTATTACCGACCGTCTCGCATAGCCATTAGCTGAGGTAATATTAGCCATTGGCTATGCCTGCACGCTTGGGAGGGTTGCTGCATGAAACTGCCACAAGAATTCGATCTGCACGCACTCGAAGTATTCGTGATGACCGTCGAACTTGGCGGCATGTCGCAATGCGCATCCCATTTGCAGGTGACACAATCTGCGGTTTCCCAAACCATCGCGAAGCTTGAGGCCGGCATAGGCGCGTCGTTGTTTGACCGCACGATGCGGCCATTGGGCCTGACGGCCAGCGGCAAGTCGCTGTTTGCGCGCGGACAAAAGCTGATTGCCCACGCCAGACTGGCCTATGACGAAGTCCGTGAAGGCGCAAACTTGCCGATATCGAGCATTACGGTCGCGATGTCGTTCAGCCTTGCCAACCAACTGACCGCCCCGATTTTGCATAGTCTCGGTTCGCGGGCAGACCGTTGGAATATCCGTTCGGGTATCTCCATGGAGCATCAGGGCGAGTTTCTGGCGCGCGACATTGATATGCTCGTGACCGGTAGCTTCAATCTTGAGCATCGTGACACGGTCGAGCTGCACCCGGTGTTTGAGGAAAGCTTCATTTTGGTTTTCCCCAAAGATTTCCGAGAGCCGCTGGATCTTGTCGGCTTGCCATCGTCATTGCCGTTCATCCGCTTTTCGCGGCTTACCGGAACGGGGCAGCAGATTGAGCGCCAGATTGTCCGGATGAAGCTGAAACTGCCGCAGATGGTTGAAGTCGAATCGTCGCATCAGCAATTGGCATTGGTCGCGGCAGGGATTGGTTGGGCGATTACCACGCCGGTTTGTCTGGCGGCGGTGCCGGAACTGCTTTCCCAATTGCGCGCCGAGCCGATGACGAGGGGGCGGTTTTCACGCTCGGTCCAGGTCGTCGCGCGGATCGATGAATTGGGCGATATCCCCAGCCTAACCGCGGCCTTGTGTCAGCAGGTTTTGCAGGAGAAAATCTTCCCGCCGCTCATCGAGGAATATCCATGGATGGCGCAGCAATTGGTGTGGCCGTCGGCTTCGGTCGAAGGCGAGGAGTTGATAGCATGATGCGGCGTGTTGTGGTTGCCATTCTGAGCTTGCTGGGTGCACCTATCCACGCCAGCCCACCCAGTGTTCCCGGCGCCGATGCCCCCGAGCTTGCGGCGTTCGGTGCATATGGCGTTGGCTTTCGTTCCGTTACATTCACGCATAGGAATCAGCCCGACGTTGAAAACGCACAGGCGGATTCCAGTAATGTTCGCCTCGTCGACCGCAATGTGCAGGTGGATATTTGGTACCCCGCCAGTGCGAAAAAGGGTGCCAAACCCGTCCTGTATCGCGGCAGCTTATGGGCAGAGCCACCGTTTCCGCCGGTCACGTTTACGCAAAAGGGCATCGCGGTTGCGGGCGCGCCGGCCGCAGGCAGCAAGTACCCCTTGGTCATTATAAGCCATGGCTATAGCAATAATCCGGCGGTGATGACGTGGTTGACCGAAAATCTTGCGTCAAAAGGCTATGTCGTCGCGGCGATCCATCATCGCGACCCAAACCCCTATGTCGTTGCACCTCGCACGCGTGCTGCGCCGAATTTCAACCGGCCGCATGACATTGTATTTGCGGCGGCGCAGCTCCGCGCCACTTTGGGCGATTTGATTGCCCCGGATAACGTTGCGCTCATTGGCTATTCACAAGGTGGTTATGGGGTGCTCACCGCAGGCGGCGCAACACTTGACCCTGCGGGTCCGAATATGAATTTGGTTGCGGGTGGGTGGCTAAAGAAATTCGCGCGCGGCAGTGTGGATGCTGACGCTATCAAAGTGCCAGGCGTCAAGGCTGTGGTGGCACTGGCGCCGGCTGGCGGTGCACCGAGCAGCGCATGGGGTGCCGAGGGTCTTGCCGCGCTAACGGCGCCGCTGCTTCTGATACATGGGGATAGCGACTTTACTGTTGATTATAAAACGGGCGCGCTGGCTGTCTTTGGCGGCGCGGTGAATGCCGACCGCTATTTGCTGACCTACAAGCAAGCTGGTCATTCCATTGCGCTCAACCCTGCGCCGCGTGAAATGCGCGGTTCGCTGTGGGACATCGACTGGTTCGAAGACCCGATTTGGCGGCAGGACCGGATCAATGCCATCAACCTGCACTTTATCACCGCATTTTTGGCCGTGCATTTACAGGGCGACGAAAGCAAAAATGCGTATCTGAAGGTCGCCACCGAAAATTCGGATGATGGCGTATGGAATGCGCCTGCCGGGACGCCATGGGGGGCGTATAGCCCGGGCGGTGAAAATGTTACCTTGTGGAAGGGCTTCCAGCAAAGGCATGCGCGCGGTATGACGCTTCGCTATGCGCCTAAAGCGTCAGACTGAGCGCTGCTGTCTTCCAAAAATGGATGATTGCTTCGCTGTAGCTGAGCGGAACATAGGCATGGCACGTCTCGTCATCCACCACATGTAGGCGAATATTGACGTGATCGATGATTGTTGCCGCGCTGCATCCGGACGCGAAATTCGGGTTTTCCGCATCGAAAACGCCGCCTTCCATCAACAATGTGCGCCAGCCTTTTCCAGAAAGCTGCACCCGCACAATGCTGCCGCCAATTGCGGTTAGCGCACCGTCATCCGCCAATAGGCCGGGCAGTGCCGACACATCGCCTTCGGCCAGCCAAACGGTGGGTTCATAGCGGATGAGACGGAGGGCATCATTGCCGTCAGAACGACCCATGGCTGGCAAGGCGAAGCCGGCAGCTTTCTTGAACCTTGTCCCAACAGCCGCCGGGTTGCTCCATATCTCCAGAGCATGAAGCGGCGCTGCGGGCAGCACTGTGATTGTTACATCAGTCACGATAACGCTCCCCGGCCGTGTCGTAGAAATGCGGTGCCACAACGCGGACCCGCGCCATTTGACCGCGCGTGGGTGAGGTTGCGATAAGCTCCTCGCCGTGCCGCGCAAAGCCGTCGGTCAATTGACCCAGCGCAACCGACCCGCCGTCCATTATTCGAAACGCAGCCGCGCTGACATGGCCTTGCGGCGATGCGCCTTCGCCTGTGACAAGCATCGCGCCCTCGGGAATATTGCCCTCAATCGCTTCAAGCCCGACCAGTTGCCGTCGTCCGGCTTCGGACAAGGCAGGGCGCGATAGGCCGGACGCGCCGACATAGCCACCGGCTTTGTTGAGCATCTTGTCGAGCGCCAGATCATGCGGGGTCATCCGCCCATCGACTTCGCCACCGACGACCAGATGGCCTTTTTCGATACGCAAGAATTCCATGGCTTCAAGGCCATAGAGTGCGCCGCCCCGCGCGCTAACCTCGGCCTCGCACGCAGCCCAAACGGGGCCGGCATGGCTTGCCTCGACATAAATTTCGAACGCGCGTTCGCCGCTGTAGCTGGCAGCGAGGATGATAACCGGAACCCCGGCAATCATGGCCGGAACCGTCGACATATGGCGTGGCGGCTCCTCACCGATCAATGCCGCCAGCGTCGCCTTAGCTTGCGGCCCTGCGACAGCAATTCCGGCATAATGTTCCTGCACATTGACGGCTGAGACGCGTAAATGCGGGCAGAGATATTGGCGGACATAGGAAATATGCGTCGCCATCCGGTCTGCGCCACCGGTTGAACTGGTCAACAGATAGCGATTCTCGTCCAACCGCCAAACGGTACCATCGTCGAAAACAAACCCGTCCTCGCGTAACATGAATGTGTATCGGCCACGTCCGACGGCAAGTTTGCCAACCGTCGTTGCGCAGATGATTTCCAGAAACGCGGCGGCATCTGGCCCGGACACTTCAAACTTCGCGAGCGTCGACACATCGGTCATCCCGACGTTTGAACGCACGGCTTTTGCTTCACGCATCGCCGCTTGCGCCAAAGTTTCGCTGCCCACCGGATACGCACGGGGGCGGAACCAATATCCCAGTGGCTGCCAGATCGGGTTTTTCGCCGCGTGCACATCGTATAGCGCAAGGCGACGAACATGTGCGCCTGCATCTTTTGCGCCAGCGCCAGCCAACAGGCCCATCGTAACGGGCGTATATGGCGGACGGAATGTGGTCAGCCCGGCCTCAGGAATAGCGACGCCCTGCTTTTCGGCCAAGCGCCCAAGCGCCGCCATATTGCTGAGCTTGCCCTGATCGGTCGCCATCCCGAGTGTGGTATAGCGTTTGAGATGCTCAACCGAGCGATAGCCCTCGGCCCATGCCAGATCGACATCCGACAGCGTCACATCGTTCTGAAAATCGATGAAGCTTTTCTTTGGTTTGGAAACCGGGACGACATTGAACACGGGTTCGGGATTGGCCGCCCCGCCGATCGTCGTCACATTCTGACGCGATGTCGCAGGGACAAAGGCTTGCGCAGCATCGTTCCAATCGAGCGTGCCGCCTGCCTGCATATGCAGATGCACCACGGGTGTGAAGCCACCGGAAACAGCGATCAGATCGGCATCCCAGCTTTTGGTCAGGCCATAGACAAGCGCGGTCACGCTTTTCAGGCAATGGCGCGCGCCTTTGGTCGAAAGCGGAACGGCATTGTTATAGACTGGTAAACCGCTATCCGCGCCCGCCGGTGCTGGCCGTGCATCAAGGACGGCCACGATCTCAGCCCCAGCCGCCTTGAGCGCGTAGGCCGTTTTGTACGCGTCATCATTATTGGTCGCGATCACCACGCGTTTGCCCGGGACCACGCCAAAGCGCCGCACATAGGTACGCACGGCTTGCGACAGCATCACGCCGGGGCGGTCATTATGGGCAAAGGCCATCGGGCGTTCAATGCTGCCGGTCGCAAGTATCACTTGGCCCGCCCGCACATGCCAAAGCCGCTGTGCAACGCCGTGCGGTGGAGTTTGGCCCGGCTCTGCTATGCGCTGTGTCAGCGTGACCAGATCATGTTCCCAATATCCAGACGCCGTCGTGCGTGTGAGGATGCGTCCGCCGGCGGCGCGGATGCGGGCTTGGGTCGCTTCCACCCATGCACCATCAAGATCTTGGCCGTCGCGGACTAACGAGGCACCGAGAATATTGTCCTGTTCGACGAGGATGACGCGTTTGCCGGCTTCGGCGGCTTCGAGAGCGGCGGAAAGTCCGGCTGGTCCGGCGCCGACCACAAGCACATCGCAAAAGGCGGCACGTTGGCTAAAATGGTCGGGGTCGGTCTTCGTCGGCGCATTGCCGAGACCCGCCGCTTTACGAATGAAATATTCGTAGAACATCCAGCGTTTGGCCGAACCGAAAAAGGTCTTGTAATAGAAACCGGCAGACAGGACAGGCGCGGCCAAGCCAAAGACAGAACCGATATCGAATGACAGGTTCGGCCAGCGGTTCTGGCTTTTGGCGACTAGGCCTTCATATACAAAAACATCGGTAGCGCGGGTATTGGGTTCGGTTCGTCCGCCATCGCCGATGGTGACGAGCGCGTTGGGCTCCTCAACGCCAGCCGTCATAATGCCGCGTGGACGGTGATATTTGAAGCTGCGGCCAACAAGGCCAATGCCGTTGCGCAAAAGCGCGGCGGCAAGTGTGTCGCCCTTTTCCGCTTGATAGGTCTTGCCGTCGAAACTGAAGTTTATCACGGCAGAGCCTCCGGACCAACGGCGCGGGTGGCGCTGATTTCGTTCGTTACACGGTTTCGTGCGATCACCATCCATGCACGGCATCCATAAGTGTGCCGCCAGATTTCTTCGTCAACACCGCGTGGATTGTTGCGGGTGAAAAGCGATTTCATCGCCTCTTCTGGTGCAGCATCAAGCGACACGACCGCGTCTACGGTGCGTTCGTATATAAACTCCGCCTGATCGCGCGGGCCGCAATGGGGACAGGTGAACTGCATCATTAGCGACTGTTCGGCATTGGGCCGCTCCCTGTTTCATCGATTGTCGCACCGCGTTCGAAACGGTCGAGCGCGAATGGCGCATTCAGGGCATGTGGTTTGCCGGTCGCGAGTGTGTGCGCATATGTCCAACCCGACGCCGGTGTCGCCTTGAACCCGCCATAACACCAGCCGCCGTTGAGAAAGAGGTTCTTCACGGGCGTTTCGCCAATGATCGGCGCGCCGTCAAAGCTCATATCGGTAACCCCAGACCATGTCCGCACCATACGCAGACGTGAGAGCGCCGGGACAAGCGCCAGGCCCTGTGCCACGGCACGCTCCATCACCATCGGATTGCCGCGTTGGGCATAGCTTGGCCAGTTATCAGGGTCACCGCCAAAGACGATGCCGCCCTTGTCGGACTGGCTGATATAGCAATGCAGTGATTGCGACATGATGACGCTGTTTATCATTGGCTTGACGCCTTCGGTCACCATCGCCTGCAACGTTTGCGATTCCACGGGCAGTTTGAGGCCCGCCAGCCCGGCGACATGGCCGCTATGGCCCGCAACGCATATGCCAACGCGACCCGCATTGATCCGCCCGCGTGTGGTTTCCACGCCGACGACCGCATCGCCATCGCGGACAAAGCCTGTGACTTCGCATTTCTGGATGATGTCGACGCCAAGGCTGTCTGCGCCGCGTGCATAGCCCCAGGCGACGGCATCATGGCGGGCAGTGCCGCCGCGCCGCTGAATCAAGCCGCCCTCAATCGGGAAACGCGCACTGCGTGACATGTCGAGCAACGGTTCCAGCTTTCGCACTTCGTCGCGGGTCATTAAATCGGCATCGATCCCGTCACAACGCATCGCGTCACCGCGTTCGGCAAGCTTGGTCATATCGGCGTCGCTGTGCCCCAGAAACATTGCGCCGCGCGGCGAGAACATGACATTGTAATTCAACTCGTCGCTTAAATGCTCCCACATTTTCAGGCCGAATTCGAACAGGTCGTGTAATGGCTTTAGCCGATAGTTTGACCGCACAATCGTCGTGTTACGTCCGGTGTTGCCACCGCCTATCCAGCCCTTTTCCAGAACCGCGATATTTTTCAGGCCATGGACCTTGGCAAGATAATAAGCCGTCGCCAGCCCGTGCCCGCCGCCGCCGATGATGATGATATCATAATGCGATTTAGGCTCCGGATCGCGCCACGCAGGTTGCCAATGCTTCTGCCCGTTTAAAGCACCGCGCAGCAATCCGAAAGCCGAATATTGGCTCATGAAATTGGCATCCACCCGCGCTTTTCGCGCCAATCGGACTCGAGATTGTCGAAGCGCGATAGTTTGAGGATATCGATATCCGCAAACGAGCATTTCCCGTCAATCACCAGATCGCGGATCGCGTGACCCGACGCTGGCGATAGGCCAAAGCCGACGCTCGACATCGACGCGACCACGACATTGTCTGGGCTGGTGAGGCGGTCGATGATTGGACGGCCATCGGGCGAATTTTCGATGATGCCAGCCCAGCTGCGGATGACATTCAGATGCGCGGCCTTTGGCAAAAGTTCTGCCAATCGTTTCGCAAGGTTGCGGGCCAATGGCGTCGAAGGACGCGCGGCCGGGCCGGTTGCGTCCACATCAAGCCATTCATGCGGGCCACCGCCATAAGCAAGGTTCCCGCGCAGCGTTTGGCGGCCATAGATTTTGTGGCCGTCAACGCCGCCAAGCGGCATCATTGGCGCAGGTTCCGTGATGATCATTTCCGCGCGGGCGGCTGCCAATGGCACGTCGACGCCAAGCTGTGCCATCAATTGCGGGATCTGCGGTCCTGCGGCCACCACGACAGCGTCACAGCCATAAGTGGCGTTCGCGGTCTTCACGGCCGTCACCTTGCCGCCAGCGGTTTCAAAACCGGTTACCGGGCTGTGCTGAACGATTTTTCCACCCAGATCCTGCAGGGCCCAAGCATAAGCCTGCACACTGCGCTGCGGGTTGGCATGTCCGCCAAATTTATAATGCACACCGCCAAAGCAATTGTCGCCTGCCAATGGCACGGCCTCTTGCACCTGTTTAACGTCCAGCAATTCCACCGGGTGGTTCATCCGCGTGTGACGTTCGGCAATGAAACGATATTGTTCCCACTGCCGTTCGGTCATCGCAATTAGGATGCGGCCTTTTTGGTGCTCGGTCGGATAGCCAAGCAACTCGTCCATTTGCGGCCAAAGGCGCTGCTCTTCGTCAAACAACGGGCTCGAATAATGCGATGCACCGCCGCCATTACGTCCGGAGGCTTCCCAACCGACGATGAACTTGTCAAGTACTGTTACCTTGACCCCCGAACGCGCGAGCCACCAGCCCGCACTCAGGCCCGTAACGCCGCCGCCGACGATGACAACTTCCGAACCGCTCATGTGTACATCCCCGTGTAAAGCATCTGGCGATGCTCATCCTGATAAGGCGTGTTAATATCCTCGACTGGCACCCATTGGGTAGGGATACCAAACCAGACATCCCATGCCGCGTCCATTTCCGCAGGCTCATCCCATTCAGCAAGGATTTTGAGTGGCAGCGGACGAACCGGTGCGCGGTGGCTGGCGAGCGGGATTGAACCGAATGGCTTGTCCGCCTCAATCGCCAACAACATTGCCACTTGATCGCGGCAGCGACGACCTTGGCACACGCCCATGCCCGCGCGCGTCAGACGCTTGATCTGGTCTGGATTGGCCGGGCCATCCTGAAGCAAGGTATCCAGCGAACGGGCACACATGGGCGCCGGGCGCGACAGATAATTCGGGGGCTGTACGCCAATCAAATCAGCGCGCGTGACTTCTTCGCACTGGCAAATGATCGTGTCGTCGGCGCTGATGTCCGATAGCGCGCGCATCCAGTCCATCCGGTAGGCGACATGATCGAAACCGCTATCCGCAAGCCCCGCACAATCGCCCACTGCCGTGACCGAAGGCTCGCCGGCCGGAATATAACCGCCGCGCGTGGCGTTAAGTGCACGCGGGCCGTGCATCGCATCCACCAGTTCGATCGACGGGATCAGGCCGATAGCGACGCAGATGGTGTCACAGGCAATCACGTCTCCGGTCGATAGCGTCGCGCTTTCGATGCCGTTGATGCCGCCTGTTGCCGATGTGATGGTCTGTCCGCAGTGGATGGCGATGCCAGCGGCTGTAACCTTGGCGACCAGTTCGGAATTGCCTTGCGGTGCATCGCGGACTTCAATCAGGCCAACAACGTCGATGCCGCGCGCCTGCGCCAGCAATGCAGTTTCGAGCGCGAGATCATGCGATCCCAAGACCAAAATGCGCTGTCCCGCAAATGCCTCGTAACGGGTAAGCAGCATTTGAAGCGCTGCTGCGCCCATGACGCCGGGCTGGTTCCACCCGGGGAAAGCCATCGCCAAATCGCGTGCGCCGGTCGCAAGGACAATTTTATCAAAACCGACCAACCATGATCGTTCGGAATCGGCGAGGCCGACCACTTGCTGCGGCAGGCTGGCGACGCCAGGACCATTGCGGTAAACACCCCAGGCGGTTGTACCGAGCAACAATTCGACGCCCGCATCCATCGCGGTTTCAAGCGCGGGCATGCTCATGAAGATAGCTTCGAGCATGCGCTCTGTATTCTGCGTCGCTGCGGTCATCCGCCCGCCAAAATATAGCGGTATGTCATTGCCCATCAATGCGCCCGAAACGGGGTTTTCGTCGACCAGAAGCACTTTTGCTCCGGCTGTCGCAGCCTCGATCGCCGCAGCAACACCGCTTGGCCCCGCGCCAACGACAACAACATCATAATGCGTTTCAGGAGCGCTGCGCGTTCCATTAATCGCGCATATATCGGTTCCGGTAAAATTCAGTTCCATTACACCGCCTCCAGCGCTTGGCGCAAATCGCCTATTAAATCGTCAACATGTTCCAACCCGACAGACAGTCGGATCGTGCCATCGGTAATACCGCCTGCCAAACGCTGGGCAGGGGGGACCGCATAATGCGTCGTGCTTGCCGAATGGCAGATTAAAGTTTCCGAACCACCCAGACTGACCGCTACCTTAAGCAGCTTTAATTGGTCAAGCATACGGAAGGCCTCTGCCTCACCGCCGTGCAGGTGGAACGAGAATGTCGAACCAGCTGCCTTGCACTGCCGGTCATAGACCGCGCGAGGACGTGTGCCGGGTTCAAGGAAACCCAAATAGGTCACACCCGCGACCTTGGGATGATCGCGCAGAAATTCGGCAACGCCGCGCGCGTTTTGCATCGCACGCTCGGTGCGCACAGCGACCGATTCCAATGAACGCAGCACCAGCCATGACGTATAGGGATCAAGGTGATTGCCCCATGTTGTGCGCTGCATGCGCAGATAGTTGATCAATTCCTTGCGACCCGAAACCCCACCTGCCAGCAGATCGCTATGCCCACCGCAATATTTCGTCAGCGAGGTCATGCATAGGTCGACACCATGTTCAATGGGCCGCTGCGCAAATGGCCCGAGCAAAGTGTTGTCGACCACTACCAATGGCCTGTGGCCTTGCTTTGCGCCGACTTCGTCCGCAATCCGCACCATCAGATCAAGGTCAACCACGGCTGCGGTCGGGTTAGCGGGTGTCTCGGCGATGATAAGCTTCAACGGCCCCTTGGCCATCGCTTCATCCGCCGCTTTGCGGACATCGTTTTCGTCCGTGCCATCGGTATAGGCGGCTACATGCGATCCGAATTGCGGCATGATGCTGTTGTAGAGCATATCCACGCCGCCATAGATGGGTCGGCCATGCAATACGCTGTCGCCGGGGCGGACATAGGCCAGCGCAATGCTCGAATGCGCTGCCATGCCGCTGGAATATGCAACCGCTTCCTCTGCGCCATCGATTGCCGCGAGGCGCTTTTCGAGGAAGTCCAAGCCCGGATGCCCCAACCGCGAATAAATGTGGTTGGTTTCGCCCACCAGCGGCCCCGTGCCATCAAAATATGCTTCGTGCACATTCTTGGCATGTTGCGCGCTTGGATAGACAAAGGTGGATGTCATGAAGATCGGTGGCTTGACCGACCCCATGCCCATTTCCGGGTCATAACCAAATGCGACTGCCAGCGTTTCGGGGCGCAACCCCTTGATGTTATCCTTTGCCATGGGTTGCAATATAATCACGAGCCTTGTCGCAATAATAGTCCGTAAAACGCAAAGCGAGCATTTCGGCTTCTTGCGAATAGGGGCCGGGGGTGTAGCCGGGGCTGTTCACACCCACTTGATTGTTTTCGGCCAGCATCTTGTCTTCCAAATTTGTCATGGTCCACAAAGCGATGAGCTTTTCGACATCATAATCGACGCCTTCAACGGCATCTTTATGGACATACCATTTGCCGGTGACATGGGTTTCATTGGGGCCGACGGGCATAGCGCTGAACATGAAAACATGGTCTGCGGTGCAATGGACAAAACAGTGCGGGTCAACCGCCCAGCGCATCGAACCGATATCGCCTTCATTGGCGTCGCACATTAGTTTTTTGGACAGGTGCTTCCCATCGCCCGATATCGAAACGCAGCCTTCGTTCAATGCAAAGCGCGCGATTTGCCAATAATGCCCCTCAACGGGGGTTTGCGGCAGGCCAAGCGCATCCATTTTTTCTTCGAAAGCCATGACGCGTGCATCTTCGCCGCTGTCAAAATGCTTCGACATTCCGACCGGAAATGTTTTGGACAGTTCGGGGTGGCCAGTGCTGCAATGATAGCATTCGCGGCCATTTTCCATAACCAGTTTCCAGTTGGCATTTTCGACCAGGACGCTCTCATATGCCAGCTTTGCGTCTTTCAGATTATGCGGCGCTGCATATTCGGCAAGCTTCGCGCTAAAGTCGTCAATGGGTGGCGGTGTTTCGGACAGGCAGATGAAAATTGCCCCTGCAACACATTCGATAGCGACAGGTTTTAGGCCATGTTCGGCCTTGTCAAAATCATCACCCATCCGGTTTGCGGCAAACAAAGAGCCATCCAGATCATATGTCCAACGATGGTAAGGGCAAACCAGCTTTGGCGCAGTCCCGCTGCCGACGGCGCAAATCATGGAGCCGCGATGGCGGCAGCTGTTGTGAAAGGCGCGGATTTCGCCCTGCCGATCACGCGTAATGATAACCGGCCATTTGCCGACCATCATCGATAGATAGCTTCCTGCTTTGGGCAGTTCGCATTCGAGGCCGGCCATAAGCCAGCTTTGGCCGAAAATAGCGGCCATATCGAAATCGAAGCTATCAGGATCGGTGTAAAGACCCTGCGGTAAGGTGTGTCCTTCGCGACGCTGCTGGAACAGCGCGTCAATCCGCCCTAAGTCCATTTTTATGCCTTTGGTTAGTTTTCCCCAGATTTGAGAATGGGCCACTTGTCCGGTCTAATAAAATCGCATTTTCGCATAGCCCTATCTCAAAATGTAGGGCAGTGACGTCATTGGAAACCAATATGCTTTTGAAAGGTCGATTCCATTTCCAACCGCAGTAATATTAACCGTCGTTGGTTGCCGTTGAATGCCTTGCGCGCCTTTGAAGCGGTGGGGCAGAATTTGAGTTTCACAGGCGGCGCATCGGCGCTTTCTGTGTCGCAAAGTGCCATGAGCCGGCATGTCGGCGGGCTTGAGGAATTGCTGGGCAAGCAACTCTTCGTCCGCGACGCATCGCGGCTATTGCTAACCCCCGCAGGTGAAGAGCTTTTGCCCGTCGTGAGCAAATGCCTCGACCGGCTTGAGCAAACGATGAACTCGATCCGCAACGATGAAGTGACCGGCCGTTCGCTTCGGCTCCATGTGCCGCCATCCTTGTTACAGCAGCTGTTCCTGCCGATGCTGCGCGATTTTCGCGCTGAACATCCGGACATCCGGCTGGATGTTTCGAGCGCGCATGTCACCGGGTTGCCCGCCACAGATTTTGATATGGCGATTGCCTATGACCGTCCCAATGTTGACGACCGGATTACAGACCTTCTTTGGATGGTGCGGGTCGCGCCGCTCTGTGCGCCCACGACGGCGATTGCCAGTCAGGGTAAATCGCTGGAAGAATTTCTGGAAAGTCAGGAGCTACTTCACCTGAAACTGGACGGCGAGCCGCGCGATCTTTTGTGGACGGCCTATCTGCGGCAAAATGGCCTAACCATGGCGACGCATGGTGGTCTCGCGTTCGATACGACGATTGCGGCGGCGCAATATGCCATGACCGCAAGTGGGGTATTTCTGGGCGACATCGATATGTTTGCCCGGGAAATCGCCGACGGGCGGCTGGTCATGCCATATGATGCAGTCATCGAAGACGGCTATGGCTATTATCTAAAACTCCACGCCGATGATTTGGGCGATGCCGCGATTTCCATGTTCCGCAGCTGGTTGATCAACCGGTTTTCGGCATTGCGGCAAGCGCCGAGTCTGCACGCGCCAGGCTGATCAAGCGAAGGCCGGATTTTTCGGCCACGTTGATCGCAAGGTCGGTTGCCGCCGATATGGTCACGAGCATTGGACAGTTGGCAAGGATAGCCTTCTGCGCCAGTTCAAGGCTGCAGCGCGCGGTCAAAATGATAAAGCCGGCTGAGATGTCTATATCGGCGCGCGCCAGCGCTCCAATCAATTTGTCGAGTGCATTGTGGCGGCCAACGTCTTCCCGCGTCATCAAGATAGAGCCGTCCGGCGCACAGAATGCGGCGGCGTGGGCGGAACCCGTTTGGGCATTGAGTGTCTGATGTGCACGCAATGCCGATAATGCTGTAAACATGGCAGCGTCCGATACATCAATTTGCGCCGTGACCCGCGGCAAGGGGCGCATGACCTCTTCCAGATTATCCATGCCACACAGCCCGCAGCTGCTTTCCGAAACGCGCTGCCGGGCGCGGGCAAAGACCTTTTCGGCATTTTCGGGCGGCACTTGAATCCGCAATATCCAGCCCAGATCGGCCTTATGTGCGTCAACGGCCAAAATTTCGTCAGCGCGCCTAATCAGCCCCTCCGACATGCTAAAGCCAATAGCATAATCCTCAAGATCAACGGGCGTTGCCATCATCACGGCATAGCCGATGCCATTATATTCGATTGCGACCGGCGCTTCGACAATGATGTTGCGTTCTATGGTTTCGGTCGCGCCCTGATCAGGCTTCAGCACGGAAAAATGAATTGGCGTTGAACCCTGATCAGGCGCCATTTTGCGCGTCGGCCAGTAAGCTGATGGCGGCTGCAGCAATCGGAGACAAGCCCGCGGTCCCGTGTGCAAAAATCATCTTTTTCATGCGCGGGTCCCAGAATTGCTGAATGTGATCGGCGACCGCAGATACAGGCGCAGCGTCGGTCGCCAGATTGGTTGCAATCTGGTTGGCCATATGGACGAGGCGTTCAACGCTATTCATTCGGCAGCAATTCCCGTTTCGACCCGGCGAGAACGCGTCGACAAAGCTTCATATTCTTCCTGCCACTCGGTCGGCCCGTTCGATGCGCTAATCTGAACCGCGGTAACCTTATATTCGGGGCAGTTGGTTGCCCAGTCGCTAAAGTCGGTGGTAACAACATTCGCCTGCGTTACGACATGGTGGAATGTGGTGTAGACAACGCCGGGGGCAACGCGATCGGTTACCGTGGCGCGCAACGTGGTTTCTCCCGCGCGGCTCGCCAATTTGACCCAATCACCAGATTTAACGCCGCGATCCTCGGCGTCCACCGGGTGAATTTCCAGCAAGTCCTCCGGATGCCAGGCGACATTTTCTGTCCGCCGCGTTTGCGCGCCGACATTATATTGCGACAATATGCGTCCGGTCGTCAGCAACAACGGAAAGCGTGGTCCAGTTTTCTCATCCGTTGGGACATAATCTGTCACAACGAATTTACCCTTGCCACGGACGAAGCCGTCAACATGCATGATCGGCGATCCATCGGGTGCGTCTGCGGTCACTGGCCATTGCAGCGAGCCTGCTTCATCGAGCCGTTCAAAGGACACGCCAGCAAAGGTCGGCGTAAGCCGCGCGATTTCGTCCATGATTTCGGACGGATGGGTATAGTTCCAATCCAGCCCCATCGCCTGCGCCAGCCGCTGCGTGACTTCCCAGTCCTCCAAACCGTTCATCGGCGTCATCACCTTGCGCACGGGCTGAATGCGGCGTTCGGCATTGGTGAACGTGCCATTTTTTTCAAGGAAGGTGGATCCGGGCAGGAAGATATGCGCGTAGTTGGCGGTCTCGTTCAGGAAAAGGTCGTGGACAATGACACATTCCATCGCCGCCAACCCAGCCGACACATGGGCCGTGTTTGGATCGGATTGGAGGATGTCTTCGCCCTGGCAATATAGCGCCTTGAATACCCCGTCGACCGCGGCATCGAGCATATTGGGTATGCGCAAGCCGGGTTCTGGATCAAGTGTTACGCCCCAGTCGTCTTCAAACAATTTCCGCGCGTTGCCATCGCTAATGTGGCGATATCCGGCAAGCTCATGTGGGAAGCTGCCCATATCGCATGCGCCTTGGACGTTGTTCTGGCCACGGAGCGGATTAACACCGACACCCCGGCGGCCAATATTGCCGGTCGCCATCGCCAAGTTTGCGATAGCCATAACGGTCGAGCTGCCTTGGGAATGTTCGGTGACACCGAGGCCGTAATAGATCGCTCCATTGCCACCTGTGGCATATAACCGCGCGGCGGCGCGCAGCTCGTCTGCATCGACCAGCGTTACGGGCGCCAGATTTTCGGGGCTGTTGCGGGATTGCGAAACGAATTCGGCCCAATGGCTATATTCGTCCCAGTCGCAACGCTCCCGAATGAATGCCTCATTGGCCAGACCTTCGGTGACGATGACGTGGGCCATCGCCGTCAGCACGGCAACGTTCGTGCCGGGGCGAAGCGGAAGATGGTGCTGCGCCTCAATATGCGGCGAACGGACAATGTCGGTACGGCGCGGGTCGATGACGATTAACTTAGCGCCCGGGCGACCATCCTGTCCGCGCAAACGGCGCTTCATCCGGCTGGCAAATACGGGGTGTCCGTCGGTGGGGTTGGCCCCGATGATCAGGATAACGTCGGTGTCTTCGACGCTGTCAAAATCTTGCGTTCCCGCGCTGGTGCCAAAGGTTGTTTTGAGGCCGTATCCGGTGGGCGAATGACACACGCGGGCGCAGGTATCGACATTGTTATTGCCAAATCCTGCCCGGACAAGTTTTTGCACAAGGAAGGTTTCTTCATTGGTGCAACGGCTTGAGGTGATTCCACCAAGGGCATTGCGGCCATATTTCGCGCTAATCCGTTTCAGTTCGGACGCCGTGTAGGCAAAAGCTTCGTCCCATTCGACTTCGCGCCAAGGATCGCTGATCGACTTGCGGATCATGGGCTTTAATATGCGTTCCTGATGCTGTGCATAGCCCCAGGCAAAGCGGCCTTTTACACAGCTATGGCCACGGTTGGCCTTGCCGTCTTTGTACGGGACCATCCGCACCAGTTGTTCGCCGCGCATTTCTGCGCGGAAGGTGCAGCCAACACCGCAATAAGCGCAGGTCGTGACAACGCTGCGTTCGGGTGTGCCGACTTCGACCACTTTTTTCTCAACCAATGTCGCCGTCGGGCAGGCTTGCACACAAGCCCCGCAAGACACGCATTCAGACTCGAGGAAGTTATCGCTCGCGAGACCTGCCGAAATCTTTGAGTCCCAGCCTCTGCCTTCCATGGTCAGGGCAAGTGTGCCCTGCACTTCGTCGCAGGCGCGGATGCAACGCGAACAGGCGATACATTTGCTTGGATCAAAATCGAAATAGGGGTTGGAGTGATCTTTTTCCTGCCCCAGATGCGTGGCCTGCACATCGTAACGGACATCGCGCAAACCAACGGCACCGGCCTGATCCTGCAATTCGCAATCGCCATTGGCGGCGCATGTCAGGCAATCGAGCGGATGGTCGGAGATATACAGCTCCATCACGCCTTTACGCAATTTTGCCAGATGCGGGGTTTGCGTGCGCACAACCATGCCGGGCTCAACTGGGGTCGTGCAACTCGCTGGGGTCCCTCTGCGGCCATCGATTTCGACTAAGCACAAGCGGCATGAGCCGAAGCTTTTAACGCTGTCGGTGGCGCATAATTTGGGGATCGACGTGCCTTGTTCTGCAGCCGCGCGCATGACGCTTGTCCCTGCAGGCACAGTCACATTGCGGCCGTCGATCGTAAGCGAAACTGTTTCGTCCGAACGGCTTTCCGGGGTCCCAAAATCTTTTTGCGGCTGGTACGTCATATGTCTACCTTATACCCATATTCGACTGTTGAGCAGCATATTTTGCCAGCTCCCGGGGTGTATTGAAGTTGTGAAAAACATCACCGGACGTGATTGCTTGCGCGCCGGATACGGCAATCCAGTTTCGCATAGATAGATTATCCTGATCGCGCAGATGTCTGTCCAGCAATGGCGCAAGCGCGACCGGCCAGACGCCAAACAGATAATGCCCATCGATATAGAAGGCATTTTCATAAGCGTGATCCATCGGAAATTGCGCCACGGGCACAACATCGCAACCCGCGGTCACCACCGCATCAAACCCGTTTTGCTGCGCATAATGCAGCGCGGCATTCAGGCCACCCAAAGGCCCCATGGCCGCGAATGGTCGGTCTTCGACCCAATCCATGCCCGGCCAAGCGCGCCCACAGACAATCAATTTGTCGACCTGATCGCGCAAGCCATCGGCGACATGTTCGATCAGGGCAGTTCCATTTAGGGGTGCCGCTGCCTTGTCGCTCCCAAAGCGCGTAGCCTTGCCGCCAGCGATGATCGCGCCCAGCCGCTTCATGCAAAATCCAATGCATAATGGTCCATTGCCTCGTGCCGATCCGTCATGACAGACCGTCCCTCAGCGCGCGGATATGTTCCGGGCCTATTCCGCAGCACCCACCGACCATGTTTGCGCCTGAGGCCACCCATTTTTGTGCCCAGTCCAGATAGCGGGGCGGATCAAGATCTGCGCGAATTTCTCTAAGGCCGCCATTGGCGGGCACCTCCTCGTCGGCGTGGGCAAAACCATTCGCATAGACGCCAATCGCGATCGATTCTGTGCCCAAAGCCCGCTTTGCCCGGCGGACGGCATCTTCCATTACTTCAGGAGCGCTGCAATTGAACAATATCGCCTGAGCACTCAATTCGGACGCCAGCGAGGCGGCCTGTTCGATCGTCTCACCTGAGCGTAACATCGCGCTGCCTTCATCATTCAGCGTAAAGGATAACCAAAGCGGTCGCTCGTCGGCTTTCAGCATTTCGCCAACCAATCGGGCTTCAGCCAATGTGCTCAATGTTTCGGCAAGCCAAATATCGGCAAAAGGAGACAGACCTTCAATCAGAACTGCCAAGATTGCCCGCGCTGCCTCAACCTCAAACAGGTCGGGTCGATAGGACCCCAAGACCGGCGGTAGTGAACCCGCCACGATCAAATCATGTTGATTGGCCACATCGCGTGCCAACTTTCCGGCAAGCCGCGCAAGTTCGGTGCCGCGGTTGAGGAAACGCTCTTCGCCGATGTGAAAAGGAACCACAGCATAGCTGTTTGTCGAGATCACCTTTGCGCCTGCCAACGCATAGCGTTCGTGGGCCTGGGTGATAAATTCCGGCCCTTCCATGAGCGCAAGAGCGGACCATTCCGGTTGTCGGAAAGGCGCGCCTAATCGCTGCAATTCGCGGCCCATACCACCATCTAATATGGTGGTCATCGATTGAAATCCTCAGGGAACAGTTTGATGGCGCTCATGACGGGATAGGGGGTGAATCCACCCATCGCGCACAGTGAGCCGAACTTCATGGTTTCGGCAAGATCGGCCAGCAACGCCAGATTGGCGTCAACATTTTTGCCTGCGATAATCTGGTCGATCGTTTCGACGCCGCGCGTGCTGCCCAATCGGCAGGGCGTGCATTTGCCGCAGCTTTCAATCGCACAAAATTCCATCGCAAAGCGGGCCATTTGTGCCATGTCGACGCTGTCATCAAAAACGGTAATCCCGGCATGGCCGATCAGCGCATCCGCCGCGGCGAACGCTTCATAATCGAAGGGCAGATCGAACTGGGCAGGCGGGATATACGCGCCCAATGGCCCGCCGACCTGAACGCAGCGCACCGGACGACCGCTTGCCGTGCCGCCGCCGATATCGTTGACCAGCTCGCCAAGCGTAATACCGAACGCGACTTCGAACAGGCCGCCATGTTTGACATTTCCGGCAAGCTGGACGGGCATCGTCCCCTTTGACCTGCCCATGCCATATGCGGCATAGGCTTCACCGCCATGCGCCAATATCCATGGCACGGCAGCCAGCGTCAGCACATTGTTGACGACTGTGGGTTTGCCGAACAGGCCCTCCAACGCGGGAAGCGGAGGCTTGGCGCGCACTTCGCCGCGCTTGCCCTCAAGGCTATTGAGAAGCGAGGTTTCTTCGCCGCAAATATATGCGCCCGCGCCAACGCGGACTTCGACGACAAATGGCGCAATCAAATGCGCAGACAGCCGGATAGCGTCTTCCATTTTGGCAATGGCGTGCGGATATTCGGAACGGATATAGATATAGGCTTTGCTCGCGCCGACGGCGAAACCGGCAATTGCCATGCCCTCGATCAGCATGAACGGGTCGCCTTCCATCACCATCCGGTCGGCAAAGGTTCCGCTGTCGCCTTCATCGGCGTTGCAGACGATGTATTTCTGGTCGGCCGCCGCGTCCGCAACCGTCCGCCACTTAATGCCAGCCGGAAAACCCGCGCCGCCACGGCCGCGAAGGCCCGATGCCATGATTGTTTCGATGGTTGCGTCAGCGCCAATTGCGCGCGCTTGACCAAGACCCAGCCAGCCACCTGATGCGTAATAATCGTCCAGCGATGTGGGCCGTGTTTTGCCCGCGCGCGCGAACGTCAACCGGTTCTGCCTGGCGATGAAGGGGTGGTCCTCAATCCGTCCGATGGATTTAGCGTCACCTTTTAGGATCGAAGGAACTTGATCGGCCGAGACTTGACCATAGCCCACGCCGTCAATGTCGACCAACGGTTCCATCCAGTGCATGCCCCAGCTGGACACGCGTTCGACCTCGACGCCCGCCGCAGCAAAGGCAGCCGCAACGGCCTCTGCGCCACAAGCGAGCGCAACAGCGTCATTGGATATCCGGACTGTCACATCGCCTCCAGTAATGAACTCAGGCGCGCCTGATCCAATCGGGCGATGACTTGGTCGCCAACCAACGCAGCCGGACCAACCGAGCACATGCCAAGGCAATAGACAGCCTCTACCTTCACGCGGCTTTGGCCTTCGGCAATCGGCACCAACGCGTCCACACCGCGCGCCTTGCACGCCTCTGCGCGGCACAATTTCAATATGGGCCGCGCTTCGGCTTCTTTGCGGAAATCATGGTAAAAGCTTACAACGCCGTACACTTCCGCGCGGGTCAGGTTCAGCGCCTGTGCAATGTCGCGCATGGCATCTTCGCTGACATGGCCGAACGCTTTTTGCACGTCATGCAGGATAGGCAACAACGGCCCTTCCCGGTGCGCATGTTCGGCGACGATGTCAGCGATTGAGGTCATTTAGAACACCACGACGCTGCGGATGCTTTCACCCGCGTGCATCAATTCAAATGCCTTGTTGATTTCCTCAAGCCCCATGACATGCGTAATCATCGGGTCGATTTCGATCTTGCCGGTCATGTACATGTCGACGATCTTGGGAACATCGGTGCGGCCCTTGGCCCCTCCAAATGCCGTGCCGCGCCAGTTGCGGCCGGTCACGAGTTGGAACGGACGGGTCGCAATCTCTTTGCCCGCTTCGGCCACAC
>NZ_JBIIMC010000062.1:0-2928 GCF_044338195.1 Sphingorhabdus sp. | reverse complement strand
AGCGTCCGAAGATCAAGGTCGACAACAGGCCCCGAAATCGCACCGGATACGCCATAGCGGCCTCCCCGCTTTAAGACGTTCAGGATCTCGCCGAACTGCGCGCCGCCGACAATATCGACGGCGGCGTCGAAATGCTCTTGCCCGAACAATGATACCAGATTGGCATCGCGCGGTATGACTTGGGACGCACCGAGCGCGCGGACGCTATCGGCCTTACTGTCCGCAGCCATGGCAATGACCTCTGCCCCGCGCCGCTTCGCAAGCTGGACTGCCGCTGAGCCAACGCCACCTGATGCACCCGTGATGAGTACACGCTCGCCTGCCTGCACATTGATTCGGGTCAGGATGTTTTCCGCAGTTCCATAGGCACATGGAAAGCTAGCCAGTTCGATGTCCGATAACGCAGATTCGACGCGGTGCGCATGAACCGAAGGAACGCAGGCATAGTCCGCAAAGCCGCCATCGACTTCCGAACCGAAATAGAGAATGTCGTAACGGCTCGCGCCGCAAAAGACCGGTTCGACCAAGACCCGTTCACCGATCCGGGCGGGATCGACATTATCGCCAACTGCGACAATCCTCCCGCAAGCATCTGCACCCTGAATACGCGGAAATTGAAACGCGGCACCGGACCAGCCATCATCGCCAGCGCCTTCAAGTCCCTCTGCAGCGCCCGTCTCGGTCGCCTCAGCGACCGATTTGGAATACCAGCCAATCCGCGTGTTGATATCCGTATTATTGACGCCCGCCGCGCCAACACGGATCAGGACATCATTAACACCGGGTTTCGGTACCGGCACATCATCACGCAATTCCAGCTTTTCATAACCGCCATGGCCGGTCAGCAAAACTGCCCGCATGTTGGCGGCGATGGTCACTCGGCGCGCGCCAGCCCGAACTGGTTCAAATACCATTTCTGGAAATTAAGAACGCTGCCCTCTTGGTCGGAATAGCGACCGGGACGGTAACGGCTCGACATAATCCCCGCCTGATTATTTTCGGTGATGACTTTGTCCTGCGTCGTTGTCGCGTGATAGCCCCAAATCATCTTTTCAATGTCAACCTGGTCTTCCGTCGCACGGCCATCGACAAGCCAGATCATTTCCACATCGGTTTCCAGCGCGCCGCGCGGCGTGAACTGGAACAGGATAGCGAAATGGTCGTCGGCAACAATTTGGCTGAACGGGCTGAAGCTCAGGTGCATCCGGCCGCCATCTGCCTTTGTCCGCTTGCCCATCAATGGGGCGGGTGCTGAACCATCTTGCGTCTCCGATGACCAGCCATCCTTGTTCATCCGCTGCATCAATAGACGCAGGTGGCTGCTTTCGGGGGCGTCGTCGATATTACCGATTGGCCGTCCTGCCGCTGCTGCACTCTCTTCCCAAGCCTGCAACTTGGGCGTGAAGCTTGCAATGGCGTCAGCAGGCCCCGAACTTGGCCCTGCGCCTACCGCAACGATCGACTCTGATGCATGCATTGAACAGAATTCGGGATGCGAAGGCACGCAATGATAGCATTCAAAGAAATTCTCGATGACCAGCTTCCAATTGGCGGTCGTGGGATAGCTTCCGGCGTGCGCGATCCGCGCGTCTGCAAAACCATGATAGTCGAGAATTGCGCCCATGTCGCCAAAGGTCGCGTCAAAATCGTCGGGTTCACCCTCGCTCATGTTGATGAAAATCAGGCCATGGAAAACGCGGATGTGGCAGGCGAACAGACTGTTTTCGGCTTTGTCGAAATCCTCCGGCATTAACCGCGCGGAGATCAAGCGGCCATCAAGCCCAAATGTCCATGCATGATAGGGGCAGACCAGACGCGGTGCATTGCCGCTTTCCGACTGACAAATCGTCGAACCCCGGTGGCGGCAGACGTTGAAAAATGCGCGGACGCTTTCGCTGTTTTCGCGAATGACGATAATCTGTTCATTACCGACCCGGTACAGGAAATAATCACCTTTTTCCGGGATGCGCGACACATGGCCAGCCAGCAACCATTTCCGGCTGATGATTTGATCAAAGTCGGCTTTGAAAACCGCATCGCTGGTGTAGAATTCCTGATCGAAACTGTATCCAACCTGCGTGTTCGCAGCGAGGCGGCCCATAAGTTCATTGTGTGACATCAGATTTTGATCCGTGCATTTGTGGGGTCATAAAAAGGTTTGAGCGACGCGGTGACGGGATAGCGGACACCGGCAATCTCGATTTCATAATCATCGGCGCCGATTGGCCCGACGACACCGCCATCGGCGGCATCAACATAACCAAGCCCGCACGCGCCGCCGAGCGTATGGGCATACATGCCTGAACGAATATAACCGGCGATCCGGTCGCCCTGCCAAATCGGTTCATTGTGATACAGCATGGGTTCGGGTGATTTGACCAAGAACTGCACAAGGCGCTGCTTAAGGCCGGCTTCCTTCTGCGCGGCCAAAGCCTCGCGCCCAATGAAGCCACCCGCCTTGTCCATCTTCACGGCAAAGCCAAGACCGGCTTCCAACGGTGTATCCTCATCCGTGATGTCATGGCCCCAGTGGCGATAGGCCTTTTCCATGCGCAGCGCGTTCAGCGCGTGATAGCCGCAATGCTTTAATCCAAACGCCGCGCCAGCCGCGACGATCGCATCATATACGCCCGCCATGAATTCGGTGGGAATATAAAGCTCCCACCCCAGCTCACCCACATAGGTGATGCGCGATGCGCGCACGATGGCATAGCCCAACTCAATCTCTTGCGAGGTCGCAAAGGGGAACGCCTCATGCGACAGGTCATTGGGGCTAATCGATTGCAGCAACGCGCGGCTGTTGGGTCCCATGATCGAAATGACACCCATGCCTGACGACACATTGGTCAGCACGGCATGTGCATCTTCGGGCGTATGGCGTTTCAACCAGTTGAAATCCTTCACCTCGGTTTCAGCGCCGGTGACGAT
>NZ_JBIIMC010000061.1:0-2937 GCF_044338195.1 Sphingorhabdus sp. | reverse complement strand
CGCGATAAGCGTATCCTTAGCTGGCATCGTGGTACCGTTTTTGATTGCGGTGTTGATAACCCCGTGGCTGCTGACTGTTCCCGGGCTCTTTACACCGGGAATTCCGCAATCAAGCGCGACTTTGTTCATGGGCGCCTGTATCGCGCTGACCGCATTTCCGATGTTAGCGCGCATCATAAACGAACGTGGATTGGCGAAAACGTCGCTCGGCACATTGTCACTTACCGCCGGTGCGTTTGACGACGCTGTATCTTGGTGCGTGCTGGCGGTGGTGCTGGCAACTTTTGGCGCAGGCCCTGGCGTTGCCGTGCTCGCAATCGGTGGTGGGCTGCTTTACGCCACGTTTATCGTCCTGTTCGGCCGCAAAATTTTCGCGCCGCTGGGCCGGATGGTCGAGCGCGAGGGCGAAATGAGCATGACTGTGCTTGGCATAACTATCGCTGCATTCTGTCTGTCCGCGTTCATCATGGACGCAGTTGGCATCCATGCAATTTTCGGCGGCTTCATTCTGGGGGTTGTTATGCCCCGCGGCCTTTTCGTTGAAGAGTTAAAGAAGAAGGTTGAACCGCTTGCCGTCGTCCTATTGCTGCCGATGTTCTTTACCTATTCTGGGCTCAACACGCGCATGGATATGGTCAACACGCTTCCATTGCTGTTGATCGCACTGGTCATTCTAGCGGGATCAATCGTCGCCAAATTTGGCGCGTGCTATGTCGCGGCGCGGGTTGCTGGCGAAGACAATCGCACCGCATTGGGTATCGGCGCGTTGATGAACTCACGTGGTTTAATGGAACTCATCATCATCAACATCGGTCTGCAAAAAGGCATAATCGGACCGACATTATTCTCAATGCTGGTGCTTATGGCGATTGTCACCACGATGATGGCAAGCCCATTGTTTGAATTGGTGTACGGCCGAAAAGCCCGTGAATCAGGCGAGCTAGGGGCACTGAAAAAAAAGGATGTGGCTCTGGCCGATTGAACCCCAGCTTGATTAGGGAAATTGCCTTTTTCAAGCAGGGGCTGGGCAATATCGGTTCAGATATTCGCCATGTGACGGCATATGCTGGACCACAAACTGGATCGATTTTTCCATTTCGTCAATTTCGCGCCGCGTATCTGGTTCTCTCACCGCGTCTGCCATGGCGTTGTGCCCGCCCATCTTGATACCCTGCCCCATCATGACAGCGGCCCAGCTGGTTTCGGTAAATAGCTCGTCATCTTCGCGGAATATTTGGCCGTTTTGGCGGAACAGCTCGACCTTCTCGGTGAGGCTGTCGGGCACGGGCATGTTGCGGCAATAGTTCCAGAACGGACTGTCGTCACGCGTTGTGCTGTTATAATGAAGGATAAGGAAATCGCGGATGCGCGCATATTCCTTGCCGGTTAGGCGATTGAACGCGTCTTCTTGCGCTTGCGTCACCCCATCGAGAGATAGCAACGCAATCAGCTTGTTAATCCCCGTATTCACGAGGTGAAGCGAGGTGGACTCTAGCGGCTCCATAAAGCCCGATGCCAGACCAAGCGCGACAACATTCTTGTTCCAAAACTTTTTACGCCGACCCGTTACAAAACGCAGGAAATTTGGTTCAGCGCCGGGTTTTCCAGCGATGTTGTTGACCAGAATGCTATGTGCCTCATCATCAGACATATATTCATTGCAATAGACATGGCCGTTGCCGTTGCGGTGCTGCAACGGAACCTGCCATTGCCATCCCGCCGAATGGGCGGTTGCGCGGGTGTAAGGCAATGGGCCACTGCCATCTTCACGCAAGCATGGCAGTGCTACCGCACGGTTGCAGGGCAGATAATTGGACCAATCGTCATAACCTGTTTTCAGCGCCTGTTCGATCAACAGGCCGCGGAAGCCGGAGCAATCAATGAACAAATCGCCCTTCAACACGTCGCCATTTTCCATGGTCACCGACGATACAAAACCGCTTTCATTGTCTAATGTGACATCAGAAATCTTGCCTTCACGGCGGACAACACCGCGCGTTTCTGCATAATTGCGCAAATATCGGGCGTAGCGTCCAGCGTCGATATGATAGGCGTAGTTAACAGGCGGCAAATCGTCGCGTTGGTAATCTTCCGTTCGCGCAAAGCGCCCGAAATGCGCTGCCATTGTTTCGACGTTGAAAACCTGAATGGGGCGCTTGTCGCCCGCTTGCTGATATTTGTGCCACACATGGTGAAAGGAAATGCCGTCGACCTGATAACCATAATTGCCAAAGGGGTGGATATAGCTGTCGCCAATCTTGCCCCAGTTGACGAACTGAATACCAAGCTTGAAACTGCCTTGGACCATAGAGAGCAAGTCACGCTCGTCAATTTCGAGCAAACGGTTAAAGTCCAGAAACGGCGGTATCGTCGCCTCGCCCACACCGACGGTTCCGATCTCTTCCGATTCGATCAGCGTAATCGCCACGGGACGACCCGCGCGAATACGGGACAGCGCAGCAGCGGCCATCCAGCCCGCGGTTCCGCCGCCCACAATGATGATGTGCTCGATTGCCATCCGACCTCTCCCTTAAACGTCTTGCATAGTGATATAGACCAGAACTGCAAATTGTGAACGTTCATTTTTGTCTCTTGTGAACGCTCTCAATTGTGGATATGTGTTAAGGTAATGGGGGAGTTTACATCCTCCGAATCGACATCAGGGAGGGTCATTTGGCACGCAAATCTTTATTCGGAGCATCGCGATCGCAGCGCCTTGCTGTTTTGACGACGGCATCCAGTATTGCACTATGTGCAGCGCAGCCGGTTTTCGCACAAACGTCTGAACAGCCCGCTGAAGCTGCGGAAAACGCTGAGGCTGAAGACGCGATCATCGTGAGCGGCTATAAAAAATCTCTCGCAGACTCGCAGAGCATAAAGCGTGAAGCCGACACATTTGTTGATGTCATCACCTCCGAAGATATTGGCGCGCTTCCC
>NZ_JBIIMC010000004.1:0-101174 GCF_044338195.1 Sphingorhabdus sp. | reverse complement strand
TGACTGACGATGGCCCTGCTTACGACGATAATTGTGGCGACGACGCTTTTTGAAAACGATCACCTTTTCGCCGCGCTCTTGCGCAATGATTTCGGCAGAAACGGTCAGGCCGTTTACGTCCTGCACTTTGTCGCCGTCACCGGCCAACAGAACGTCGCCAAGCGAGATCTTGTCACCCGCTTCACCAGACAGTTTTTCAACTGCGATTTTGTCTCCGGCGGCTACGCGATACTGCTTGCCGCCTGTGCGCACGATTGCGAACATGGCTATAACTCATCCGTTTCTACAGCTTAGCGCCCTTTTGAAGCGCGGTTGCTCAAACGCGTTACTCCAAAAGACGAATCTTGGGAGGTCACGCAAGAAGGGGCGCAGCTAGTCCAAGGATTTCATCCTGTCAACGCCTTTTGCCCGCCAGTAAGCGCTATTGCGCGGCCCTTGCATGGGCGTGGCCGCAGGTTTAGACACCCCATATGTCGATTATCAAGCCAATGCTTCGCCTGATGCCCCTCATTCTGCTCGCATCATGCGGCAGTATCGACGGTCAGTTTCCCTCGCTTGAGCGGCGCGCGTACGAGAACAATGACGCCATAACCGCGCCCATAACACCGCCATCAGCGCCGGTTTCCATGCCCGTGGAGCTCAAGGCGCAGGTCGATGCGTTGCTTGCGCGGCACCAGATCGCGCACGCGGCCTATCTCGAACGCCTTGATGCTGTCCGCTCTGTGGCCGCACGTGCAGCGGGAAGCGCCCCCGGCACTGAAGGCTGGGTTAATGTGCATGTTATATTGTCGCGGCTCGATAAAATACGTGATGATTCGGTCGCGGTCGTGCGCGCGTTCGATGGTTTGATTGCGGATGCCAATGCGGGTGATTCGGGGCTGGCGGCACTGCTGACCGATGCGCAAAAACCGGTGGTTGATGATGTCGCTGCGCAAAATGATGAAATCCGCCGGCTTTCCCGCCTGATCGGGGAATAGCTATTCCCTGCCGCGCCTAAGCGCATTTGCTTGCCTATGCGCGGCCCATGTGCACAAACTGGGCAATGAACGGTCAAAACACGCAAGCTATTTCGCAAAATCCGGATATCCGGTTTCTCGGCAAGATGCTGGGGGACGTCATTCGCGCTTATGGCGGAGAAAAATTATTCCGGCAGACCGAATATATACGGTCGACGAGCGTTGATCGTTTTCGCAAAGTTGAAGGTGCCGAAGCGAGCGACAGCGGTCTTGGTGCGCTCAGCCTTGATGACACGCTGAACTTTGTCCGCGGGTTCATGCTGTTTTCGCTACTCGCCAATCTGGCGGAGGATCGGCAGGGCCTTGCGCATGAGGATGGCGCGACGGTCGCCGAAGCTTGCGCGCGGCTTATGGCGGAGGGGGTCGCCCTAACTGACATCCGCGAGATGCTTGGCCACAGCCTGATCGTGCCTGTACTCACCGCGCACCCCACGGAAGTGCGGCGCAAGAGCATCATCGACCACAAAAACCGGATCGCAAAGCTGATGGAGCTGCGCGATCAGGGGCAGACGGTGACTGAAGATGGCGATGACCTAGACGCAGCCATTTATCGTCAGATTGCGCTTCTGTGGCAGACGCGTCCATTGCGCCGCGAAAAGCTGTTTGTCGCCGATGAGATCGAAAATGCCCGCGCGACGATGCAGGATGTCTTTCTGACGGCGCTGCCAAAGCTTTACGCCGGTTGGGAAAAGGCGCTTGGCGGTCGTCCGCCGGGTTTTGTACGTCTCGGTACCTGGATTGGTGGCGACCGTGATGGCAATCCCTTCGTCGATGCGGAAACGCTGCGCTATGCCACTGCGCGTAACGGCGGCACGGCCATTCGGCATTATCTTGAACTGATCCATAAACTTGGCGCGGAAATTTCGATCTCGTCACTGATGAGCGATACGCCCGAGCCCGTGCAGGCATTGGCCGAGAAAAGCGGCGACACTGCCCCAAGCCGCGCGGATGAGCCCTACCGGCGGGCGCTGTCGGGCATCTACGCGCGTCTGGCAGCGACACATATCAAACTGGTTGGCGATCAACCGCCGCGCCCGTCGAGCCTCTCAGGACAGCCCTATGGCGGCCCCGACGAATTGCGCCGGGACCTTGTCACCGTGGCGTCGGGCCTCGCCAGCGACGGCGATGGCGCGCTGTCGAGCGGGGGTGCATTGGCGCGGCTCATCCGCTCGGTGGAGATATTCGGTTTCCATCTGGCGACGCTGGATCTGCGGCAGAACAGCGATGTGCATGAACGCGTCGTCGCTGAACTGTTTCGTGTCGCCCGCGTGACGCCCGATTATCTTGCGCTGGATGAAGCTGCACGGGTCGCACTGCTCGTCGCCGAACTGTCGCACAATCGTCCGCTGGCAGGCGAGTGGACCCACTATAGCGCCGAGACGGCAAAGGAGCTCGCCATCGTCCGCGCGGCGGCCAAGGCACAGGCTGATTTCGGTGACGCAGCCATAACGACCTATAATATCAGCAAGACGACAAGCGTCTCCGACATGCTCGAAGTTTACGTCATGCTGAAACAGGCGGGGCTGTATCGCATCGATGATGATGGCCAGCCAAGCGCCACCATCATGTCCGTGCCCTTGTTTGAAACCATCGCCGACCTTCAGGCCGCGCCCGAAACCATGCGCGCCTTTTTCCAAATTCCAATGATGCAGGCGCTGGCCAAGGCGCGCGGGCATCAGGAAGTGATGATTGGCTATTCGGATTCGAACAAAGACGGCGGCTACCTGACATCCACGTGGGAATTATATGAGGCATCGAGCGCCTTGGCGAATGTGTTTGCCGAGGCGGGCGTCGCGATGCAGCTGTTCCACGGGCGCGGCGGCGCGGTGGGCAGGGGTGGCGGCTCCGCCTTTGGTGCAATTCTCGCACAGCCGCAGGGCACCGTGCAGGGCCGCATCCGCATTACCGAACAGGGCGAGGTGATCGCCGCCAAATATGGCACGGTCGACAATGCCGTCACCAGTCTGGAAACCATCGCGTCGGCGACAATGCTCGCCACGCTGTCGAGCGACCCGATTGCCGGCGCCGACGTTGCGCGGTTCAAGGCGGCGATGGCTGAACTCTCGGCCAGCGCCTTCCATCACTATCGCGGGTTGGTGTATGACACCCCAGGCTTCCGCACATTTTTCCGCCAGATGACGCCCATTAACGAGATTGCGACGCTGAAAATCGGATCGCGGCCCTCAAGCCGCACCGCATCCGACGCCATTGAAGATTTGCGCGCGATCCCTTGGGTGTTCTCATGGGCGCAGGCGCGCGTCATGCTGCCCGGCTGGTATGGCACTGGGCAGGCATTGGCCGGCTTTGCGGACAAAGGCCTTCTGCGTGCGATGGCGGGTGAGTGGTCCTATTTTCAGACCATCCTCGCCAATATGGAAATGGTTTTGGCCAAATCGGACATGGGCATCGCGGCGCATTATGCTGGCTTGGTCGAGGATCAGGCGCTTGCGCATGATCTGTTTGGCCGTATCAAGGGTGGCTGGCACGCGTCACGCGACAGCCTTCTGGATGCTACAGGCCAAAACCACCTGCTTGAGGCCAACCCGGCGCTGAACAATTCCATCCGCCTGCGCCTGCCCTATATTGAGCCGCTTAACCTACTCCAAATCGAACTTATGAAACGCCACCGCGCCGGTGAAGCCGACGCACGCATTGGCGAGGGCATTCAATTGACAATTAACGCCATCGCGACCGCCTTGCGCAATAGCGGCTAGGCAACCGTTAGATCACTTCGACCAAAACCACTACTTGTTCGACAAGCTGTAAAATAGCCGCTTCCCCTGCCGCACCTGCCTGATATGACGCTGTCATAGATAAATCAGGAGAGTTTCGATGCGCATAACCCAAACCGCCCTTTCTGCCGTTGCTGTGGCGCTGGTCTATATGGCCACACCGGCCATTGCGCAGACCACCGCTGCACCCGCACCCGCAGCCGCCGCCGAGGTTGACCAGAACGCAGCGATCATGGCGTTTTTCGAAGAATATGATGCGCAGCAACTTGCGCGATCGCCGCTCGGCAAATCCTATCGCGGCATCAGGGACAGTGATTATGGAAAATGGGACGATGGTTCCGACGCCGCCGAAGCCCGCAATTATGAAGCCGAACGTTCGGCGTTGAAAGAAATGCGCGCGCGCTTTGACCCGGCCAAGCTGTCACCAGAAAACCAGCTCTCCTACCGCCTGTTTGAAAAGCGCGCAGCGCGCAGTGAAGGCGCGTACAAATATAATGATTATGGCTATATCTTCGATCAGATGAACGGCGCGCAGAGCCAGATTCCCGCCTTTCTCATCAACATCCACCGCATCGACACCAAGTCCGACGCCCGCGCCTATGTGAACCGGCTCTATGGCATTGGCCCCGCAATGACGGAGGCTGTAGGCCAAGCCAAAACGCGCGCCGCAAAAGGCATCATGCCACCCAAATGGGTCTACCCTTATGTCATCGCCGATTCGCGCAACGTCATCACCGGGGCGCCCTTTGATGGCGGCCCTGATGCGCCATTATTTGCCGATTTCAAGGCGAAGGTCGGCAAGCTGAAGATCACGCAGATCGAAAAGGATATCTTGATTGCGGACGCGGCGCAGGCGCTCACCAACGCTGTAAAGCCTGCTTATGAGGCTTTGATCGCCGAAATGACCGCGCAGGAGAAAGTCGCCGGCACCGACGACGGCGTCTGGCGCTTCCCCGACGGCGCGGGCTATTATGCCGAGCGTTTGGCGAACTACACCACGACCAACATGACGCCAGACCAGATTCACAATCTCGGTCTCGCGCAGGTTGCGCGCATCCATAAAGAAATGGGTGTCGTCCAAAAGAAGATGGGCGTGAAGGGCGACCTTCAGGCTTTCTTCAATTATATGCGGACGGAACCCAAATTCTACGCGCCCGAAACCGAAGAGGGCCGCGCGCTTTATTTGTCCGAAACGCAAAAAGCGCAGGACGCGGTCACACCATTGCTCCCCAAATGGTTCGGAATATTGCCCAAGGCCCCGTTGGTTGTGAAGCGAGTGGAGGCATTCCGGGAGAAATCGGCAGGCAAGGCGTTTTACCAGCGCCCCGCGCCCGATGGTTCGCGTCCCGGCACTTATTACGCCAACCTTTATAAAATGGCGGACATGCCACTGACCGAGGTTGAGGCATTGTTCTACCACGAAGGCGCCCCCGGCCACCATTTGCAGCTGGCGATCCAAACCGAATTAAAAGACGTGCCTGCCTTCCGCCAATTTGGCGGCGTGACGGCTTATTCCGAGGGCTGGGGCCTCTATTCGGAAAAGCTCGCCAAGGATATGGGGCTCTACACGGATCCGGCGCGCGATTTTGGCCGGCTGCAATTGGAACTCCACCGCGCCATCCGGCTCGTGGTCGATAGCGGCTTGCACCACAAACGCTGGACGCGTGATAAGGCGATCAAATATGTCGAGGATAACTCTGCAGACGCCCCCGGCGGCATCGTGAAAGCCATCGAACGCTATATCATCTACCCCGGTCAGGCGACGGCGTACATGGTTGGCCGCCTGAAAATCAGCGAGCTGCGTGACAAGGCGCAAAAGGCACTCGGCAAGAAATTCGACATTCGCGGGTTCCACGACACCGTGCTGAAATCAGGGCCGGTGCCATTGGATGTGCTTGAGGAGCAAGTCGACGCGTGGATCGCATCGCGCAAGTAAGCAAATAAGAGGACAGCGCCTAGTCTGACGGCGCTGTCCCTTGGTCAATTGCCCGCGCTTTGAAACCAAAATGTATCCGCACCCAGACGCCGAGTTGCGGTTTATTGTCTATGCGCGGGGGTTTTATGAGGAACTGCCACGCGGCGAGGCGAAGCGCTTTGGCGAGGCCGGTGCCGCGCGGGGTTTCGCCGATAATCTGGCAGTTTTCGACGCGGTTACGCTCCGCCATGCGGCAGGCGATGTCGGCCGATGCGCCGGGGGGGATCCGCTTGATAGCAGCGAGATAGGGCGCGAGTTCGCTGTCATAGGGTTCGCGTAGCCATGCCACGGGGTAAAGCTGCGCACCGCCGGGCCCGAGCCCCGGGCCCATCATGCCGTTGGTGCCCTGTCCGTTTCCTTTGCCCTCACCCGACCCGCTGCCGCCGCTGGCCGGAAATTTCGACAGGTCCATGGCGTCAAATTCAGACTTGCTCACTTTGATAAAGTCCGGGCTGGGCGGCGGGACCTTCACGGGATTTACCGGCGGCAATAATGGTAGCGGGAGCGGCGGCGTGATGGTCTGTTGCTGCTCTTTGGTCACCGGCGTCTTGGTTTCGTTCTTGTCGGCCGATGATGCCGAGTCCGATTCAGCCTCCAAAGAAAATGTGCTTAACCCCCGCGTCCCCGCCGCTGGCCCGCCAGACCGCATGCTGAGGCTCAATATCGCAAGAATGATGATCGCCTCGAGCAAGAGCGCGATAACCACACCAAGGCCCCGTCGTCGGACCAAATCCCACCGCGGTTCAGTGGTCCAATCTGTCTGTTCTGAATAGGCCATGCTAGCCCGGCGACCTTTACGGTATCAGGCAGAGCTTGCAATGCGCGAATTTAATGGTGCGTTGCGTGTCGCAGACTACAGCGGAACGAAGCGGACCTTCAATCCATCCTTTGGCTTGGGGATTGGCCAAGCCTGCCAATCGGGCGCATAGCCGTCAGCAATCTCGACGCGAACCGATGTCAGCAAGTGATGTGTGAACAGCTTCATCTGCATATAGGCGAAATGCAGGCCAAGACACATGTGCGCGCCGCCACCAAAGGGCACCCACGCATATTTGTGCCGCGCCTTCACCTTGTCGGGCGTAAAGCGCATGGGATCGAACGTTTCGGGGTTCTCCCAATATTCGGGCATCATGTGCACATAAGACGGGCTGATGCTGACCGATGTGCCCTTGGGAATGTGATAGCCCATAAATTCGAAGTCTTTGAGCGCGCGGCGCGGAATCGATGGCACCGGCGAAATCATCCGCAGCGCTTCTTTAAACGCATATTCGGTGAGTTCGAACTTATCGAGATCAGCAAAGGCGATGTCCGCACCGGCTGGCGCGATGGCGAGGCACTCCTCGCGCAGTTTTTGCTGCCACTCGGGATGTTTGGCGAGATACCAGATCATCGACGTGACCGACGACGTGATGGTGTCATGTGCCGCCATCATCAGGAAGTTCATGTGGTCGATCAATTCGCCGTCCGACATATATTCGCCGTCTTCGCGTTTTGACCGGCAAAACTGGCTGAACATATCCTGCCGGTTTTCATTGCGGCGGCGCTCGGCAATTTGTGGTCCGAAATAGTCGATGAGATATTTGCGACCGGCAACGCCTTTGCCCATTGAGGTAAAGGGAATGGGCGCACGGATCGGTGCAACCGAGGCCTGCACCATGTCGACGAAGGCCTTGTTAATCTTGTCGGCCTCTGGCCCCAGCGGGATGCCCAAAAAGCTGCTCGCCGCAACATCAAGCGTCAGTTGCTTGATCGCAGGATAGAACAGCATGTCACCGCGCCAGTTCTTTAACTGTTCGGCAAAAATGCGGTTCATATCTTGGGTGTAGGCACGCATTGGGCCTGGCTTAAACGCGATGCCCAGCGCGCGACGGTCCATGCGGTGATGGTCAAAATCCATCAGCATCAGGCCGCGGGGGAAGAGCAAGTTTAGTACCGGGCCCCAGCCTTGCTCAGACGAGAAAAGCTTCTCCCGGTCGAATAACATTAATTCATTCGCCTCGGCGCCAACCAAAGAAATCGTCGGATTGCCAAAGGCGTTGGTGCGGAAAACCTTGCCATAGGTTTTGACCATGCGCGCACCATAAGCTGGTGGATCGCGCAGCACGCGGAATGTCGTGCCGACAATAGGCAGGCCATTTTCACCAGGAATATGCGCAAGCTCGTCAATCTTTTTGCGCGGCACCCAATGCGGGTTCGCAGCTTCGCTATGGGCAAGGGCCATGGGCTTCATTCCTGTTTAATTGCGCGGTTAATGTTTACTGCCATGGATGTCAGTATGGCGCAAGTGGGACATGGGCGCGTCGTATTAACTGAATACTTCATGTTAATTGGCCTTTTAGCGTCTAACGCGCACGCACGAATAACGGCGTCACACTAACTTTTCATATGTTCGGAAGACCAAGCCTGCACCGCTCGCTGCGTGCAAAAAGTTGGTGACCCCTACGGGAATCGAACCCGTGTTTCAGCCGTGAAAGGGCCGCGTCCTAACCGCTAGACGAAGGGGCCAATCGCTTGGCGAGCCGCGCCTTTACGGATTCGTTATGCACTCGTCAAGGCCAAGTTCGCGCAATTTCAGTCGGCGAATGCGATGTCGTCGACGTGGAGCTCCGCTTTTGGCGTTGCGCCCCAATCGTCGATCTTCGCGCGGCCCGCAAACCAGTAGCGTCGCCCGCGATCTGCGTGCAGCATTGTCTGGCCCAACACAGTCTCGCCCTGGCGGAAGGCCATGGCTTTGAACGACTGTCCGTCGTCGCCCGCCACGATCGCGCGGACATGGTCTTTGCCGACAATATCACACTTGATGATGCGCAGCGGCCCCGTGACGATGCGCGGGCCCGGCCAGCCCATGCCATAGGGGCCAGCGGATTCCATCGCATCGACAAAAATCGGGTTTAGGCCGCGCGGCGCGACGATGGCGTCGATCAAAAGCGCCTTTGATCCCGATGCGTTACTGACGTCGACGGACAGCCGCGCGTCCAACCAATCGGCCAGCGCATCAATTTTGTCATGCGACACGGTCAGCCCTGCCGCCATGGCATGGCCGCCGCCGGCCTCAAGCAAGCCAGCCTCACGCGCAGATATAATCGCGGCGCCCAAATCGACGCCCGCAATTGATCGGCCCGACCCTTTGCCGACGCCATGTTCGTCCACGGCAATGACGATAGAGGGCTTTCCGGTTTTTTCCTTAATCCGGCCCGCGACGATGCCAATTACGCCGGGGTGCCAGCCTTCGCCCGACAGCAACGCCACTGCGCGGTTGTGTTGCCCGGCCAACATAGCCTCGGCCTGTTCCTGAACCACTGATTCAATCGCGCGCCGTTCTTCGTTGAGCCGATCGAGCTCAAGCGCGATCTCTTGTGCCTCCGCCGCGTCCTCGGTGGTGAGCAGACGCACGCCAAGGTCCGACTTGCCCACACGGCCGCCGGCGTTGATGCGTGGGCCCAAGGCAAAGCCAAGGTCTGAGCAAATAGGTGCGCGGGTCAGGCGGCTCGCCTGAATGAGCGCCGACAGGCCAATATTGCGGCGTGCGGCCATCACCTTTAACCCTTGTGCGACAAACGCGCGGTTTAGCCCCCTGAGCTGCGCCACGTCCGCCACGGTGCCCAGCGCGACCAAATCGAGCAAGTCCATGATCTTGGGTTCTGCGCGGGTTGCAAAATGGCCACGCGTGCGCAGCGTGCGGATGAGCGCCGCGCCCAACAAGAATGCCACGCCAACCGCCGCCAGATGCCCGTGGGCGGCCGCGTCGTCGGTTTCGTCCAAACGGTTCGGGTTTACGAGCGCAAAGGCCTGAGGAAGCTCTGAGGCGCATTTGTGATGGTCGACGACAATGACCTCAAGTCCAGCCGCCTTGGCTTGCGCAAGCGCGTCATATGCCATCGCGCCGCAATCGACGGTTACGATCAGGCGGCTGCCGCTTTCGCCAATGCGCACAAGAGCTTCGCCTGATGGGCCATAGCCCTCCATCAACCGGTCGGGGATATAATAACCGGCATCAAGCCCCAGCATACGCAGCAGGCGGATGAGCAACGCCGCACTGGTCGCGCCATCGACGTCATAGTCCCCATAGACGGTGATTTGTTCGCCCGCCTGAACCGCTTGCGCCAAGCGCAGCGCCGCATGTTCCATGTCTTGGAATATCGATGGGTCAGGCATGAAGTTGCGAATGGTCGGGTTGCGGTGCCGTTCGATATCGTCGCGGTCGACGCCGCGCGCCATGAGCAACTGGGTCACCAGATCGTCCGGCTGAAAATCCGGATCGCGGCCATCGGTGCCACCGCCGCGCCAATGCCAAGCTTGTTCAAGAACGGAACTGTTAATATCGAGTACGGGCTTCATCCTACTTCCCTATGGCGCACCAGCGGTGCTAGCAAGCGTCGATGCGGCAATTGTTGATAATCTGGCATAGTATGACGGGCGGGTCAGAGGCTTTGGCCCGCGCTGCCTATGACGGCGCCTGCCGTGCGCAGGGTGTCAATGTCGAAATGCTCAACGCCGATGATGTCGGCGCTGCACAGGTCATGGCGGCGGACGGATATCTGTTCGCGTTCCCCGAAAATCTCGCGGCGATCAGCGGCGGCATGAAAAGCTTTTTTGACCGTTGTTATTACCCATGCCTCGGCACGCTGAACGGGCGGCCTTATGCGATGATCGTATGTGCGGGATCGGACGGGCGCAATGCTGTGGCGCAGGCCGAGCGCATAGCGACAGGATGGCGCTTGCGGCAGATTGCGGAAAGCCGGATCGTCTGCACCCATGCCCAGACATCGGAAGCCATTTTGGCACCGAAGACTATAAACGACGCCGATCAATTGGTGGCAGCAGACCTCGGCGAACAAATCGCCACGGGACTGCTGATGGGTATTTACTGATCACCCTTGGCGAATTTGGCCGACCAATGGGTCAGTTGGTTCAGCCGAAATGCCCAGCCTTGCGATGCTCGCTCTTGACCCAGCGCACTGTGCCTGATGATGCGCGCATCACAACGGTTTCTGTGGTGACCCGGCCATCGCGTAACGTTTTGACGCCAGCGAGCAACGAACCGTCGGTGACACCGGTCGCTGCAAAAATGCAGTCACCTTTTGCCAGCTCTTCCAGATCGTAAATCTTGTCGAGATCTTCGATGCCCCATTTGCGCGCGCGCGACCGTTCATCGTCGTTGCGGAACAGCAGGCGGCCTTTGAACTGACCGCCGACACAGCGCAGGGCCGCTGCCGCCAGCACACCTTCTGGCGCACCGCCGCTGCCCATATAGATGTCGACGGTGGTATCGGGATTGGTTGTTGCGATGACACCGGCAACGTCGCCATCTGGGATCAGCATTACGCCACAACCAAGCGCCCGCAGCTCGGCGATCAGCTTTTCATGACGCGGGCGGTCGAGTACGCAAACGATGAGGTCGCCCGGAGCTACACCCTTTTCCTTGGCAACTGCGTTCACATTTTCAGCAACCGTTTTGTCCAAATTAACGATATTGGGCGAGTAACCCGGGCCAACAGCAATCTTGTCCATGTATACATCGGGTGCGTTGAGCAGATTGCCTTCTTCCGCCACGGCCAAAACGGCCAGTGCGTTCGGGCCTGCCTTTGCCGTAATTGTTGTGCCCTCAAGCGGATCAAGTGCAATGTCGATGCGCGGGCCAGTGCCGATGGCGGAGCCAACCTTTTCGCCGATAAACAGCATGGGCGCTTCGTCGCGTTCGCCTTCGCCGATGACCACCGTGCCATCCATATATAATTCGTTGAGCGCCGCGCGCATGGCTTCGACGGCGGCTGCATCTGCTGCTTTTTCATCGCCACGTCCGATAAGCTTGGCTGCAGCAATCGCCGCGGCTTCGGTCACGCGGACCATTTCCAAGACAAGCACGCGGTCGAGGATTTGGCTTGCTGCAGTCATCGTATTTTCCTAGCTATTTGAACGTCAGGGTGCGCAGTCTGTACCCGAAATGGAATGGCATTTTGGGAGTTCGGTTTCGATAGGGAAGGTAGCGCCAAATGTCGAGATGAGTTGTCGCCGTTTTTGTTGCGCACGTGGTGATGGGGCCCGCTGCCCCCATAAGCTTATGCACCCAAAATGTGCATGACCATTGGCTCGCCAAGCAAGTTGTCGGAGTGCTTGAGTGCCTGAAGCGTATCATTGACCGCTTGCTCTGGGCCAGCATGGGTGACCATCGCTACTAAGGCCGTTCCATCGTCACCAGCTTCGGTCTGGATCAGACTTTCAATCGAAAGCCCTGCGTCGCGCATAGCCGCTGTAATCTCGGCAAGAACACCGACGCGGTCAGCGACCACCATACGCAAATAGGATTTGCTCACCCGGTGTGCCGATGCTGCGCGTGGTAATTTTTCGAGCTCTGCCGACGGCATCGAGAATGCGGGGCCAGTTTCCTTACGCGCAATGTCGACAAGGTCGGCAACAACGGCGGATGCCGTTGGCTTGTCCCCTGCGCCCGCACCTTGGAATAAAAGGCGTCCGGAGAAGTTGCCTTCAGCCACGACAGCGTTGGTGGCGCCGATGACATGCGCCAGCGGATGGCTGAGCGGGACAAGGCAGGGTTCAACACGCTGGAAAATATTGGCTGCGCCATTGTCGCCGTCGATTTCTGCAAGTCCGATAAGGCGGATGCGATAACCAAGCGTCTTTGCTTGGGCGATGTCAGCCGCGAGTATTTTGCGAACACCGCGCGCTTCGACGCCGCCAAAATCAATGACAGAACCAAAGCTGAGCGAGGCGAGAATGGAAAGCTTATGCGCGGCGTCAATGCCGTCGATATCGAACGAAGGATCGGATTCGGCAAAGCCCTTTGCCTGTGCGTCGGAAAGCACCTGCGCAAAGTCGAGGCCGTCACGCTCCATCGTCGACAAGATGAAATTGCAGGTCCCGTTCAATATGCCATATACGCGATCGATCCGGTTGGCGGCGGCACCGTCGCGCAAGCCCTGAATTACCGGAATGCCGCCGGCGACGGCAGCTTCAAATTTGAGCGCGGCCTGCTTGCTTTCGGCCAGAGCCGCAAGCTCAGCGCCGTGATGGGCGACCATGGCTTTGTTGGCGGTCACCAAAGCACGTCCGTTTGTCAGCGCTTCGCGCGCCAATGTAAGCGCTGGGCCATCAGCCCCGCCGACAAGTTCAACGACGACATCGACATCGTCTGCGGTGGCCAGCTCGCCCATGTCGTCGACCCAGCGATAGCCGGACAGATCAACGCCCCGGTCCTTGGTCCGGTCGCGCGCGGTGATGGCAACAATCTGGATCTCGCGGCCCGCCCGGCGCGCGATCAAGGCGCTATTTTCTTGCAGAAGGCGGATGACGCCGGTTCCTACTGTCCCAAGACCAGCCAGACCCACCTTAAGCGGGGCGATACGAGAGGGGGTGGACATAGGTTTTAATTTCCTGCCGAAAGAATGCGTATTTGCGCCGCGCTTAAGCGGATTTGCGTTCAATTGCCAGCCCCGGCTTGCTGCAAAGTGACGGCCCGACAAACTGCCGCCCCTGCGAAAACAGCACAGCGACGCGCGCCAACGCCTTTTTGGTGGGAGTAAGCTAGCCCTTTCACCCATCATTCGCTAGGGGCCACAGATTGGTTTTACAGGGAGCGGCAAATGCGTGCAGTCGGCGTTATCGGAGCAGGTCAAATGGGTGCGGGCATCGCACAGGTCAGCGCTGGCGCTGGCTATCATGTCTATTTGTCGGACCTTGATCTGGCAAAGGCCGAAGAAGGCAAGGCTGGCATCGCCAAGGCACTCAGCCGTCTGGTCGCAAAAGAGAAAATGGCGGCTGCCGAGGCAGAGGCGCTGTTGTCACGCATAGAACCAGTTGCCAGCTATGAACCGATGGCCGATGCTGGGCTGATCATCGAAGCCGCGACCGAGCGGGAAGACATCAAGCGCAAGATTTTTGAATCGGTGGGCGCGGTACTTGGGCATCAGGCTGTATTGGCGTCCAATACGTCCTCCATCCCCATCACGCGGCTGGCGCAATCATCACCCGACCCACAGCGTTTCATTGGCGTGCATTTCTTCAACCCCGTTCCTGTCATGGGCCTGATTGAAATCATCCGCGGATTGGCGACGACCGATGCCACTGTCGACGTCGTGCGCCAATATGGAGAAGCATTGGGCAAGCAATTGGTGTTTGCAAATGACGCGCCCGGCTTCATCGTCAATCGCGTGCTGATGCCGATGATCAACGAAGCATGTTTCGCGCTGGGTGAAGGCGTTGCCACTATGCGCGATATCGACACGGCGTGCCAATTGGGCCTCAACCACCCGATGGGGCCACTGACACTGGCTGATTTCATTGGCCTCGACACCTGCCTTGAAATCACAAATGTGCTGTTTCAATCGACAGGCGATCCGAAATTCCGGCCAGCACCATTGCTGCAAAAATATGTTGAGGCCGGCTGGTTCGGACGCAAAACGAAACGTGGCTTTTACGATTATTCGGGCGAAGTCCCGCAGCCGACACGCTAATATCTAGCGTGGGCTTCGGGCCACTTCAAATGCTTGGCCAAGGTCGGCGATAAGATCATCTGTGTCCTCAAGCCCGATTTGCAGGCGGATCAGTGTGCCGGGCTTATCCCACGCCACGACTGACCTGTATTTTTCGGGCTGCACGGGCAACGCAAGGCTTTCAAACCCGCCCCAGCTATAGCCAATGCCGAACAGTTCCAGCGCGTCGACAAAGGCCGCTGCTGTTGCTGCGTCACCGGTGTGGATGAATGAAAACAGTCCTGATGATCCGGTAAAGTCGCGTTTCCAAATGTCGTGCCCGGGGCAATCGGGCAAAGCGGGATGGAAAACGGCGTCGACATCCGCCTGCGACTTTAGCCATTGCGCAATATGTAATGCAGACGTCTCATGCGCCTTCATCCGCACTGACAATGTCCGCAGGCCGCGGCTCGCCAGATAGGCATCGTCGGGTGAAACGGTCTGGCCAAGTTGCTGCGCGGTGTGGCGCAATTTCGTCCATAGCTTATCGTGTGTGGTCACACTGCCCATCATCACATCGCTATGGCCGACAATATATTTGGTGCACGACAAAATCGCCATATCGATGCCCTTGTCGAGCGCGGTATGGAAATAGGATGTGGCCCATGTGTTATCGAGAAGGGTGACGACATTGCGTTTTTTCGCAGCGGCGCAAATCGCAGGAATATCCTGCATTTCAAATGTCAGGCTGCCGGGTGATTCCAGCAATATGGCCCGCGTGCGATCACAAAATAGTGCGTCATAATCGGTGGTGCGTGGGTCAAAATACCGTGTCTCAATCCCAAAGCGCTTCAGAAACCCGTCGGCCAAAGACCGGCTAGGGTCATAAACATTATCGGTCATCAGCAAGACGTCGCCCGCCTTCAGCACCGACAGCAGCGCACAGGCAATTGCGGCAACACCAGACGGGTACAGCATGGTCCCATGCGCACCAGGCTCCATTTCGGTCAGCGCGTCGGAGAGGGACCATTGCGTCGGTGAACCACGGCGGCCGTAGAAAAAGCGGCCGTCTTCGTTGCGCCCTTTGCCCGCCTCCAGCTCAGCGACATTTTCATATAAATGTGTGCTGGCGCGCCAAACAGGTACGTTCACGACGGGGCCCGTGAGCGAAGCCTTGCGCCCTGCAGTAACTGTTTTCGTGGCTGGCTTTTTAGGTTTTTGGGAACTCAAGCCGCACCCTGCGCCTTGGGGGTGTCCTTGTCCAAGCCCCATTCGGACCAGCTGCCATCATATAAGGCAACGTCCGATTTGCCCGTCAGGCGCGCACCGAACAGAACAACAGCTGCGGTCATTCCAGAGCCGCAGGTTGTGATCATGGGCTTATTCAAATCAACACCCGCATCGGTGAAGGCTTGGGTCAACGCATCGCCGCGCTTCCACGTGCCGTCTGCGTTAAAAAGATTGCCAAAGGGCAAGTTGCGGCTGCCGGGGATGTGGCCCGAAGCCATGTCAGGCCGCGGTTCAGCTTCTTCACCGGTAAACCGTCCTGCGCCACGGGCATCCACGACATCGGCTTCCTTGCTGTGCAGATTGGCGAGCATGTCTGCTTTGTTGCGCACGGCCTTTTCGTCTTTCCAGACAGTGAAGTGGCGGTGGCGCACCGCAGGCTTGCCGGTTTCGAGCGCGCGTCCTTCGGCTTTCCATTTTGCAATGCCACCATCGAGTATCGCGACATCATGTGCGCCAAACAAGGTCAGCATCCAATATGCGCGCGTTGCCGATTTGAACGGGCTGTCGTCGTAGACAACGATGCGGCTGCCGTCGCCCAGGCCCAGCGATTGCATGCGGCTGGCAAATTTCTCTGGCGGCGGCAATGTATTGGGCAGGCTGCTGTTTGCGTCGGCGAGTTCTTGCAAGTCCATGAAAACAGCGCCGGGGATATGGCCACCTTCATATTCGGCCTGCGCATTGCGACCAGCATCGGGCATGAACCAGGTGGCATCGACCACGCGCAAATCAGACGCGCCGATTTCGTTCGCCAACCATTCGGTGCTTACTACCAATTCCATGTTTTTGTCCTTGCCCGCTACTTTTTGATTCTTGTGCGCTGCAAGATAAGCCGCTTTTCCAAACTAGCCAAGCGTTTCGAGAAATTGCTGTGCCTGACGACGAAGCGCAACTTTATCGGCCTGCGCCATCCGGTCCCAGTTTTTATATGGCATCGCCATGCGCGGGTTCTTACGCAGCTTTTCTTCGTTGCGCGCCATAAATTCCCAATAGAGCGCATTGAACGGACATGCCTTGGGCCCGGTTTTTTGTTTCACATCATAACGGCAGCTGGAACAATAATCCGACATGCGGTTGATGTAGGCACCGCTGGCCGCATAAGGTTTTGACGCGAGCATGCCGCCGTCTGCAAACTGGCTCATGCCAAGGCTGTTGGGCAATTCGACCCATTCATAAGCGTCGGCATAAACGGCGAGATACCATCTATGCACGTCGACCGGGTTTATACCCGCCAGCAGGGCGAAATTGCCGGTAATCATTAGCCGCTGGATATGATGGGCGTAGGAATATGCGATTGTCTGATCGACTGTTTGCGACAGGCAATGCATGTCGGTTTTGCCGGTCCAATAGAATTCCGGCAGCGGTCGTTCGGCGCCAAGCGCATTGCTTTCCACATATTCAGGTCCAGCATGCCAATAAATGCCGCGGACATATTCGCGCCAACCAATGACCTGACGAATGAAACCTTCGGCAGCGTTGATCGGCACTTTTCCGGCGTGATATTGCTCTTCGACCGCACGGCACAATTCCAGCGGATCAAGCAATCCGGTGTTGATGTAAGGCGACAAAATCGAATGCCATAAAAATGGCTCGCCGGTGAGCATTGCGTCCTGATAATCCCCAAAGGACGGCAGAGCATGTTTCAGGAAATGGGCTTGCTGTTTCAGCGCGTCGGCGCGCGTGACCGCAAAACCGAATTTCGCGGTCTGGCCCATATTGGTGGCGAATTTCTCTTCGACCATATGAATAACATCCCGCGTGATATCATCCGGCGCGAAATGCAGCGGTTGTGGCATCGCCAGATCGCGCTTGGCCGGCTTGCGATTTTCTGCGTCAAAATTCCACTGCCCGCCGACGGGTGCATCGCCATCCATCAGCAATTTCGATTTACGCCGCATGTCGCGATAGAAATACTCCATGCGCAGCTGCTTGCGATCCTTGGCCCAGCTTTCGAATTCGGAATGGCCACACAAGAAGCGGTCGTCGCTGCGTATCTCCACCGGAACATCAAAGCGGTCGGCCCAGCTATCGAGCATGGCCTTCACCCGCCACTCGCCAGCTTCGGTGACGCAGATTGCGGATGCGCTATGGCGTTCCAATGCGCGGGCGAGTTCGCCGGTAAAACTGCCGCTGTTTTCAGGGTCGGTCAGCTTCACATAGTCGACGGTCCATCCGGCTGAACGCAGATCTTCGGCATGGTGCCGCATCGCCGACAATATGAATGCCATTTTGGATTTGTGGTGCGGCACATAGGACGTTTCTTCATCGAGTTCGGCCATCAAAATGACGCAGGCGCTTTTGTTCTTTCCCGCCAATGACGAAAGCGCATGGCTCAGTTGGTCGCCGAGTACCGGAATCAATGTCGTCATGATCGGATCGTTAGCGAGGCCATGTCCGGGGCACGATACAGGTTTTCAGGAAAAAGCGCGCGTTGTCCCAGCCCAATGCGCTTTTGCATGCACTGGAAGTGAATATCTGTGCGAACAGACATGACCCGTTTGCTTCCCGTGGTGAAACGGCTAAATGCGCAGCTATGACTGACGAACTAAAGCCGATGTATCTGGGTGCGCAAAGCGCACTTCCCCAAACGCCTGAAGAGGCCGAGCTGGATTATGTCCCCAATCCGCGCCCCGATACGCTGTATCTCGCCCGCTTTGCCGTGCCTGAGTTTACGTCTTTATGCCCCGTCACCGCGCAACCCGATTTTGCGCATCTCGTCATCGATTATGCGCCAGACAAAAGCATTGTTGAATCAAAGTCGCTGAAGCTTTTCTTGGGTTCGTTCCGCAACCATGCCGCCTTCCATGAAGATTGCACCGTTGGTATTGGACAACGACTTTTTACCGAAATGAAGCCGCATTGGCTCCGTATCGGCGGATATTGGTATCCGCGCGGCGGGATCCCCATCGATGTGTTCTGGCAATCGGGGGAGCCGCCCATGGGCCTGTGGCTTCCGGATCAGGGCGTTGCCCCGTACCGGGGTCGTGGTTGATTCTATCGAAACAGTCTGCCCAAGATTCCCCGCACGACGGACTTGCCGAACGATCCTGCCTGTTGATCAGGACTCTTCTCGTCGACGCCATCGAATCATTGGTCGCAAAAATTGCCTTTGTCGGTGACAGAACGACCGCGAGGCCTCTATTGCAGCTGTATGGCTCAAATGTTTTCGAAGACCACCAAGCGCGCGCATAAGGCTGGCCAAGCAGGCCTTGCCGCTTTGGCGCTGTTGTCCGTTTTATCAGGCTGCGTGTCCGCGCCAGTGCCTCGGGGACCTGCTCCGCCAGCAGCAATAGCCCCAGCGCCAGTTGTTGTGGCGCCCGTACGTCCCGCAATTGGGCGGCCGCCTGCCGGTCTTGAAAATCTGATCCAAGATCAATGGCGCTTGTTCCCGGGTCGGACGGGTGTTGCCATTATGCGCGTGGATGGTGGCGAATGGGTTTTCGGCCACAGGATGGATGAATTGTTCCCCCAACAAAGCGTTTCCAAAACCTGGGTTGCGCTGACCGTGTTGGACATGGTCGATCAAGGAAAGCTTCGCCTGGACCAGAATGTAAGGATCACACGGGATGATCTGGCGGTTTTTCATCAGCCAATCCGTGATCAGGTGATCGCCAATGGCAGTATTGAGGTTTCGATTCTTAATCTGTTGGAGACGTCCATTCGCGCCAGTGACAATACCGCCAATGACTCGCTGCTGCGTACCGTAGGCGGCCCGCAAGCGGTAACCGGTTTTATCGCACGCAAGAATTTGGGTGCGATCCGCTTTGGGCCGGGCGAACGCGCTTTGCAAAGCGGCATTGCCGGTCTTGACTGGAAACAGGAATATGCAATTGGTCGGCGCTTTTATGCTGCGCGTGATGCCGTGCCGTTGGCGACCCGCAAGGCGGCGCTTGACCGCTATCTGAATGATCCCATCGACGGGGCAAGCCCGCAAGCCATTGTCCGCGCTCTCGCCAAGCTTGCCAAAGGCGAGCTGCTGTCGGCGTCGTCAACGCGCCTCATGCTCGATATCATGTCGCGGACGTCAAGCGGCCCTAACCGGTTGAAGGCGGGCGTGCCTGCGGGTTGGAGCTTTTTGCACAAGACCGGAACGGGGCAGATTTTGCCGCCGGTGTCCACGGGATATAATGATATCGGGATCATGACAGCGCCAGATGGCACGCGTTACGCTATCGCTGTGATGATGGGCAGCACGACGGCGTCTATTCCGCAACGGATGACGTTCATGCAATTTGTATCGCGTACCGTGGCTTCACACCACCAGAACTGACGCCTTATTGCGATGTTTGGGGTTGAGCGCCGCGCGCGGCATCCAATTTGTCTATGACGGACAAAGAAAAGGGCCGTCCCGCAAGCAGAACAGCCCTTATCAAAAGCTTTCGCTAAAAAGCGCGAATATTACTTCGCAGCTTCTTTCGCAGCGTCTGCAGCAGGTGCAGCAGCAGCAGCGTCTGCAGCAGGTGCAGCAGCAGCGTCTGCAGCAGGAGCAGCAGCGTCAGCAGCAGGAGCAGCTTCAGCGCCTTCTACAGCAGCTTCAGCAGGAGCTTCAGCGGTTGCTTCAGTTGCTTCTGTGGTTGCTTCTTCAGCACCTGAGCAAGCAGCCAAACCGAGCGAAGCGGCAAGAACGAGAGATACAGCAATTTTCTTCATATGGGAAACCCCCTAGCAAAACTTATGAAAACCTGACAGGCACACCACAACGAATGCAGTAATGTCTGCGGACAGCCCTCTAGCCCGTTCACAATTCGGTGGCAATGCGCTTTTTTATTCCGGCAAGCTGATAAGCCTCAAAATTGCACTTAACTCTACCAGAACGGTAGAAAATGCGGGAGATTTGAGCGGATTGACTTGATATAAAGATTTCTTTATATGGTGCCAAGATGATCAATTTGCTCACCATCATGCGCGCTCTGGCCGACCCGACCCGGCTTCGAATCGTATTTCTCGTGCTTCGGCTTGAACTGTCGGTGGGCGAGCTGGTGCAGATATTGGACCAAAGCCAGCCCCGCGTTTCCCGCCATATCCGTATATTGGACGAAGCTGGATTATTGGAGCGACGCAAAGAGGGAAGTTGGGTTTTCCTGCGACCGGGCGCTGTTTTGGAGGACGGACGCCTGACGTCGTTGCTGAAAGAAGCGGATGTTACGCAGGCGAAGGCATTTCAAAAGGATCTGGCACGTCTGGACGAGGTCCGCAATGCGCGGACACATATGGCCGCAGCCTATTTTGCGGCACATGCAGAAGAATGGGATTTCCTGCGATCGCTGCATGTTGCTGATTCAGAAGTTGAGGCGAAGATTGCGCAGATTTTGCATAGCGCGCCGCTCGGCCGTGTATTGGATGTGGGCACGGGGACCGGCCGCATTGTGGAATTGTTCGCGGAGAGCGCAAGCCACTTTGTCGCTTTGGACAATAGCCCCGAAATGTTGCGGCTTGCCCGGGCAAAGATAGCGAATTTCAGTGCCGATATCGCGAGCAAGATTGAAATTAAATTGGGCGACTTCAACATGCTCCCCGTGGGCGATGGTGAGTTTGACACCGTCATTTTCCACCAAGTGCTGCATTACGCCCAAGACCCCGAGGCCGTCATCGCCGAAGCCATCCGTGCAGTCGCGGACGACGGGCGGCTCGTGATTGTCGATTTCGCGGCCCATGACCATGAAGAACTCCGCACCGTGCATGCCCATGCCCGGCTTGGCTTTACGGACGAATTTATGCGGAATGCGTTCTCGGCACATGGCCTGCAGATGGTGCATCAGGTCGCACTTGAGTCTGGCGCGCTCATTGTAAAAGTGTGGATGGGGCAAAAGCTGTCGTTCGCGACCCCGCGTCCAAAAGATAATATAAGGATTGTTGCATGATTCTCCCGTTCGACCAGATGCAGGAAGCCAGCCGGGCGCTGGCCGCGCCCCTTTTTGCTGGCCTTGCCGGTGATTGCGAAATCAGCTTTGAATTCTTCCCGCCCAAAACCGAAAGGATGGAAGAGCAGCTTTGGGATTCGGTTATCACGCTTGCCCCGCTCGCGCCGCGCTTTGTATCGGTCACTTATGGTGCCGGCGGTACAACGCGTGAACGGACACACAACACCGTCGCCCGCATTGCGCGCGAAACCAATATTCCAGCCGCGGCCCATCTGACGTGCGTTGAAGCATCAAAGGGCGAAATTGCCGACGTGGCCAATGCCTATTGGGAGGCAGGTGTCCGGCATATCGTTGCGCTGCGCGGAGATGCACCAGGATCGGACGGTAAATTTGTCCCGCATCCCGACGGCTATGCCAGCGCTGCCGAATTGGTCGAAGGGCTACGCAAGCTCCATCCGTTCGAAATATCGGTCAGTGCCTATCCCGAAACTCATCCGGAAGCTTTGTCCGCTGCAAGCGATATCGACTTTCTGAAGCGCAAGCTGGATTCCGGCGCGAGCCGGGCAATTACACAATTTTTCTTTGAACCTGAAACATTCTTCCGTTTTCGTGATGCTGTGGCCGCCGCGGGTATCGATGCCGAAATCGTGCCGGGTATCATGCCGGTTTCAAATTTTGCGGCAATCACACGCATGTCCGCCATGACCGGCACTGCGATTCCTGCGTGGATGGGGCATTTGTTTGAAGGGTTGGATGACCATCCGCCTGCCCGGCAACTTGTCGCAGCCACCATCGCAGCCGAAATGTGCCGCAGATTATATGCGGGTGGTGTGCGTGATTTCCATTTCTACACGCTCAACCGGGCCGAGCTGTCTTATGCCATTTGCCATTTGCTTGGAAAACGGCCCTCTGGCGCTGCGCAGGAGCAAGCGGCATGACCCCGCGTGAGGCATTTGTTGCAAGAGCGGCCAAGCAAATTTTGGTCTTCGACGGCGGTTATGGGACGGCCATTCAGGGGTATAAATTATCCGAGGCTGACTATCGCGGCTCATTGCAACTGACCCACGATCAAAAGGGTAATAACGATCTGTTGTCCATCACGCGGCCTGACGTGGTTGGCGCCATCCACAGCGCTTATCTGAGCGCTGGCGCGGACATGATCGAAACCAACACGTTCAGCGCCACGAAGATCAGCATGGCTGATTATGGCTGCGAACATTTGGTCGAGCAATTGAACATCGATTCGGCAAAACTCGCGCGCGCCTGTTGTGACGCCGCAGAGGCCGAAGACGGCAAGCGGCGCTTTGTTGCAGGCTCAATTGGCCCAACGAACAAGACATTGTCATTGTCGCCAGACGTCAACGACCCCGGCTATCGCGAAATCGACTTTGATTATCTCAAAGGCGTCTATCGCGAACAATGCGACGCGCTTATCGAAGGCGGCGTGGATTTCCTGCTGATTGAAACGATTTTCGACACGCTGAACGCCAAATGCGCAGGCATGGCGGCGCAGGAAGCGGCGCTGGCATCGGGCCGGGACGTGCCCTTGATGATATCGATGACAATCACCGATATGGCCGGTCGCAATCTGTCGGGACATACGGTTGAGGCATTTTGGGCTGCGATCCGCCATGTCAAACCACTTACCATCGGGTTGAATTGCTCGTTCGGGGCCGATCTGTTGCGTCCGCATTTGGCGGCTTTGGCAAAGCAAGCCGATGCGCTTGTCATGGCCTATCCCAATGCAGGCCTGCCCAATGACCTAGCCGAATATGACGAACTGCCCGAAACGACAGCGCAGCTGATCGGCCAATGGCTTGACGATGGGCTGGTCAACATTGTCGGCGGTTGTTGCGGTACGACGCCTGCGCATATCGCTGCGATTGCCAAGGCAGTTGAGGGCCGCGCCCCGCGCAATATCCCGCAGCCACCCGTCGTCACGCGGCTCGCTGGCCTCGAACCCTTTATCATGGCCGCCTGAACTCCTTAAAGCTGAACATCAATATGACATCCTCCTCCTCCCGTTTCGTTAACATCGGTGAACGCACGAACGTCACCGGCAGTGCCAAGTTCAAGAAGCTCATTCTTTCCGGCGATTATGAAGCCGCTGTCGAAGTCGCGCGCGACCAGGTCGAAAATGGCGCGCAGATTATCGACATCAATATGGATGAAGGCCTGCTCGACGCGCATGAGGCGATGACCACGTTCATCAAGCGCATCGCTGCCGAACCGGACATTGCGCGCGTACCGTTGATGATTGACAGCTCCAAATGGAGCGTCATTGAGGCGGGGCTGAAATGCGTTTCGGGCAAGCCCATCGTGAATTCGATTTCGATGAAAGAAGGCGAAGACGCCTTTTTGCATCAGGCGCGGCTGTGCATGGCCTATGGCGCCGCCGTTGTGGTCATGGCGTTCGACGAGACTGGGCAGGCGGACACCAAAGAGCGCAAGGTCGAAATTTGCAAGCGCGCTTATGACTTGCTGGTCGGCATTGGTTTTCCGCCCGAAGATATCATTTTCGATCCCAACATTTTTGCGGTGGCAACGGGGATTGAAGAGCATAACAATTATGGCGTCGACTTTATCGAGGCGCTGAAGGAATTGCGCGTATTGTGCCCGCATGCCCATTATTCGGGTGGCCTTTCGAACCTGTCCTTTTCCTTCCGCGGTAACGAGCCTGTGCGCCGCGCGATGCACTCGATATTCTTATATCACGCAATCCCCGCCGGCTTGGACATGGCGATCGTTAACGCAGGGCAGTTGGATATCTATGACGATATTGATCCGGAACTTCGGGTGGCGTGCGAAGATGTGATCCTCAACCGCGATCCCGATGCCACCGAGCGCCTCATCACATTGGCCGAGAAATATCGCGGTACGGATGTGGCGCAGGAAAAGGCCGAGGCCGAGTGGCGCGGCTGGGACGTTAAAAAGCGGCTTGAGCATGCCTTGGTCAAAGGCATTGATGCGCATATTATCGACGACACCGAAGAAGCGCGGCAGGCGATCAAGGCGGCTGGCGGCCGACCAATCGAAGTTATCGAAGGCCCGTTGATGGACGGCATGAACGTCGTTGGCGACCTGTTCGGGTCGGGCAAAATGTTCCTGCCGCAGGTCGTGAAATCGGCGCGCGTCATGAAAAAAGCGGTCGCGCATTTGTTCCCCTATATCGAGGCCGAGAAAGAAGTCGGCGCAAAGGGCAAGGGCAAGATCATCATGGCCACCGTCAAGGGCGACGTCCATGACATCGGCAAGAATATCGTTGGCGTTGTGCTGCAGTGTAATGGATTTGAGATTGTCGATCTGGGCGTGATGGTCCCGTGGCAAGACATATTGAAGGCGGCGGTCGAACATGATGCCGACATGATCGGGCTGTCCGGCCTCATTACGCCTTCGCTGGACGAGATGGTCACCGTCGCTGAAGAAATGCAGAAGGCGGGCATGACGATGCCGTTGATGATCGGCGGCGCGACCACGTCCAAAACGCATACGGCGTTGCGGATCGAGCCTGTCTATTCGGGCCCCGTCATTCATGTGCTCGATGCATCACGCGCTGTCGGTGTTGCGGGCACATTGGTCAGCGATACTATGGCCGAAAAGTTCGTCGCTGACACCCGCGCCGAATATAGCCACATCCGCGATGCCCGTGCGGGCAAGACCGCAAAGCCACTGGCTTCGTTGGATGAAGCCCGCGCCAATGGGTTCGAGATTGACGAGGCGCTAAAGCCTGCTGCGCCATTAAAGGCTGGCGTGCATGTCTATGATGATTGGGACCTTGCCGATCTGCGCAACTATATCGATTGGACGCCATTTTTCCGTGCATGGGAATTGCATGGCAATTACCCCGATATTTTGACGGACGAAGTCGTTGGCGAAAGTGCAACCAGCCTGTTTGCCGATGCCAATGCGATGCTCGATAAAATCATCAGTGAAAAATGGCTCCGCGCAAAGGGCGTTGCGGGCCTGTGGCCATGCTGGCGCGATGGTGATGATGTTGTCGTCTATTGCGAAAAGACCGAAGCCCATGTCCGCCTGCCGTTCCTGCGGCAGCAAATCGCCAAGCGCGAAGGCAGGGCGAACATGTGTCTGGCTGACTTCATCAGCCGCGATGGCGACTGGATTGGCGGCTTTGCGGTGACCACTGGCCATGGCATCGGGGCGCATTTGGCGCAGTTCAAAGCCAATATCGATGATTATTCCGACATCATGTTGAAAGCGCTCGCCGACCGTCTGGCCGAAGCTTTTGCCGAGCGGATGCACGAGCATGTCCGCACAACATTATGGGGTTATGCGCCCGACGAGCAGTTCACCATCGAGGCGCTGAACCGTGAGGAATATCGCGGCATCCGGCCCGCGCCGGGCTACCCCGCATGTCCGGATCACAGCCTGAAGCCCATATTGTTCGACCTGCTGGATGCCACCCACAATACCGGCATCACCTTGACCGAAAGCTTTGCCATGTTGCCGACCGCCGCGGTCAGCGGCTTTTATTTCGGGCACCCCCAAGCCGAATATTTCGGCGTTGCGCGCATTGGCGAAGATCAGGTTGCGGACTATGCCGCACGGCGCGCACTCGATTTGGATCGGGCGCGGCAGTATCTCAGGCCCAACCTCAACGCATGATGCGCAGTTCAGGGCAATATTGGATTTTACGGACCAATGCCCATGAAGAAAAGCGCGCTTTGTCCTGACCCTAAGGCGACAAAAGCAACGTCGCGCAGCGTTTTTACTGTCTGCTTTGTCGCTTTAATGGTGAACGCGGCTCGATGAAATTTCCGCTGGTCTCAACATTGAGAAAGAACCGCGCGCGCTTTCGCGTGTGCGCATCGATACTCTCAAAGGCAATCCTACATTGCAAGCTTGGAGATGCTTCCAGCCATCGCAGCAGCGATCACCGCCCCTGCGCACGCCACCTGCGCACGACGCGGTCCAGTATTTCGGCTTCGCCGCCTGTTTCACGCCACAGCGCGCTGAACAGCGGGTCTTCTGATGCCGGGCGTTTATCCGCTTCCAAATGGTCGAGCGACACGCGGATGGGAATGCTGACACCTTCGCCGCAGATGATACATTCGCGGTTGCGTAAGGCAGGGACGGCATCCAGGAATCCGCGCGCACCTTCGGGCATGGCGGCGCGGACAAATGCCTGATCGCGTTCATTGTTCAATCGCATCGAAATGATCGTGCCGCATTGCGACAGCACGCCTTCGGCCAAATCGGACGGCCGCTGCGTAATCAGGCCAAGCGACACACCATATTTTCGGCCTTCCTTGGCAATGCGTTCAAGGATGGAGCGCACTGCGCTGTTTTTGAAAACCCGATCCGACGGAATGTAGCGATGCGCCTCTTCGCACACCAGCAGGATGGGCCGCTGCGGTTCGTTGCGCGACCAGATGGCATAGTCAAACACCAGACGTGACAGCACCGCGACAACGGTCGACGTGATGTCGGATGGGACGCCGGACACATCGATAATCGAAATCGGTTTGCCATGTGATGGCAGACGGAAAATCTTGCCGACAAAATCGGCCATTGTGTCGCCGACCAGCAGGCCTGAAAACATGAAGTTATAACGCGGGTCGGCTTTCAGCTCGTCAATTTTGCTTTTCAACCGCATGAACGGCGCAGACGACGTTGCCTTGTCGAGCTTACCCATTTCATTCTGGAGGATGTTGGTCAGGTCAGACAATAAATAGGGGATCGGCGCATCGACCGTCAGCTTGCCAATCGTTTCGGCAATCCGGTTTTTGGCCCGTGCCTGCAACAGGCAGCGGGCGAGAATGTCTGAGTCAATTTGCCGGTCGTCGCCGGTGGAGGTGACGAACACTTCGCAATGTTCTGCAAAGTTCATCATCCAATAAGGCATAGCCAGATTGTTCACGTCGAACAACGCGCCATTCTGTTTGAACGCCGCACTATATTCGCCATGGGGATCGATCATGACAATATGGCCGTCAGGGGCGATCTCGCAGATTTTATGTACGATGAGAGCGGCGCAAGTGGATTTGCCGGTACCCGTTGAACCCACGAGCGCGAAATGCTTGCCGAGCATGGCGTCGACATATAGCGCGCCGCGAATATCCTGGGTTGGGACAACGGTGCCAATCTCAACATGTGCGCGGGCGTCGGTCGCATAGACTTGATTCATGTCCGCGCTCGACACCGCATAGACTTCGCTTCCCGGGATCGGATAACGCGTGACCCCGCGGCGGAAATTGGAAATCTTGCCGGTCAGGCGCTCCTCGTCGCCTTCGCCCAGAAAGTCGACCTGCGCCATAATGACCCCATGGTCGCGGTCATGCATGCGCTGGGTGCGGATACTTGCGAGCAGCCAGCTATGGCCAATGCGAATCTTGATTTGGCTGCCCACCTGTCCGGCCATCGCAATGCTGGGATCGCCATGCGACATCAGCTTGGTCAATATGCTGGCATCGAGGGTGATTTGAGAACTGGATCCGGCAATGTCCATAACAAAGCCGATATGGTGCAGCGCATCCGCCGCTTCGGCTTGTCCCTGCGCACTGGGTTCTGCGGACGTAAACGGCCGATGCCCTGTCATATCCATCGCTATACTGCCTTTGATGTAAGGAAGCGGCCAGCCATAGGCACAGAAGGTAAAGATATATTTACCATGGGGTGGAAATGGCCCCGTTAGGCCCGTTTATAAGCGCTGGAAAACATATCCGGCGAACCAGCCAAGCAGCAATGATACAAGCACCGCCATCGCGCCATAAAACAAGGCATAATCCTGTGCCATGACTGTCACCAGTTGCTCAAACCCGGTTTTGCGTATCCGCACTTGCACATTATCGTCCGCCACAATGACGCGGCCATTGCGGATCAGCAATGTTTCGGCGGTATATGTGCCAACAGGGACGCTCGATGGAATATTGAGCCGTGCGCGGTATAATACCTGATCGGTTATTTCGACGGTGCCTGCCTCCTGCCGGAAAAGACCGTTGCGGCGGTTCAGATCGACCAAGCCATCGACAAAGCGTTTTTGCTCTGCGGCATCGACTTCACCGCTGGGCGACAATTGCAATCTTTCGAGGCCAAGTTCGTAAATGGCCGCGGTCTTGCTATCGACGATCTCGCTAAGCGGGCGGGATGAGGCGATTGCGTAATAAGCGGGGACGGACCGGAAATCGGTGCTGTCGGCGTTAATCCAGATGCCTGCAATCTTCTGCTTTTCACGCAGTGTCACTGGACGCGTTGGCCCGCGCAGGACCACGGCGACGTCCACCTGACCCTCCGGTGCAACGCCGCGCGGGTAAATGATTGCGCCGAACAGCAGCATTTCGGCGCCGGTGAAACCCGATTGAATATTGATTTCACGCTGCGACACATCTGGCACCAGCTTGGGCACATTTTGGGCGCCCGCCGCGACCGGCAGCAAAAACAGGAACAAGGCGATCAAGCGTATCACAGGGCTTGCAACGTGTAGATTTCGTCGGGACGCCAGCCAAGGCCAAGCGCCATCCGGATGGCAACGAGCAGCACGATAGCGGCCAAAAAAAGGCGGAGATATTCAGGGCGCATCCGCTGCGCCAGACGCGCGCCAATTTGCGCGCCTGTGACACTGCCGATCAACAAGAATACCGCTAGCACAATATCGACCGCTTTGGTGGTCAGGCTGTGCATCATGGTGGATGCCATGGTGACGAACAATATCTGGAACAAAGATGTGCCCACGACGACCTGCGCGCCCATGCCAAGCAAATAGAGCATGGCGGGCACCATGATGAAACCGCCGCCTACGCCCAACAGCATGGTCATAATGCCCGTGATGAAACCCAATATCAGCGGTGCGAGTGGCGAAATATACAGCCCCGACCGGTAGAAACGCCAACGCATCGGCAAATTGGCGACCAATGGGTGGTGCCGCCGTTTTGCGGCTGGCACCGGTTTACCTGCACGGGTCGCGCGGACGCTAGTCAGGCTTTCCTTCGCCATCATCCCGCCGATGCTGCCCAACATGATGACATATAATATGTTGATGACGGTATCGATCTGGCCAAGTGCTTCCAATATTTCAAAGATCGCAGCGCCCGCAGCTGTGCCGAAAATGCCGCCGAACACGAGAACAGCGCCCATTTGGAAATCGACACCGCCGCGTTTCATATGCGCAAAAACGCCCGATACGCTTGCGCCCGTTACCTGCGTGGATGCCGACGCTGCGGCAACGGCTGGCGGGATGCCATAGAAAATAAGCAATGGCGTGGTCAGGAACCCGCCGCCCACACCAAACATTCCAGACAACACGCCGACGCCGCCACCCAGCAGGATGATGACCAGCGCATTGACCGACAAATTGGCTATAGGAAGATAGATATCCATGTTTGACGGACAGACCCTAACGGCATTTAGCGGCAGGATAAAGGCTGGTGCTTAGAAACTGGTGGACAATGTCATCGCTGGCCCATTGCCCGGCCGCGCGTTGCCCGCAACCCGCACACGCCAGCTTGCGTCCAGTTGGAATAGCGCGCCGCCAGCGGTCACATTTGCGCGGATATTTGGGCCGACATCCATGCGCATGACATTGTCTTGCCCACCCGCCCATATGCCTGCGCCAATGGCAAAAGATGCCCGTTGCGATTGTGCGATGGATCGATGTGCTTGCGCCGCCACATCGGCAAAGGGGCCGCCGCCTTGCCCTGAAACAAAGCCGGCCTGACCATAGCCATCCAATCGAAAGCCAAGTGGTAATGTTATGTCAGACTGCCCGCCAGCGACCAAGGCCGCAAATGCGTCGGGTCGGTTTTCGCGCAATCTGCGCTCGGCAATGACCTGCACCGGAATGCGTGCAACGGGTCGCCAACGCACCCCTGCGGCCAATTCTCTTTCGCGCACGCTGCCATGCGCAACCGAAGCCCGACCAGCGATGGACAGGCGCGATAGGCCAGGGTTGCCGGAGAAGCGCAGGACGGGGATTGCGGCCATCACGGCGCTTTGGCTGCCGCCATATTGCCCATTGCCAAGCGTTCCAGCGGGGGAACTGCCCCGCCGCCAAAAGCTATAGGCATAGACCTCAAATCCTTGGGGAGCCTGCGCGTTTGGACGCGGCGCATCGATTGGGGTGACGACATCGGGGCCAGTCGAAAGGAATGCGGGAGGAGACATCCGCGCGTGGGTGTCCATACTGAAGAAAAGTGGGGTGGCGCCCTCCGGCTGGACAGCAATCTTTGTGGGGAGATTTTGGGCGTGCCGCACCGCGGGGGCCGCAATGCCGTGTCTCGGACTTTGCCGGGTTACTATTTGCGCGCTCGGCAGCTTCGGGACGGACCCCATGCGGACTGAATGTGGATATGTTTCATGACCGGTCTGGCTTACGGCCCTGATATCCATTGTTGTGAAGGCGATGCGGGCCGTGACCCATGCCACACATAGCACAGCCATGGATGCCAAGGCGCGCCCGCGCATCAGTCGCGCCGGACCAATGGTTCTGGGACAATATGGTGGGCGGTTTTGTCCCAACGCAGCGGTGTCCCGAAACAATGCCGCACATAGTCGGAACAGGCGCGCTGCGCGGCCATGATCGCGATAATGTTCGTAATGACGCTGCGTGGGATCGACAGCAGTGCTTCTTTTGGACCGTATAATGCGGCAACAAAGGCCGCCCGAACAAACAGCCGCCAGAAAAGGAAGGCCGCGTTACACCACAAAAGGATAATCAGCGTCGGCGCGAACGGTTTTGGCTGGTACGCGCCCAGCGCTTCAGCCACCGTCAAAATCGCCGTGAGCAAGATGCAGGCATAGGCTGCACTCATGACAATCGCGGCGAGTATCGACCGGCGATCCTGAAGCAACATCCATTTCTGCGCGAGATTGCCGTTCCACCCCAACCTGTCCCAACCGGCAAGGGCAATGCCCGTCAGCCAGCGCGCTTTCTGGCGGACCGAACTCGTCAGCGTATCGGGAAAGCAGGCTCTGGTCCCTATCAGCCTGCCATTGCTATCCAAAATCCGCGCCATGATGGTCCGTCCACCAGCAGCCCCAATACGCATGCCCAGCTCATAATCCTCGGTCAGGCTGTTGGGGTCGAATGGATCACCGCCGTGCATAACAGCCAACCGACCTATCAGGTTGCGCTCAATCGCGCAGGCGACGCCAGCAAGCGGCAGCCGCGCGCCAATCGCCTCGCGCACCACCATATTCTTGCCATGGGCTTCGGCAAATTCGTCGCAATAATGCCCGCTGATCCATCGCGAACTTTTTGTCCGCACGGGAATGACTGGCAATTGCACCGCGCCGCCAATGGCGAGCAGCCTATCGAACACCCGAAGCTCATCTGTGTGGACGGCGTCTTCGGCGTCATGCAGGACTATCGCCTTTGCTTTGTTGCCGCCCGCGATTTCATCTGCGACCAATGCCTTCCACAGCCTGTTGAGGCAATCGGCTTTGGTGGTTGGGCCCTTATGGTTGACGAGCACGAGCCTGATAACTGGGTTGTGCTTTGCGGCCCGAATGACGGCCGCCGAGGTTTGCGGGTCATTTGGGTAGCAGCCGACATATAACCGGTGATCGCATCCGCTGTCGGCCCAGCTGCGTGTGCAGTTGCGCAGCATCGCGCCGATAACCGCTGCCTCGCCCCATGCCGGTATCAAAACCGCAATCAGCCCTGGCCCCGACTTGGCCGGCAGTTCATCCACCCTCATCGGTGGCCTGTGCCAATAAAAGGCAATTTTTCGGTACAGCCGCCTGACCGCCCAAATGGCATCGACGCACAGATCGTCCATGGCGCCAATCAACAGCCAGATCGCACTGAACAGTAACAGTTCGCGCTGTGCTGTTTCGACGATTGGGAAAATCCAGTTAGGCACAATTGCGACCCCTCAACCAGCTACGATCGATGTCGCGCCGTTTTGATATGCAGTATTCCGGAAAGACGTTGTCTCAGGCGATCTGGACTTTGCCCTGTTCATATTGGCGGTCTTTGCGCGTGCCCATGACCATCACCCACAGGATTGGTATCGCCCAAAAGGATAACAATGCCTGATAGGATTTGGGGACGAAGTCCGGAAGCCAAAGCGTTGCCATATGCGTTGCGACAGCCACGGTTTGAAACCCCATCGCCCATATCGGCCAATAACGGTTACTGTTCAGCGCCAGAACAAGGAGCGCAAGCAAGCAGCCCCCATCCACGGCGAACAGTCCATAAGATGTCGTTGCCCAACTTGGGTTCATCGTTGCGGCAGCGGCGCTCAATATGGTCGCAACGATGAAAATAGCCGCGCCCGCCCTGCCGGTACGTCCGCCATTGATACCCGCATAAAGCGCGCACAGCACAAGGGCGAAAATAAAAGCTGACTGGAGAATATCCATCCCTTGCCCGTCCTCAGAATATAGCCCGCATCCGGGCAAGGGGGCCCAACATTAGCCGTTTACGACCCGAAGACCGGATGGCCGGGTAAGTGGGCCGGGGCCAACGCACCCGAAGTTGATTTCCTGAAGATTGCTGTCGCGTTGGGCGACGGCGATTTTGCGGTGCGCGTTGACAAAGCCCTTGCGGGCATCGACCATCATCGTCAGCCCGTTCGCCACGCCTTCGATCGCAGCCTGTGTATGCGCCGGTGGTGCGTCGGAATTTCGGCACACATCAATGACAGAAAAAGTAAGGCTGGCGAGGTCCGCCAGCGCGTTATCTATTGATTGGTGGGTCGACCGGATGTCAGATGCCAATTGGCGGGCGGTCTCAAGTTCGAAATTCACCATAAACTGTCTCCCTCTAGATCTGAATTCAGCTTCAGCCAGCGAAGGACGTTTATTGAAACAGTCGAAACGTGCCCGTCAAAACAGCAACAACAAATGCAAACGCCACTGTGCTGAAAAATGCAATATTCAGCGATTGAACCACGATATCCTTTGGGGATAAATCATGTCTTTCGCCACCGATGGGCGGAATAGAAACGTGTGCGGCAATCTTCGCAACGACCCGTCCCATCCGTTTCGGTAGCCCCTTCTGGCTAGCGGTATATTGCTGCTGCTCAAGGTCTTGCGTTTCGTATACGAATGGCTCGGATATGGTCCGTTGCTCCAGAGCCGCAAAAATTTTTGCGGCATCCTTGCGCGTTGCGGCATTCAACTTGCGCCGCGCCGCGTCCAACCTTTGATCGACGGTGAAGTGTGAAATGCCCAGAGAACGGCCGATTTCTTTGGACGTCAGGTGGTCGTCGACCAGTCTCAGGCACGCCTTTTGACCTTCGGTCAACTCAACCGATTCATCCGCCATCGGATCGGTATCTGTGTCCTCAATAGTTCGATTCAATCCCGCCATATTGGCCATATTTAATGCCCTTTTGGAAGTTTCTAGACCAACCGAAACCGCTAAGGCAAGGCATTTGCTCAATGTTTTGTGCTGTGCTTGCTATCAATTATGCGGGCGGGCATATAGCTGGACGATGACTGAAACGCCCCAAAAGCGACCCAACCAATCCGCATTACGCGCGTTCCTCGGCAGCGAAGCGGCCGGCGGCATTTTGCTGATGGCGGCTGCGGCTTTGGCGCTGATCGTCGCCAATTCGCCTTTTGCCGATAGCTATGCCCATTTCGTGCACGCCGTGATTGGGCCGGAGTTGACGCCAAAACTTGGCCCGATGACCGTTCATCTCTGGATAAATGACGGGCTGATGGCGATATTTTTCCTATTGGTCGGGTTGGAGATTAAGCGCGAATTTGTCGATGGACATCTTTCAACATGGAACGATAGGCGGCTTCCGATCATTTCGGCCGCGGCCGGTATGGTCGTTCCGGCGCTGATCTATCTGGGCGTGGCGGGCGGCGATCCGGACCTGCATCGCGGCTGGGCGATACCCGCTGCAACCGATATTGCATTTGCCATAGGCGTGCTGGCTTTATTGGGCAGCCGCGCCCCTGCGTCTTTGAAATTGTTTCTAACCACGGTCGCGATTGTCGATGATATGGGCGCGGTCGCCATCATTGCTGTGTTCTACACCGCGGAACTGAACATCATGGCCTTGGCCGCAGCAGGTGCCATCTGGCTGGCGATGATGGCGCTCAATCGTTTTCGGGTGCATGTGCTGTGGCTCTACCTCATCCTTGCGGCGTTGTTGTGGTATGCGACATTGCTGTCTGGCGTTCATGCCACGATTGCCGGAGTCATGGCTGCGTTCGCCATTCCGTTTCACCGGACAATAGCAGCGCCCGATGCCGAAGATTCCGCGCTGCACCGGCTTGAGCATGCGTTGGTGAAGCCCGTCGCATTTTTCATTGTGCCTATCTTTGGTTTTGCCAATGCGGGCGTTTCGCTTGCGGGCACAAGCCTTGCTGCACTGGCTGCCCCGCTTCCGCTGGGCATCGCCATGGGGCTGTTCCTGGGCAAACAGATCGGCATTTTCGCAAGCGTTTGGCTTTCCGTAACATTCGGAATTGCCGCCCGCCCAAAGGACGCCAGCTGGGTTCACGTCTATGGCGTCGCGTTGCTGTGCGGGATTGGTTTCACGATGAGCCTGTTTATCGGCGGCCTTGCTTTTGTCGGGCCGGAACAATCCGACGCGGTCAAAATTGGCGTTTTGATGGGGTCGGTGGTTTCCGCACTGGCGGGCTATCTCATTTTGCGCTTTGCGGCGCCTCAAAAGCACATATCGGGAGACATAATATGAAGGCTTTCTATCCCATCCTCACGGCCGCGTTGCTGGCTTCGGCCTGCGCCTCCCTTCCCGTGGCGGCCCATTCTGCCACGGCGGCCCCGGCGCAGTCTTTGACCAGCATTTCGCAAGATTATGTCCGCCTGACGCTTGAGGCTGGAACGCATGAGGCCGAATATGTTGACGCTTATTATGGCCCTGAATCCTTACAGGCGGCGGCGAAAGCCAGTCCGCGTTCGCTCGCCGAACTTATTGCTGAAGCCCGCAGGCTGACGGCTGCCATTGATGCAAGCTTGCCGACCATAAAGGATGATGCCGACCGCCGCCGGGCCGTGGCATTGCGGGGCATGCTCGTGGCCGCAGATACCAGACTACAGATGCTTCAGGGCCGCAAATTTGCGTTTAATGATGAAGCGAAGGGCCAGTTTGCAACCGTCCCTGTGCTTATGACGCTCGAACATTATGACGCTATATTAAGGAGGCTGGATACGCTCATTCCCGGCACGGGGCCACTCGCCGCGCGGGTTGATGCGTTTAACGAGCGGTACACCATTCCCAAAGAGCGGCTGCAATCCGTCTTCGACGCCGCAATCGCCGAATGCAAACGCCGCACCGCGCAGCACATTGCCCTCCCTGTTGGCGAAAGCTTTGTTATGGAATTTGTGACGGGGAAAACCTGGTCCGGTTACAATTATTATAAGGGCAATTACAAAAGCCTGATCCAGATTAACACCGACCTGCCGATCCGTGTCAGCCGCGCGGTCGATCTGGGCTGTCATGAAGGCTATCCCGGCCACCATGTTTTGAACCTGATGGTCGAACAAAGGCTTGCGCGTGCAAAAGGGTGGAGTGAATATGAGGTCAACCCGCTCTACAGCCCGACCAGCGTCCTTTCCGAAGGCAGCGCAAATTATGGCATAGATCTGGCTTTTCCGGCCGAGGAGCGCTTAGCGTTCGAACGCGACATTCTATATCCGCTCGCTGGCCTCGATCCGAAGTCCGCCGATGCCTATTGGAAAATGCAGCAAATGACCGAGATGCTGTCCGGCGCGCGGCTGACCATTGCGAAAATGTATCTCGACGGGGAAATATCCCGCGCGCAGGCACTTGAACTGACGCAAAAATATCTGCTCTTGTCGCCCGCGCGCGCTGAACAATCGGTGGCGTTTACCGACCATTATCGCAGCTATGTTATCAACTATGGCTGGGGCAAAGACCTTGTCCGTGGCTATATCGAGCGCGGCAATCCCGACCAAGCCGAGCGCTGGCGCCGAATGGAAAAGATACTCAGCGAGCCAACACAGCCCGCCGATTTGTTGCGCTAGGTCCTGACCCTAGGCCAGATGATCGCGGAACCAAGTGGTGAGTTCTTCTTCCGATAATTCACCCGCGGCCAGGGCCAAAACAATGCGTGTCGCGTCCTGTGGATCGAATGTCAGTGCATGCCCGTTGAGCGCCAAAAACAAACGCGCAATTACCCATGCTGTGCGTTTGTTGCCATCGGCAAAAGGATGGTTGCGGGCAACACCATATGCATAAGCCGCAGCCAGTGCAGCGGGATCGTCCGTGCCATAATTCCACTGGTTCACGGGTCGTCCTAATGCCGAGTCCAGCAAGTTGGAATCGCGCACGCCGCTAATCCCGCCATGCTCGGCAATCTGCCGGTCATGAATGGCAAGCGCATCGCGTGCGTCGAGCCAATGGGGCTCAATTCGAATGGCCGGAGGCAATTGCGGCCCTTACTGCGCCAACACGCGCAATATGTCGCGGTCCTCACGCATGATCGTTTCGGCCAACGCCATCTTTGCCTCAAAGCCGGGGTCGCTTGGGGTCAGGTGAAAGCCGTTAGCGGTTTCCGTCAGATATAATTCGTCGCCAAGCGACACCCGCAGCTTGGCGAGTATCTCTTTGGGAAGAATCATACCGGCGCTGTTGCCGACTTTTATAACTTTGATTGGCTTGTTCATACGTATGTTATAACACAAATAGGGCTACAGCTGCAAGCCCGGCACATGGACGTTCACCGATTGCACAATCATGTCGGCCGTGCCGAAGGTCGTCATGAAGCTGATGTCGGTGGCAGGAAACGCGCAAGCTCTCGCAAAGTGCATGTTGTCGGGCTATGCGGCGGCATCATGTAACCTGGAATAGACCGAACGATGCGCCTGTTTTTTGATCCCCGCCAGCTTGACCATGCGCCGGTTCAAGAGCTGCATAATGGTGCGTTCGTCCCTTATGCCGAAACGCCCGCGCGCGCACAGGCGCTATGTGCAGGCGTGCCCGCCACGCAACGGCCCACCGACCATGGAGAGGCACCGATATTGGCGGTGCATGATGCAGGGTACATCGCATATCTGAAGACTGCGCATGACCGTTGGCTTGCCGCCGGACGCTCAGGTGATGTGATGGGCTATATATGGCCCGTGGTACGTCGGCGCGCGTTGGACTTGACGCGTATTGACGCATTGGCCGGCCGCTACAGCATGGACAGCTCCACGCCGCTCACTGCCGACAGCTGGACCTCGGCCTATTGGAGCACGCAGTCGGCCCTGTCGGCGCTGGACGCTGTGCTGTCTGGCGACCGCGTCGCCACGGCTTTGTGCCGTCCGCCCGGCCATCATGCAGGGGCCGACTATCTTGGCGGATATTGCTTCATCAACCAAGCGGCGGTTGCGGCGCAAGCGGCGCGCGACGCCGGTATCGCGCGCGTCGCCATTCTCGACATTGATTATCATCATGGCAACGGCACGCAGGATATTTTCTGGGACCGGGGCGATGTCTTTTATGCTTCGGTCCATGCGGATCCGGCGACCGATTTCCCCTTTTACTGGGGCCATGCCGATGAAGTCGGCGAAGGCGCGGGGGAAGGGGCGACGCTGAATCTGCCATTGCCGCAAGGAACAACGCTCACCGCCTTCCGCGCGGCACAAGCGACTGCGCTGTATGCCATTGCCCGGTTCGACCCCGGCCTCCTGATTGTCAGCTTCGGCGCGGATACCTTTGAAGGCGACCCCATCGCCAATTTCGCGCTGAAGACATCGGATTATGCCACGCTGGCCAGGGACATTGCCGCGACCGGATTGCCGACGGTTGTCCTGACCGAGGGCGGCTATGCGGTCGACAATTTGGGCGAAAATCTCGCCAGCTTCTTAAGCGGATTTTGAAACTGCGTTTGGGTTGCTCAAAAGAAAAGGGCGGCCATTTCTGACCGCCCCTTTTAAAGCTCAAATGTGAACGTGCTTACAGCTTGCCGACCAATTCAGGCACGACCGTAAACAGGTCACCAACAAGGCCGATGTCTGCAACTTGGAAGATCGGTGCGTCTTCATCCTTGTTGATGGCGATGATGACCTTGGAGTCCTTCATGCCAGCAAGATGCTGGATCGCGCCGGAGATGCCGACCGCGATATAGACTTCAGGGGCAACGATCTTGCCGGTCTGGCCGACCTGATAGTCATTGGGAACGTAACCCGCATCGACAGCAGCGCGGCTTGCGCCAACGCCTGCGCCAAGCTTGTCAGCGAGGGGCAAGATGACTTCGCTGAACGTCGCCGAGTCCTTGAGCGCGCGGCCGCCGGATACGATGATCTTGGCCGATGTCAGTTCAGGGCGTTCTTGCTTCGCGATTTCCGCCGAGATGAATGTCGACGTGCCCGCATCGCCGCTGCCCGAGACAGCTTGGATTGCAGCAGAACCGCCGGTTTCTTCAGCCTTGGCAAAGGCTGTGCCGCGAACGGTGATGACCTTCTTGGCATCGGACGACTGGACAGTCGCAATCGCGTTACCGGCATAGATGGGACGCGTGAACGTATCCGCGCTTTCAACGCTGAGGATGTCGGAGATTTGCATGACATCCAGCAAGGCAGCAACGCGCGGTGCGATGTTCTTGCCGTTCGATGTGGCAGGCGCCAAAAACGCGTCATGCGTTGCCATCAAGGATGCCACCAAAGGCGCAACATTTTCTGCCAACTGCTGCGCATAAGCTGCGTCATCGGCCACATGCACAGTGGTCACGCCAGCGATTTTTGCAGCCTGTTCGGCAACGGCGCCGCAGCCTGATCCCGCGACGAGGACATGCACTTCGCCAATCTGCGATGCAGCGGTGACGACGGCAAGGGTAGCATCCTTCAGCGATGCATTGTCATGTTCGGCATAAACGAGGGTCTTCATGCGGCCACTCCCATTTCCTTGAGCTTTGCAACCAGCGCATCGACGTCGGCAACCTTGATACCGGCGCTACGCACAGGCGGTTCAACAACCTTCAATGTCTTGAGGCGTGGGCTAACGTCCACACCATAATCGGCAGGTGTTTTCTGCGCGAGTGGCTTGGACTTTGCTTTCATGATGTTCGGCAGCGACGCATAACGTGGCTCGTTCAAGCGCAGGTCGGTCGTGATGATGGCTGGCATCTTCAACGCCACGGTCTGCAGACCGCCATCGACTTCGCGCGCAACATGCACTGCATCACCCGACACGTTGACCGTGTTGGCAAAGGTGCCCTGCGGGCGACCCGTCAACGCAGCGAGCATTTGGCCCGTCTGGTTCGAGTCATCGTCAATCGCTTGCTTGCCAAGAATGACAAGGCCGGGCTGTTCTTCGTCCATGACCTTTGCAAGGATCTTGGCAACCGCGAGCGGCTCGACATCTTCAGCAACGACGAGGATCGCGCGGTCCGCACCCATGGCGAGCGCCGTGCGCAATGTTTCTTGTGCCTTGTCCGGCCCGATCGACACCGCGATGACTTCGGTCGCAACGCCCTTTTCACGCAAACGCAGCGCTTCTTCGACTGCGATTTCGTCAAACGGGTTCATGCTCATTTTGACATTCGCCAAATCAACACCCGAACCATCGGGCTTAACCCGCGGCTTAACATTATAATCGATGACCCGCTTAACGGGGACGATGATCTTCATCTGCTCATCCTTCCATACCGACTCAAATGGCGAGTGAATGCCCGCCTAAACTGGTGCGCCTATGCTTAACGTTAACGTGAACGTCAAGCGTTCGATACATTAAGCTGCCTTGCGTACTTCCGCGACGATTTTCTCGGCTGCATCGCCAAGGTCGTTGGCCGATACGATGGGCAGGCCGCTATTGGCGAGGATGTCCTTGCCCTGCTGCACATTGGTGCCTTCGAGGCGGACAACGAGCGGCACCGACAGGTTCACTTCCTTTGCCGCAGCAACGATGCCGTCCGCGATGATGTCGCATTTCATGATGCCGCCGAAGATGTTGACCAAAATGCCCTTTACGGCAGGGTCCTTCAGAATGATCTTGAATGCCGCCGTCACCTTTTCCTTCGAAGCGCCGCCACCTACGTCCAAGAAGTTCGCGGGGAATTCGCCGTTCAGCTTGATGATGTCCATCGTCGCCATCGCAAGACCAGCGCCGTTGACCATGCAGCCGATGTTGCCGTCGAGCTTGATATACGCAAGGTCATATTCGGATGCTTCGACTTCAGCTGGATCTTCTTCGGTCAGGTCGCGCAGCTCGGCGAGATCCTTGTGGCGGAACATCGCATTGCCATCAAATGCAACCTTGGCATCCAGCACCAACAGCTCGTCGCCATTCTTGCCTTCGCACACAGCGAGCGGGTTGATTTCAATCTGTTCGGCATCGGTGCCCAGGAACGCGGCATAAAGGCCAGTAACCACGGTCTGTGCTTGCTTTGCCAAATCACCCGTCAGGCCAAGCGCCTTTGCAACGCTGCGGCCATGGTGCGGCTGAAGTCCGGTTGCTGGATCAACAACGATGGTGTGAATCTTCTCGGGGCTGTCATGTGCCACGTCTTCAATGTTCATGCCGCCTTCGGTTGAGGCAACGATAGCAATCCGGCTGGTCGCGCGATCGACCAACAATGCGAGGTAGAATTCCTGCTTAATGTCGGCGCCATCGGTGATGTACAGACGGTTGACTTGCTTGCCTTCGGCTCCGGTCTGGATGGTCACCAGCGTGTTGCCCAGCATTTCTTTCGCATGCGATTCAACTTCGTCCAAGTTGAAGGCCAAGCGAACACCGCCCTTTGCATCGGGACCCAATTCCTTGAACTTGCCCTTACCGCGTCCGCCTGCGTGGATTTGCGACTTCACGACATAAAGCGGACCAGGCAATTGCTTCGCAGCCGCAACCGCTTCTTCAACGCTGAGCGCCGCGATACCAGCGGGACAAGCCACACCAAATTTCGCAAGCAGTTCTTTGGCCTGATATTCATGGATATTCATGGGAGATTACATCCTCGACAATAAAGAGTTTCGCCGGTCGCTTAAGCACAGACGGGCGCTGAATGGAAGGCCTTGCGCTGATGTTTTTTGGTTGATGTCGAGGCGCCAAGGACGCCGAGAATATGTCCTAATCTCCGCGCCGCTTCGTGCAAAAACTTAAACCAGTAAATCAAGTGCCACCAATTCGCGGCGCAGCTTTTCTGCATCGGTAAAATGATGCGCAGCAAAGCCATTGGCGCGGGCGCTGACGACATTGTCGTGATTGTCATCGATGAATATCGCCTCGCCGGGCTTCAGCCCAAAGCGCCGCAGCGCCAGCGCATAGATATCGGGGTCTGGCTTAACCATTTTCTCGACGCCCGAGACGACAACATCTCCGAAATGATCAAAAATCGGTTGGGTCGGGCGGAACCTCTCCCAAAACTCCGCACCAAAATTGGTAATGGCAAAAAGCGGGACGGCGCGCTCGGCCAGTTCGCGTACGATTTCCAGCGATCCTGTGACAGGGCCGGGGATCGTCTCGTTAAAACGTGTCCGGTAGGCGTCGATCTCGTTTTTATATTTTGGATATAGCGCGGTCCGTTCAGCGGTCATTTCTGCCAAGGGCCGGCCGGCATCATGCTGAAAATGCCATTCGGGCGTGACGACATGCGTGACGAAATATTCCAGCTCCGCCTTGTCGGCGATCAACTTTGCAAAAAGATGCCGCAAATCCCATTCGAACAGCACTTTGCCGACATCAAACACGACAGTGGTGATCTTGCTCATGGGTCAATCCTAGAGTGCAGACGCAAAAAAACCGCCCGCGAATCAGATTCGGAGCGGTCTTTTGATAAAACCATCTGCCCGCGTTGCGCAGGCAGCGGCCAATTAACCCTGGCGCGCCTTAAAGCGTGGCTGAGTCTTGTTGATGACATAGGTCCGGCCACGACGACGAATCACGCGGTTGTCACGATGGCGGCCTTTGAGCGACTTGAGAGAATTAACGACTTTCATCGGATTTACCCGTCTTTTTGATGCATAAAGCTTGAATTGAAGGCGCGCTCCTATGGGTGGGCCGGCGTAAAGTCAAGCGCGTTCGGCGCTATTATGCGATTCAGCCCCCATACATAGCTTGCCATGATATATGACGTGCTTAAGGATGGGACCATGATGAAAACTCCACGAATCTTGCCACTTCTCGCGCTTTCACTGTTGTCGGCCTGTGTCGCTCCCACTGGCCCTGTAGAGGTCACGCGCTTTAACCGCGCGGCCGAAGGCGTGCCTTATGGCAATGGCAGTTTCGTGGTTGAGCTTGCGGGCGAATCGGCGGCGGACCGATCTTTATCGGCTTCGCCTTATGTTGCGGCGGTGACGCGTGAAATGCAGCGGGTCGGCTATGGCAATCAAGCGGGCATAAGCGACGTTGTTGCCGAGATACGCTTTGGCGCGACTATGATACACCCGGAGCGCCGGTCACCGGTTTCCGTGGGCGTCGGCGGATCAACCGGCAGCTATGGGTCGAGCATTGGCTTGGGCGTTGGCATCAATCTTGGTGGCGGTTCGGCAGCATTATTGCAGACCAGTATGGCGGTGCGCATCATCCGGCGCAGTGACCAGCTGGTGATATGGGAAGGGAGGGCGGTGCAATCTGCCAAAGCGGGCTCGCCTGCCGCGCAGCCCGCTATTGCGGCCTCTAAATTGGCGGAAGCTTTGTTTAAGGACTTCCCCGGCGTGTCTGGCGAGACTATTCGCGTTCCATAAACTTCATTGCGAGAGCGAACCAAAAATGCCGATCACCGATATCAATGCTGCATTCGACAGCGGTAACATCCTAGTGCACGCCATCGATGGCAACAGCGCCACCCTTGGCATCCGCAAAGATAAGGATTCGGAGTTTGCGCAATGGTTCCACTTCCGCGTTGCGTGTGCAGCGGGTGAGGAACTGGAACTGCGCATTACGGGCTTGGAAGGCAGCGCCTATCCCGGCGGTTGGCCAGATTATCGCGCCTGCGTTTCGGAAGACCGCGATTACTGGGGCCGCGCCGATACCATTTATGACAAAGCCGCGGACGGCGGCACTCTGACCATTCGCTACACGCCCGCCAGCGACATTGTCTGGTTCGCCTATTTCGCGCCGTTTAGCATGGAACGCCACCATGATTTGGTCGCCGACGCCGCAACATGCGAAGGCGTTGCCTACCGTTGCTTGGGCCACAGCCTTGAAGGGCAGCCCATTGATTGCCTGTCGATGGGCGATGGCGACACTCAGGTCTGGCTATACGCGCGCCAGCATCCGGGCGAAACGCAGGCTGAATATTGGATGGAAGGTGCGCTGGATATGCTCACCGACCTGAGCGATCCGCACACCCGCGTGTTGCTGGAAAAATGCCGGTTGCATATCGTGCCCAATTGTAATCCCGACGGCAGCTGCCGCGGACATTTGCGTACCAATTTTGCGGGCGTAAACCTGAACCGCGAATGGGCCGAGCCAAGCTTGGAGCGTAGTCCAGAGGTTCTGGGAATTCGCAACGCCATGGATGAAACCGGCGTGCATTGGGCGATAGATGTTCATGGGGATGAGGCCATTCCCGCTGCATTCATGGCCGGGTTTGAAGGCATCCCGTCATGGACCGATGATCAAGGTGCGCGGTACAATAATTTCATCAATCGCCTCGCCGCGCGCACGCCCGATTTCCAGACCGAGTTGGGATACACCAAGGCGGGACCGGGAAAGGCCAATTTGACCATGTCGACAAACCAGCTCGCCGAGCGTTTTGGCCCGTCGCATAGATGCGTGTCGATGACGCTCGAAATGCCATACAAAGACACGGTGCACGGCAATGATCCCTATCAGGGATGGTCGCCCGAACGTTGCCGCCTGCTGGCCCGCGAGTGCCTCGCGACGCTGGCGGAGATGGTGTAGGCAGCCCTTATGCGCATCATCGTGGATGATCTTTCCGGCAACGAAATCCGCGCCTTGCTGGAAACGCATTTCGCCGGGATGCTGGCAAGCTCGCCACCGGAAAGCTGTCATTTTCTCGATTTCGACGGGCTGAATGCGCCCGATGTCACGTTCTGGTCGATCTGGGACGGGGACGCGCTTGCGGGATGCGGGGCGTTGAAAGAGCTGACGCCCGAACATGGTGAGGTCAAATCGATGCGGACGCACGCCGACCATCTGCGCAAAGGTGTCGGTGCCAAAATGCTGACGCATATCATTTCGCAAGCACGCGACCGTGGGTATCACCGTTTGAGCCTTGAGACAGGATCGAGCGCAGACTTCGCGCCGGCGTTGGCGCTGTATGAAGCGCATGGGTTTGAATATTGCCCACCCTTTGGCGATTATGTCGAAGACCCGTTTAGCCGTTTCATGACCTTGGCGATTTGAGCAACTTGCGTTAGGGCGCGGTCAAACAACGAAGGAACTCCCATGCCCAAGCTTATCCTCATTCGCCACGGACAATCCCAATGGAATCTGGAAAACCGGTTCACCGGTTGGTGGGATGTTGATGTGACCGAAAAAGGCGCAGCCGAAGCGTGGGCCGCGGGCGAATTGATGAAGGTCAAGGGCATTGCCCCTGATGTCGCCTTTACCAGCGTGCAGACGCGCGCGATCAAGACGTTGAACCTCGCGCTTGAGGCGATGGGTCGGCTTTGGGTTCCGGTGACCAAGAACTGGCAATTGAACGAACGGCATTATGGCGGCCTGACCGGCCTTGATAAGGCCGAGACCGCGGCCAAGCATGGCGACGAACAGGTCAAAATTTGGCGCCGGAGTTTTGATATTCCGCCGCCGCCATTGGAGGTGGGATCGCCTTATGACCTGTCGTCTGATCCGCGTTATGCGGGCATCAAAATTCCCGCGTCCGAAAGCCTGAAGGATACGATACTGCGCGTTCTGCCCTATTGGGAGAGTGCCATTGTCCCTGAGCTAAAGGCGGGTAAAACCGTTCTAATCTCTGCGCATGGCAACAGCTTGCGCGCGCTGGTGAAGCATATTTCGGGCATTTCGGATGCGGATATCAATGGCCTTGAAATCCCGACCGGCCAACCGATTGTCTATGAACTCGACGACAATTTGAACGGTGCATATCACTATCTATCCGCGCGGTAACATTGTCGTGCCGCGTGCGTGCGCGGGTCAGTGATTATCCTATTGTTGCTGGATTGCGCCTTTTGCACCACGCGGCTAAGGCCATGCCATCGAAGTTGTCAGGGGAGTGACACATGACTGACTCAGCGCCGCTTATTGGCATCATCATGGGAAGCCGTTCGGACTGGGACACGATGCGCGAAGCGTCAGCCACGCTGACCGCGCTCGACATTCCCCATGAATGCAAAGTGGTGTCCGCGCACCGTACGCCTGAACGTCTGTATGCATATGCAAAGAGCGCGGCCGATAGGGGCCTGCAATGCATTATTGCTGGCGCGGGTGGCGCGGCGCATTTGCCCGGTATGGCGGCGTCGATGACGCGGCTTCCGGTGCTTGGCGTGCCGGTGCAGTCAAAGGCGCTGGACGGCATGGACAGCCTGTTGTCGATCGTCCAAATGCCTGCAGGCATTCCGGTCGGCACACTCGCAATTGGCAAGGCGGGCGCAACGAACGCCGCGCTTTTGGCCGCGGCGATGCTGGCCAATAATGATGCAGCGCTCGCGTCACGGCTGGATGCATGGCGCGCGGCCCAGACCGCGTCGGTCGCCGAAACGCCGGAGTGAGAGCAAGCCGATGACTGCGTTGCCTCCTGGTTCGACCATTGGGATTTTGGGTGGCGGCCAGCTTGGCCGGATGCTGGCGGTTGCGGCGGCCCAGCTTGGCTATCGCTGCCATATTTACGCGCCAGCGGGGGACAATGTGGCGTTCGACGTCGCCGCGCACAGCAGCATCGGCGCTTATGACGACCATGCCGCGTTGAAAGAATTCGCGCAGCAATGCGATGTCGTGACCTTCGAATTTGAAAATGTGCCCGTTGCACCGCTTGAAACAATTGCCGGCCTTGTCCCCATTTATCCGCCGGTCAAGGCGTTGGAAGTTGCGCAGGATCGCGATGCCGAAAAGCGCTTTGTGCGCAGCCTTGGCGGACAGACAGCCAACTTCGCGATCGCAAATGTGCAAGGCGACGTGCAGGCGGCGGTTGATGCGGTGGGTATCCCGTGCATCCTGAAGACGATCCGCATGGGCTATGACGGCAAGGGGCAGCTTCGCGTCACGTCGCAGGACGATCTCGCCGATGCATGGGCGCAGACGGGTGTGCAGCCGCTGATCGCGGAAGCCATGGTGCAGTTCGATGCGGAATTTTCGGTGATATTGGTGCGCGGCCAAGATGGCGAGATCCGCTTTTGGGACAGTTCGCACAATGTGCATGTCGGCGGTATTTTGGCAACATCGACACTGCCCGCTGGCGCGCTCGTGGAAAGCCAGCAACAGGCGGCGCGCGATATGGCGGCGGCGGTTGCGACCAAGCTTGATTATGTCGGCGTATTTACCGCCGAATTTTTTGCCAGCAGCGCCGGCCCGTTGTTCAATGAAATCGCACCGCGCGTGCACAATAGCGGCCACTGGACGATTGAAGGCGCGGCCACCAGCCAGTTTGAAAACCACATCCGCGCGATTTGTGGACTGCCGCTTGGCAGCACTGAAACGGTGGCGGCCCGTGTCGAAATGCAGAACCTGATCGGGGATGATGGCGACGCCTTTGAACAGATTTTGGCCGACCCTGCGGCGCATCTGCATCTCTATGGAAAGGCACAAGCGCGCCCGGGCCGAAAAATAGGCCACGTCACCCGCTTGTATCGCTAAGTTTTTCAAGGCAAAGCGGGGTTATGAATCATCCCGAAATTATCCTTGTCCTCGCCCGCGCCGCCAATGGAGTCATCGGGAAAGATGGCGGCATGCCGTGGCATCTCCCTGCGGACCTGCGGCATTTCAAACAAATAACCAAGGGCCGGCCCATGATTATGGGGCGCAAGACCTTTGACAGCCTGCCCGGCCTCCTGGATGGCCGACGCCACATTGTTTTGACCCGCGATACCGCGTGGGAAGAAGAGGGCGCCGAAATCGCGCATTCGGTTGCCGACGCGTTGAAGCGCGCCAATGGCCCACATGTGTGCGTTATTGGCGGCGCGGAAATCTATAATCTGTTTCTGCCGCTCGCGGACCGCATTGAATTGACGCAGATTGCGGCGCAGCCCGAGGGCGACACGTCGGTCCCGGATTTCGATATGGCGGAGTGGGACGAGCTGTCCCGCGAAAGCCATGCCGCGTTGAACGGCGCACCAGCGTTTGATTTTGTAACGCTTGTCCGGCGGGCAAAGAACTAAACACGCGGTATATGGGGGGAAATGATGCGTAAGAAATTCTGGATTCCACTGACGCTGATTGGCGCTGCTGCGATTGGCTTTTTCGGATTTTTACCCGGCTATGTCGAAGATTCGATGAACGCGGTGGACGGCCAGCCGCTGATCAAGGTCAGCGATGAGGCCAAGGCGTTGCACAAGACATTGAACATCGTAGACCTGCACAGCGACACGTTGATGTGGAACCGCGATTTGGGCGATCGTGCGGATCGTGGCCATATGGATTTGCCGCGCTTGCAAGAGGGCAATGTCGCGCTTCAGCTTTTCTCGTCGGTCACCAAAACGCCCAAAGGCCAGAATTATGATGGCAATGGTGCGGACACGGACAATATCACGCTGCTGACCTTTGCGCAGTTGCAGCCGGTCAAGACATGGCGCTCATTGGTCGAGCGGTCGCTATATCACGCGTCGAAGCGCGATAGTGCGGTCAGCGGGTCGGACGGGAAATTGCAAGCGGTGGACAAGGCGCAGCAGCTCGATGCCTTGCTGGCCGCACGTCAAAAGGACCGGAGCACTGTCGGCGCCATGCTGACCATTGAAGGCCTCCATAATCTTGAAGGCAAGGCCGAGAATCTCGACCGGTTGTACGACGCCGGGTTCCGCATGGCGGGGTTCACGCATTTCTTTGACAATGAATTGGGCGGGTCGATGCACGGCCTCAAAAAAGGCGGACTGACGCCGTTCGGTCGCGACATATTGCGCCGGATGGAGGCAAAGGGCATGATCGTCGACATCGCGCATCTCAGCCATGCTGGCGTTGCCGAGGTTTTGGCCATGGCGAAACGTCCCGTGGTCTCCAGCCATGGCGGCGTGCAAGCGACGTGCAAGGTCAACCGCAACCTGACCGATGACGAAGTGCGCGGCGTCGCCAAAACCGGCGGCATCATTGGCATCGGCTATTGGGAAGGCGCAATATGCTCCACCGATCCGCGTGCCGCGGCCAAGGCGATGAAGCATGTGCGCGATCTCGTGGGCATTCAGCACGTTGCTTTGGGATCGGACTATGATGGCGCGACCACGGTGCGTTTCGATACCTCGCAACTCGCGCAAGTCACCCAAGCGTTGATGGACGAAGGTTTCACGCCCGACGAAATTCGCGCCGTCATGGGTGAAAACGCATTGCGCGTCATCCGTGCTGGCTTGGTCCCGATGGAAAAGGCTGCCACCGCGCAATGACCATTCCCCGCCTTTCTGCCAAAGACCGAACGCCTGACGCATTGCGTGGCGGTGTTGTTGCCTTGGGCAATTTTGATGGCTTTCATTTGGGGCATCAGGCCGTTTCTGGCGCAGCGATACAACAGGCAAAGGCGGCGGGAAAGCCAGCGATTATCGCGACATTTGATCCGCACCCCGTGCGCTTTTTTGCGCCGGAATCGCCCTGGTTCCGGCTAACGACGCTCGATCAACGCCAGCGGCTTTTTGCTGAAGCCGGTGCCGACGCAATGCTGGTGTTTGATTTCGATGCAGAGCTGGCTGCGACCAGCGCCGAAGATTTCATCGTCACATTGCTGATGGAACGTTTGGGCATATCGGCTGTGGTCACGGGCGAAGACTTTACCTTTGGGCATAAACGCGGCGGCAATATTGACGTGATGCGCGACCTGGGCGCTGCGCATGGCCTGACGTCGACCGCCATGGGGCCAGTGGTCGATGATGGCGGCGTGATATCGTCCAGCCGTATCCGCAATGCGCTTAAGGATGGCGACTGCGCCACGGCCACCGCTTTGCTCACCCGGCCGTTCACGGTTGCGGGCATCGTGCAGCATGGCGATAAAAACGGGCGGCTATTGGGTTTCCCCACCGCCAATATCGACATGGGCCATTATCTGCGCCCGCGGTACGGCATTTATGCGGTGAAGGGCCGCTTGCCCGATGGCCGCGTGCTAAATGGTGCCGCGAACCTTGGCATTCGCCCAACGTTCGATCCGCCCAAGGAGTTGCTTGAGCCGCATTTCTTCGACTTTGCCGAAGACCTCTATGGGCAGAATATCGAAATCGAATTCCACGCCTTCATTCGCGGAGAGGCAAAGTTTGACAGTCTGGACGCACTGATGGCGCAAATGGCGCAGGATTGCGACGAAGCCCGCCGGATATTGCGCGCGTAGTGGGTGGAGTGGGGGGAGAAGCCCCGAACAACGCCCCCCGGTTTCGTCATCCCGAACTTGTTTCGGGATAACAAACCACCGCCTGATGTTATCCTGAAACAAGTTCAGGATGACGGTGCGGGGATGTGGCGTCGCCACCTCTGCGCCCTCTGCGCCTCTGCGTGAACCATCTCCACATGATGCGGCGCGTGCAACAGCGCGGATACAGGCTTTATTTGCAGCGCCATATCCTTTAGGCACCCGCACAACATGACTGACCCTATCGACTATCGCGACACCGTTTTCCTGCCGAAAACAGATTTCCCTATGAAGGCCGGCCTTCCGCAGAAGGAGCCGGGCATTCTGGCGCGTTGGCAGGCGCAGGATTTTTATGCGGAGTTGCGCAATCGCCGCCGCGGTCGTGAGAAGTTCATTCTGCATGACGGCCCGCCTTACGCCAATGGCGACATGCATATCGGCCACGCGCTGAACCATATCCTGAAGGACATGGTCGTCCGCACACAGACATTGTTGGGCAAAGATGCGCCTTATGTGCCCGGTTGGGATTGCCACGGCCTGCCCATCGAGTGGAAGGTTGAAGAGCAATATCGCAAGAAAAAGCTCAACAAGGACGAAGTTCCTGCGCAAGAGTTCCGCGCCGAATGCCGCGCTTATGCGCAGCATTGGGTCGACACGCAGCGCGAACAATTGAAGCGGCTGGGCATCAATGCCGATTGGGACAATCCCTATCTGACGATGGATTTCCAAGCCGAGGCGACCATTGTTTCGGAGCTGTTGAAGTTCGCAGAGAGCGGCCAGTTGTATCGCGGTGCAAAGCCTGTCATGTGGTCGCCGGTGGAAAAGACCGCCTTGGCCGAAGCTGAAGTCGAATATGAGGACATCGTTTCGACGCAGATCGATGTGGCGTTTGAGATTGTGGAATCGCCGATTGCGGAATTGGTTGGCGCACATGCGGTGATCTGGACAACGACGCCTTGGACGATTCCGGTCAATCAGGCTTTGGCTTACGGGCCGACAGTAGGATACAACTTGCTCGAATATGATGGTCGTCGCTACCTTGTTGCGGCTGTACAGAATACTGCATTTGTGGACCGCCTGAGTAAGTTCGTTGGTCGAGACTTGAACGATAACCACGAAGTAAAAGTTCTCGACATCCCCGGAACGGACAGGCAGTTTTTTCAGGGTTCAGCTCTCGCCGGAACAATGGTCCGCCACCCGATGCACGAACTGGGCGGTTTCTTTGCCAAGCCGCGTCCGATGCTCGCGGGCGATTTCGTCACCACCGACAGCGGTACGGGCCTTGTCCATATGGCGCCTGACCATGGCGAGGATGACTTTGACCTGTGCAAGGCGAACGGCATCGAGCCTGTTTTTGCTGTCGAAGGCGATGGCAAATATCGCGCCGATTGGCTCTGGCTCGGCGGTGAGGGCAGCGTCATTAACCCCAAATTCAACGCGCCTGACGGCCCCATCTGCAGTGCGTTGCACGCGGCTGGCGGGTTGCTCGCGGCATCGGCGGATTATAAGCACAGCTATCCGCACAGCTGGCGGTCAAAGGCGAAAGTTATCTATCGCTGCACCCCGCAATGGTTCGTGCCGATGGATAAGCCGCTCGACCTAAACCGTAGTGCTGAGCTTGTCGAAGCACGCGTATCGGACGAGAGCCGCCCTTCGACAGGCTCAGGGCTTCGGTCTTTGAGGGAAACCGCAATGACCGCGATCTCGGAAACCCGCTGGGTTCCGGAAAAGGGCCAGAACCGCATCACCGCAATGGTCGAAGGTCGCCCCGACTGGGTGCTGTCCCGCCAGCGCGCATGGGGCGTGCCGATTACACTTTTTGTGGATCGCAAGTCCGGCCAATATCTCTGCGACGCGGGCGTGAACGCACGCATCATCGCGGGCATTCGCGAAAATGGCGTCGATGGCTGGAGCGACGAACGCGCACAGGCATATCTGGGCAGCGACTATGCGCTTGCCGATTATGAACGCGTTACCGACATTCTCGACGTCTGGTTCGATTCAGGCTGCACGCATGCTTTCGTCCTTGAAAGCGGACGTTGGCCCGACCTGCAATGGCCAGCGGACCTCTATCTTGAAGGCAGCGACCAGCATCGCGGCTGGTTCCAGTCAAGCCTGTTGCAAAGCTGCGGCACGCGGGGCCGTGCGCCCTATAACGCGGTGCTGACCCACGGCTTTACGATGGATCAAAAGGGCATGAAAATGTCCAAGTCGCTGGGCAACACGATCAACCCGCTCGACCTGATGCGCGACAGCGGCGCGGATATTTTGCGGCTGTGGGCGTTGACCGTGGACTTCACCGAAGACCACCGGATCGGCAAGGAAATCCTGCAGGGCGTTTCCGACCAATATCGCAAATTGCGTAACACCTTCCGCTATCTATTGGGCGCGCTCGACGGCTTTTCGGACGCGGAAAAGGTCGCGGTCGCCGATATGCCCGAGCTGGAGCGTTATATGCTCCATCTGCTCGCGGATATGGACGCGAAGTTGAAGGCGGCGGTCAATGATTTTGACTTTAACACTTATGTCCGTTTGCTAACCGAGTTTTGCAACGAAGACCTGTCGGCATTCTTCTTCGATATCCGCAAAGATTGCCTCTATTGCGACGCACCGACCGATCCCAAGCGGATGGCGTATCGCACGGTACTCGACACCTTGTTCCACGCCCTCGTGCGTTATGCCGCGCCGGTGTTGGTCTTCACCAGCGAAGAGGTGTGGCAAACGCGCTTCCCCGATGCCGACAGCGTGCATTTTTCGGATTGGCCGGAGGTTCCCGCCGTTCTTGACGCGGCCTTGGCTGAAAAATGGTCGAGCATCCGTGCGGCGCGTATGGTCGCAACCGAACAAATCGAACCCATGCGCCGTGAGAAGATTGTCGGTTCCAGCCTTGAAGTTGAATACACCCACAATGGTGCGTTCGGCGATGTAGATCTCGCTGAAATATTCATCGTCTCGGCTGTCCATCAGGGCGACAGCGCTGGCGCAGTCAAAACCACCAACCACAAATGCGGTCGTTGCTGGCGGCATCTTCCCGAGGTTGTGGACGATGGCGCGTTGTGTGGTCGCTGTACGGATGTTGTTGGTGGGTAATGATCTTCTTCGTGCCTTTGTGCCTTTGTGCGAACCAAAAAGCATGAAGGGTTCGCACAAAGCCACGAAGGCACAAAGATCGGCTAAAGCCCGCCATGCTGGACGCGTTTCCGCATCTACCTTTGGGCGGAGCAATATTAAGACCCTGAAACAAGTTCAGGGTGACGATGCCGCTTTGGTGGGTAAGCCTTCCCAAATCCTCCCCACCTGTGGGGAGGTGGCAACCCATGGGGTTGACGGAGGGGGCTGGCAGTTTACACGAGGGGACATGCGTGCACCTACATCCCCCTCCACCACGCGTTGCGTGGTCCCCCTCCCCGTAAACGGGGAGGATCGCTCATGAACCCCAATCCTAAATTCCGCCTTCAGGGCATCATGCTGGCCAGCCTTGTGTTCATCGCGGACCAGATTGTGAAATATACGATGCTTGGCCCGCTTCAGTTGCAAAGCCGCGGTGTCATTCACATCATTTCGTTCTTCGACCTGCGCTATGCCGAAAATCGCGGCGTTTCGATGAGCTTTCTGACCGCCGATAGCGATGGCGAACGCTGGGCGTTGGTGGCGCTGACAACCGTGATTGCCGCGGGTGTCGCGGTGTGGATGTGGCGGGAGAAACTGCGCGGTGATGTGCTGGCTTTGTCGCTCGTTTTGGGCGGCGCGCTTGGCAATATCGTGGACCGCGTGCGCTATGGCTATGTCGTCGATTATGCCGATTTGCACATTGGCGCATTCCGGCCCTTTTACATATTCAACCTGGCCGATGCCTGCATCAGCATTGGCGTGCTGATATTGCTTGCCCGCGCCTTCCTGATAAGCGACAAGCAAACCGGTGACGGGGCTGACGTTCAGCAACCCGAAAGCAGCGCTGACATAGTGGAGAAATCATGAAGCGGATCAATATGTTTGCAGCGGCGTCAGTTGCTTTGCTCGCGCTTTCGGGCTGCGGCACCACCAGCGTGTTTGACCGTGACCGGCCAGACGAATTTGCCGTAAGCCGGTCAAAGCCACTTCAGGTTCCAACCGAGTTTAAGTTGGCCGCGCCGACACCCGATGCGCCGCGCCCGCAAGAAGACGATACGAAGCAACAGGTTTTGGACGCCATGTTCGGTAGCGCAGCACCTGCGCCCCGTCCGCAATCTGCCCAGTAAATGGATATGCATATGAAAACGAAATCAGCCCTACTCGCTATGGCGATCGCGACCCTGCCATTGTTGTCGGGTTGTTCCTCGGCGGGCAAAGAAGCAGCGCCATCCATTGGCCGCGCTGCGCCTTTGGTGGTTCCACCCGATTTCGCGCTGGAGCCAACTGCGGCAACGGCAATCCGTCCGGCTGATGGCGGTCAGGAACAGGTTTTGGACGCTTTGTTTGGCGGTATCGCGCCGCGTTCTGCCGCTGAACGCGCGATCTCAACGAGTTCGGGCAATGCCGAAATGGGTATTCGTTCTTCGGTTGGCGATCCGCAGACCAATACGGTCAACAAAGGCAGCATCACCCGCGACATCATCGCCGCGCCCGAAGGCGATGGCCAAACCGCGCAGGCTGTTATCCCGGGTTAAGCGTTGAGAGCGCCGCGCGGGTTAAGCGCTGGCGCTCGCTTCCTCCACGCCGGCGCTGTTGTGGCGCAGCGCCTTTAGCACTGTTTCAACGATCTGCGGGGCATTCAGGCCAGCTTCGTCATATTGCTTTTGCGGGCTGTCATGTTCTTGGAACATGTCGGGCAGGCGCATCGTGCGGATTTTCAAGCCAGCGTCCATCAGGCCAGCGTCGCTGGCGAGTGTCAGCACATGCGCGCCAAGGCCGCCCACGGATGCTTCTTCGACCGTCACGACAACCTCATGCGTGGCGATCAGGTGGCGGATCATTTTTTCGTCAAGCGGCTTTGCAAAGCGCAAGTCGGCGACGGTGGTGCTCAGGCCCTTGGCATCCAGCGTTTCTGCCGCCTTCATCGCTTCGGCCAAACGCGTGCCGAGCGAGAGAATCGCAACCTTCTTGCCTTCGCGCATGATCCGGCCTTTGCCGATTTCCAACTGCTGCGGCACGTCAGGCATCGTAACGCCCGTGCCATTGCCGCGTGGGTAACGGAACGCGATTGGCCCGCTGTCGTGCAGGACGGCGGTATAGGTCATGTGGACCAGTTCCGCTTCATCTGCTGGCGACATGACGACCATATTGGGCAAGGTTGCCAAATAGGTAATGTCGAACGAACCGGCATGCGTGCTGCCATCGGCGCCGACGAGGCCCGCGCGGTCAATGGCGAAGCGCACAGGCAAATTCTGGATCGCGACGTCGTGCACGACCTGGTCATAAGCGCGTTGCAGGAAGGTCGAGTAAATCGCGCAGAAGGGACGCATCCCCTGTGCCGCAAGTCCAGCCGCAAAGGTGACGGCATGCTGTTCAGCGATGCCGACATCGAACGACCGTTCGGGATGCGCGGCAGAGAATTTGTCGACGCCGGTGCCGCCGGGCATTGCGGCGGTTATCGCGCAAATCTTGGGGTCAGTTTCGGCCAGCTTGGCGAGCGTTTCACCGAAGACGTTTTGATAGGCGGGCGGACCGCCACCGGGGCCCTTATCCTGCTTACCTGTGACCACGTCGAATTTGACGACGCCATGATATTTGTCAGCCGACGCTTCGGCAGGGGCGTAACCCTTGCCCTTTTGCGTGACCACATGGATCAGCACGGGGCCTTCGGCATTGTCGCGGACATTTTCGAGGACGGGGATCAGCTGGTCGAGATTGTGGCCGTCGATGGGGCCAACATAATAAAATCCAAGTTCTTCGAACAAGGTACCGCCCATCGCCATGCCGCGCGCGAACTCTTCCGCCTTTGATGCGGCTGAATAGATGCGGCGCGATAGCTTTTTGGCGACTTTGCTCGCGAGGCTGCGCAGGCCGAGATATTCGCTCGAGGACACCAGACGCGACAAATAAGCTGACAGACCGCCAACGGGCGGCGCGATCGACATGTCATTGTCGTTGAGGATGACGACCAGACGGTTGCCCGCAGCTTGGGCGTTGTTCATCGCCTCATAGGCCATGCCGGCGGACATCGAACCATCACCGATGACGGCTATCGCTTTACCGGGTTTGCCCGCAATCTTGTTGGCGACCGCGAAACCCAAAGCGGCTGAAATGGAGGTTGAGCTATGTGCCGCGCCGAACGGATCATATTCGCTTTCGCTGCGCTTGGTGAAGCCCGAAAGGCCCCCGCCTGTGCGCAAGGTGCGAATGCGGTCGCGGCGACCCGTCAGGATTTTGTGCGGATAGCATTGGTGGCCAACGTCCCAGACCAAACGGTCATCGGGCGTGTTGAAGACATAATGGATCGCGGTCGTCAGTTCGACGACGCCCAAGCCAGCGCCCAGATGGCCGCCCGTTACCGAAACTGCAGATATGGTTTCAGCGCGCAATTCATCCGCGAGCTGGCGAAGCTGCGACGCGGCAAGTTTGCGAAGGTCCGAGGGCACTTTAACCGTGTCGAGTAACGGCGTGTCTGGGGAATGTGTCATGACGTCAGCTTAGCCACCTTTTATCAGGCTGTCGAACGGGTAATTGCGCCTGCGTTATCCGCAATCGGCGCATTTTCCGCGGACTTCGATGACGGGGCGAACCTCTGCAAAACCGGCATGTTCGGCCGCTGCGCGAACATTCATGGTCAGCGTATCGTCATCAATATGCGTGGCGGTGCCGCAGCTGTCGCAGATCAGGAAAATGCAGTCGTGCAGACAGCCGGGGTGTGAGTTGGCGAGATAGGCGTTCGCGCTTTCAACGCGGCGCGCAAGGTTGGTGGTCACGAACAGATCGAGTATCCGGTACACGCTGTTGGGTGCAACGCGCTTGCCGCGTTTTTGTGAAACCAGATCTGCAATATCATAAGCCGATGCGGGTTTTTCAAATGTGGCGAGCACGGCGAAGATATCCGCACGCATATCGGTCCACTGCTCGCCCGCCTCGACCAACGCCGATTCGGCGGCATGGGCAAGCGACGCGCCTGCATGCTCGTGATGATGATGAACTGCCATATTGATGATGTAGGCCGTGACAGCCAGTCGGTCAATTGCCCGTCAGGCAGATGCGCGGTGGTTCAGGAAATGTCCTAATGCGAGGCAGATGACGCCCATGACGGTCCAGACAATCTCCATCAGGCCATGTGGCAGTGTCAATGCGCCCGCCATCATGCCAATGCCCGCTGCGCCAACGATCGCTGGCGTAAACAGTCCATGATCCCAAAATCCCTTACCAAGCGCCAATACGCCGAAGAGAATGGCCAGCAACAGGCCGGTTTCATGAATGATCGAGTTGAGCAAAAAACCGCTCGCCGATGCCAGAAACGCCAGCAAAAGCGTGGTGACCAGGCAATGCACAAGGCACAGGCCAGCAATGCTTAAGCCAAGCCCGTCCCACCGCCATTTTTTCCATGCCTGCGTCATTGCGGCCGCCCTACACCGATTCGTTAGACGTTACAACATTACATCGCATAAATTGCAGCCATTATGACCATTTTTGCAACCTCTGTCCGCTTGCAGCTTGCTGAAATCAGGGGCATATCGCGGCTTATGAATAAAGCTCCTCATTCTGGCGCCGCAGCCAGCGCGCGCGCGTCACACCCTCAGGCGTTGATTACATGGCTTATGGGCGTCGCGGTTCTCGTCTTGGCGATGGTGATTGTCGGCGGCATCACGCGTCTGACCGAATCGGGCCTGTCGATTACCGAATGGAAACCGATCACGGGCACTTTGCCCCCGTTGAACGAGGCCAGCTGGCTCTCCGAATTCGAAAAATACAAACAGATCCCGGAATATACCGAGATTAACGGTCCGGCGGGCATGACGCTGGCGGAGTTCAAATTCATCTATTTCTGGGAATGGGTCCACCGCTTGTTGGGACGCGTCATCGGATTGGCATTTGCGTTGCCGCTGGCGTGGTTTTGGATCAAGCAGGCGATCCCGAGCGGCTATAAGCCGCGTTTGCTTGCGTTGCTTGCGCTGGGCGGTCTGCAAGGGACCATTGGCTGGTGGATGGTGTCATCTGGCCTGTCCGCGCGCACCGATGTCAGCCATTACCGGCTTGCGGTCCATCTTTTGACAGCGCTGATTATCTTGGGTGGTCTTGTTTGGACTGCGCTGGATCTAAAGGAACTGACGAAAAATCCATCGGCAAGGCCCGCGCGCATCACGGGCTTTACGGGCAGCATCTTGGCGATATTATTTATTCAGCTGCTCTTCGGTGCATGGGTTGCCGGACTGAATGCCGGATATGTCGCCAACACATGGCCATTGATGAACGACCGCTTCTATCCCGATGGCGTGGATACCGCCAAGGGTGCGTTTTATGCTTTGGTGAATGACCCCTATCTCACCCATTTCGTCCATCGCTGGTGGGCGTGGGTCGCGGTGATTGCGCTGATCCTGATGGCACGGCGGGTCAAGAAAGCAGGCGTTCGTGCGGCATCGGTCGCTATTCATAGCGCGTTCGGCGTCCAGATGCTGCTCGGCATTGCAACCGTGATGACGGGGGTCAACATCGTCCTTGCCGTATCGCATCAGGCGGTCGGCGCCCTTTTGGTCGCGGCAACGGTCTGGGGCGCGCATGTCTTGGGACGTGATACGGCCTAAACGCCGACGGGTATTATTATACCCGTCGTAAAACCCTTGCTTTTGCTTGACTATTGGCCGGTTCATCGCCATTGGCACCGCTTCGCGTGCAGGATCCTTTGCGATTCTGTGCAACACTAAAATTTCGAAAGGTGCGATTAGCGATGAAAACGCTATCCAGAGTTACGAAATCGATCCGTCCACAGGACGTCGAGAAATCGTGGATCCTCATTGACGCAGAAGGTTTGGTTGTTGGCCGTGTTGCCAGCCTTATCGCCAACATCCTGCGTGGTAAGACCAAGCCAAGCTACACCCCGCACGTTGATTGCGGCGACCATGTTGTCGTCATCAATGCCGACAAGGTGAAGTTCACCGGCAAGAAGTTGACCGACAAGGTTTACTATCGCCACACCGGTTACATCGGTGGTATCAAGGGCATCACTGCTGGTAAGGTACTTGATAGCAAGTTCCCTGAGCGCGTCCTTGAAAAGGCCGTTGAGCGCATGGTTCCACGCGGTCCTTTGGGTCGTGCCCAAATGCGCGCGCTGCATCTATATAATGGTACCGAGCATCCGCATGCCGGCCAACAGCCAAAGACGCTCGACGTCGCTTCCATGAACCGCAAGAACAAGGTGGGTGCATAATGTCTGAAACTGCAAATTCGCTCGCTGATCTCGAAACCTTGGGCGCCGACGTTCAGGCACCAGCACAGATTGCTGCTGTCGTTCGCGAACAGGAAATTGATGCGCAAGGTCGCGCTTATGCAACTGGCCGTCGTAAGGACGCAGTTGCCCGCGTTTGGTTGAAGCCAGGCACCGGCAAGATTGTCGTCAATGGCCGTGATCAGGAAATTTACTTCGCACGTCCTTCGCTGCGTCTCGTCATCAACCAGCCGTTCGGTGTCACCGAGCGTACGGGCCAATATGACGTCATCGCAACCGTCAAGGGCGGTGGTCTTTCGGGTCAGGCTGGCGCGGTCAAGCATGGCATCGCGCAAGCACTGTCGAAGTATGAGCCACTGCTGCGCAGCGCTGTGAAGTCGGAAGGCTTCCTGACCCGCGACAGCCGCGTTGTCGAGCGTAAGAAATACGGCAAGGCCAAGGCGCGTAAGAGCTTCCAGTTCTCGAAGCGCTAAACCGAAAACTCGGTTTTTCCGAACAAATTCAAGGGCTTGTGAGAAATCGCGAGCCCTTTTTTGTTGTTACATTATTGGCCCGGGTGCGTGCTGAAAGCGGCCGCCTCGATATACTCCTTAAATCGCGTGCACTAACGACCACCGCATAGTGCCATGGAACTTTACGCGAATATGAGTTTGTAGAGGTTGACAAAATAATCTTTTCGGTCGGCAGTGCCGCCATATTGCCAATACACGGCTTCAAAATTCCCATCGCCGTCGAAATCATCGAAACCGATCAATTTCCCGCTACCTTCAGACGGCGGAAGGGACACGTTGAAATTACGGAATGATGCACCATTCTCATTTATGAAAATCCTGAGAGTGCCGTCCTGCCGGGCAAAGACGATATCGTCTTTTCCGTCTTTGCTGACGTCTTTGACATAGAGCGCTGGAGACCATTGTAAGAACCCTGCGTAAACATCAGAATTGTCCTGCCGGATGGCCGTACTGGAAATATCGACGAACTTACCGGCGTCGTTTCTGATGATCTGGAGATAGTCCCCGCCATAGTAAGGGGAATATCTTGAGTGGGAGATTATGAGGTCGAGATCCCCATCCTTATCCATATCCGTGGTTCGGGTCTCCATATGGAGCGTGTTTTCTGTACCATACACCGTTGCGGGAAGCGGCGTCTTATCATCGAAACTGAAGTTGCCCTTATTGTTCCAGAACACATAGCTGTGCGCCGACCCGTGCCCAAACCCGGCAACAATGTCATCATAGCCGTCAGTGTTGAGATCAGCGAGGTGCGCATCCAACCACAAATTATTCTGCCCGTTGGGGATTTGGGTTGGGTTCAGCAGCGGAAGGGCGTTCAGTTGATCCAGAAAGCTGCTCGACCTGGCGGTGAATGAACCTTCGGCATTTTGAAACAAGAACAAGGGTTCAAACCCCTCCCTGTGGCGCCAGTTGGCAATCAGGATATCATGCTTTCCGTCACCGTTAATGTCCCCTGTCGCCATTGCGTGGGCATCGGTTCCATTGGCCGCAAGACCCGATTGTGTCGTCAGGCGGGGAATAAGGTCTGCCCGTACCCTCGTCCCAGTTGCACCGCCTAGGGCCAATATGGCCGTGCCATATGCCGTGGGGTCATTATATACCCCAGACACGTTGTGCGCGACGAAGAATGCTGCGGGCGTTCCGTTGACGGTTAAAGACGCAGATCGACGTGCGCCAAAAACGGACGGAAATTGCTCGTTAACGGCCTGCCGAAACTCTAATCTACCGTTATCATTGGAAAGGTAGATATATGGTAAGCGCGCAAAAACCGGCGTGCCATATGCCTTGTTCAGCGGAATGATCAGTTCAGGGAACCGATCCTTCTGGAAATCTGCAGATATGCTCCCTTGCGGGAAAATGTCCGCAATGCCTCTGGGGTTCGTCACACCGCCATAAACATATTCGGGGACCACGTCGGATGAGGATATTGTGTGGATTTGGTAAGATTTGCTGAGCGCCGCGCGCGTGTAAGTGATCGGCGTTGGCGGCGTTGGTGTTGTGGCGTTCGAGGGTATCGTGATGATCGGCGAACTGGGCGATGTGCTGCCACCGCCTCCACAAGCGGAAAGCAGTACGCATGCCGCCAGCGCCCTAAGACGACGTCGTTTCAATCAACTTCCCCCAGAATAAATGCGTCCATCACTTCCCCGCAAATATGCTGGAAATTTGGCGACCCTTATGATCGTAAACGTAGATTTGACTGCCTCTACGCACACTGACTGTGCTGGATGTATATCCTTTCAGTCCGTCATTCGGTCCAGTGCCGGCAAACACGGAGCATAGCTGACGCTGTCCGGTGCCATAGACATAAACTTGACTGCCTCTTTGGACAGCTGTGACTATCTCGGACACATTCCACCCCCATTATCTGCCCTTGAATGACAATGCGTTGAACCAAGACGTTAGGCAAGGGGCGAAAGCTTCTGTGCCCGTTTGTCATTGTGTTTCCAATGGTTAAACGGCACATACCGCGCATGATCAAATATATCCTTATCGCTTTGCTCCTTGCGCTTGTTGGTTCCGGCCTTTGGCTTTGGAACAAGAGCGATCCACAAAAGCTCGATTTTGCGGACCGGTGGGCGCCGGGCGCGGCGGAGTTTGATGGAACGCCTGTGACGGCGATCGCTTATGGCACCGACGCGCGGCAGAAGCTGGATATCTACGCACCTGAAGGCGCGGCGTCCGCGCCTTACCCCGTCCTTATCTTCTTTCATGGTGGTGCGTGGCGCGATGGTGAGCGGGAAGGTTATGGCTTTTTGGGTCGTGCATTTGCATCGCGCGGATATGTCACCGTCATTGCCGATTATCGCAAATCGCCAAAGGTCCGCTTTCCGGCATTTGTGGACGATACAGCGGCGGCCATTGCGTGGGTGCACGCAAATATTGCCAAGCATCAGGGCAACAAAGACCAAATCTTCCTGATGGGACACAGCGCCGGCGCGCATATCGCGATGATGACAGCGCTTGATCCGCGCTATTTGAAGGCGCAGGGCCTTGCGACGGACGTTATTAAAGGCGTCATCGGTTTGGCAGGCCCTTATGATTTCTTGCCGCTCACGACCGATTCATCGAAAATTGCCTTTGGCCAATGGCCCGACTTAACCGAGACCCAGCCGATCACATACGCGCGCGCCGATGCGCCGCCATTGTTGTTGCTGACAGGGGACAAGGATAGCGTGGTCAAGCCGCGCAACAGCAAGGTCCTGTCGGAACGGATCGCCGCGCTGGGTGGGAAACAGCAGCTGAAAATTTATCCCGATGTTGGCCATTCCGACATCATCATGGCGGTCGCGCGTCCCTTCCGGAACAAGGCGTCTGTCATTACCGATGTTACGACCTTCATAAAGGCGCATGAGCCGCGTTAAGCCGCGTCTGCGGGTTTTGGCGCAACGATCTTTTGCCGATAGGAAATGACCAGCAGCGCGGCGTTGACCAATGCTGCGCCTAACATCGCAAATGCTGCACCAACCTCGCCATAACTTGGCATAAGCCAGATCATCATCAGCACCACGACAATAGCGCCGGCAAGGCTGCACAGCATCACGCGCCCAGCCTTGCCCGCGGTGAGCAGCGCAGGCTCCAGCCCTAATGTGGCAAATTGGACGGCGGTGGCTGTGCCCAAGATCATGACCAAAGGATAGGCGGCGACAAACTCTGCGCCAAATATCCACATCAAGGCGGGTTTTCCGGCGAAGCCGACAATCGCCAATACGAGCACCGCCGCAACGCCGGACACTTTAATCATGCGGCTGAGCAAATTGCTCGCATCTTTGGCGTCGACGGTGTGCGCAACGCGGGCATATTCGGTGAATAGCGCCATCGATATGGCATCGCCGACGCGCGCAAAGACCTGACCCAATTGATAGCCCAGCCGGAAAAATCCAGCCGCTGCTGCACCGACGGAAAAGCCGACCACAACCGCGACCATTTGCTGGCTCGTCAGCTTAAAGCTGGAACCCACATTGGACCATAAGGCGAATTTGGTAATGCCGGGGAAGCTTTCCTGAAAGCCGCGCAGGCTTGGCATAGTGCTGAGCCGCAGCGGCAATTTGAGCCGGCGCAAAACATTGCCCCACACCCATAGCGTTGGCACCATTTCGGACACGAGCCACACCGCGAGGAACCCCCATGCCGTAGGCTGTGTCAGCACCAATATGCCGGTGCCGACAAGGCGGATGATAGGCACCAGCATGTCGGGAATGGCGGCGTCGCCAAAGCGGTCGTTGATGCGCAGCAGTCCTGTCGGTGTGGAGCGTGCGGACAGCACCAAAAGCACCGTGAAGCCGACCACGGCGATTGCCTCTGAATCACTCCAGCCTTGGTTATATGCAAGCGCCCATGCGCCGACCATCGCGACCAGGAACGCCAGCAATGCCCCGATTAAATCAAGGATAAGGCAAAACCATGTGAGTTCGGCCAGCTTGTGATCGGACTTTGTGTGCACCAAGGTCGTGCCATAGCGGATCAGAATTTGCCATGTCTGGAATGATGTGAAGCTGGCTATCGTCTGGGCAAAGCTGAAGATCAGCATGAATTTGCCAAATTCTGCCGCACCCAAGCTTTGGGTAGAAACGGCAAGGTAGATAAGGCTGAGCACCGCAGAGGTGGTCTTTGGCAAGAACAGCCAAGCGCCCGATTGCAAAATGCGCCGCCCACTCCCCTGTTTTTGTTCAGCCATTACGCCAGACCCCCAATCAGTCTGCGGGACTAGTGCACTTCCGCCGTTAATCAAAGCCATGTCATGATGTGCAGGTAAAAAATTGAACGCACTGCAAACTGGTCGCAAAAATTGATCAATGGCGATAGATGCCCCATTGTATGAATAATCCACGACACAAGAAGGCTGCGGCGTCCGTCAAATCGGACGTCATTTTCCTGTTCAACCATGATGCCGGCCACCAAGTGGCGCATTTGGCGGGGATAGCTGGCGCATTCGCTTTACGTGAAAAAGCCTACCGGGCAATCGTCGCCTTTGGCAGTGATGTGACGCGCAAAGAGGTCGAAAGACTGCTGACGCCCGAACAGATTGCCGCCTTGCATTGGCGATCTCTCGCGCTCCCCGAATGGCTCAAGACGCTCACAAACGGTCTGAACAGGCTTGTGCCTGTTCACCGGATATTGCGTTTATACTGGCATAATGCGTTCTTGCGGAAATCCGTCGCCATCGTGTCGACCGAACGCACATGCCTTACCCTGAAACGCCATTGGGCCAAATTTCGCCGTCGCGCACATCGCCCAGTCTTTGTCTGTGTGCCGCATGGGGCGGGGGACCGGAATGTATCTTTTCACCCTGCATTCCGAGACTTTGACCTGTTGATGGTCAGCGGACAAAAGGTCGTGGACCAAATGGTAGATGCTGGCGTTTCGACGCCCGAACGCTGCCGGATTATCGGTTACCCAAAGTTCGACATTTTGCGGGGACGCGCCCCCGAAACATTTTTCGACAACAAAAAGCCGACATTTTTATACAACCCGCATTTCGATCCACATATGTCCAGCTGGTTCGATCACGGGGCAGACATATTGGAATTTTTTTACCAGAATGCGGACCGTTACAATCTGATCTTTGCGCCGCATGTGATGCTCTTTTATAAAAAGGTGCATATTTCGCCCGAATATCGCGTGACCCGCACGCGGCCAGACATTGATCCCAAATATTATGATGCCCCGAATATCCGGATCGATGTGGATAGTGCGCGCCTGTTTGACATGAGCTACACCTTGTCCGCCGACGTCTATATTGGCGATGTTTCAAGCCAGGTGTATGAATTTCTGCATCGCCCGCGCGCCTGTTTTTTCATCGATACGCACAGTGCGGCCGTGCCAGGTAGCGCGCCAGAATATGATTTCTGGAACAACGGTCCGGTTGTCCGCACGGCCAAGCAGTTGATAGCATTGTTGCCCGATCATGCGCAGATTGCCGCACAATATCGCAAAGCCCAAGAGCAGCGCATGGCCTACACCGCCGACCAAAGCGATCCGCGTCCAGCGTCGGAGCGTGGCGCGGAGGCGTTGCGCCAATATATTGAAAGCTTAGCGAGCTGAAGCGGGCGCCTATGCGCTGCGGAAATCCAGAATGCCCCAATTGGCCTCGGCAGCGGCCTTCATAAAGTGTTTGGAGGGGTTCACGGCATAGCCTTCGTCTGCGAAGTCTAAAGTGAACCGATCGCTCAGATCGTCCGAATAAAAACGGATATGCGCATCTTGGCGGTTAATGCCCTGTTGCGACAGCCACTCCTGCACGCGGCGCAATTTTTCTCCGGCATAGCAATTCTCGCCGTCGATGCGGTGCATCAGTTGGCCGTCTTCGTGGCTGATATGGCGCGTCGCAATGACAGCATCAAAACCAATTTTCGCGCCGATGTCGCCCGCATAAAAATAGGGTGCAGCGGTGGCCATCACCAGCAATGCCCCGCGCGCCCGATCTGCGTCTATGCGTGCAACGGCCCCCGGTTGAAGGCCTTCGCGCACAACCCGTTCGGCAAAATGGGCGACGATATTGGATAAAGCGTCCGGACAGATTTGGCGTCCGATGAACATAGCGATCCCAAATTGTTTCAGGGGTTTGCGCCCATATAGGCGAAGCTTATATCCCAGCATCGCCGCGATCCAAACCGGCAGTAATGCCAGACGAATGGGGGCGGTCCGCCGGGCATAAAATAGCAGAAAATGTGTAAAGGTCGGGCGACGGGTTATGGTCTTGTCGAGATCATATATTGCAATATTCATATTTGGTCGCCAAGCCCCACCCCAAGGTATGCCAAATGCGTTGGCGCACCCCCGATTTGGATGCGTTTAGGAGAAGCTGTTTGCAAGCGCAATGGACCTGCATCGTCCTTGCCGGGCAAAGGCCCGGACCGGATATGTTTGCACAGCATTTTGGGCTTAAGCTGAAAGCTCTGGTGCCCGTGCGCGGCGAACCGATGATTAGCCACGTCGTGCGCACGCTGCGTGCGTCGCCGCTTATCGGTGAAATTATTGTCCTATGTCAGGAACCCGACGCGCTGCGTTCAGCGGTGGATGCCGCAGGCGGCGCAACGCTGGTCGAAAGCCAAAGCAGTATATCGCTGAGCATCAAACGGCAGGTGGATGTATTAGGATTTTCGTCGCCGATATTGGTGACCACCGCGGACCACCCCTTGTTAACCGTTGATATGATCGCCGAATTTCTGGGCAAAGCCGATGGCGATGTGGCCATTGCGATGGTGGAACGAAAGACAATGTTGGCGCAGTTTCCAGACGCCAAACGCACATGGCTGCGTTTTTCGGACGGGGCATGGTCGGGCGCAAATCTCTTCGCATTGATGAGCCCCAAGTCCGCATTCGCACTCGATTTATGGGCAGAGGCTGAACAGGATCGCAAGAAAGCATGGCGCCTGTTCATGCACTTCGGGGTGCGGCTGGCCTTGCGCGCGCTGACCCGCACGATTGGATTGCGGCAGGCGTTGACGATTGCGGGCAAACGCCTTGGCCTTGTTGCAACGCTGGTGCCGATGTCTGACCCTATCGCTGCAATAGACGTGGATAAGGTTAGCGACCATATATTGGCCGAGAAAATTCTTATCGACCGCGAGACATTCGCGCGATCACATCTGCCGGCTTGATTAGCGGCCCATTTTCTTTTGCCGCCGTCTTTGCACGGACGATCCGATACCCATGGCTTCGCGATATTTCGCAACGGTGCGGCGGGCAATGTCGAAGCCTTTTGCCGTCAACAAATCGACCAGCGTGTCATCGGACAGAATCTTTTCGCCCTCGGCATCAATCAAGGATTTGATGTGGCTTTTGACGGCTTGCGCCGACGCGCCCTCACCGTCGGCGGATTGAACGCCCGATGAGAAGAAATATTTGAGGTCAAACAGGCCGCGTCCGCAATGCAGATATTTGTTGCTGGTGACCCGGCTGACGGTGGATTCATGCATATCGATGGCATCGGCCACTTGCCGCAGCGTGAGTGGTCGCAAATGGGCGACGCCGTTGCGAAAAAAGCCGTCCTGCTGCTTCACAATCTCGGTGGCGACCTTGACGATGGTGCGCTGTCTTTGATCCATGGCTTTGATGAGCCAATTTGCATCCGCTATGCAGTCGCTGAGCCAGGCCTTTGTGGCTTTGTCTTGCCCAAGCTCGGCAACATAGCTGCGGTTGATGAGGATACGGGGCAGGTTGGCACTGTTCAATTCGATGGCCCAGCCTGCGCCGCGCGGCGTGATGAATATGTCGGGCGTGACCGCAAGCATATCTTCGCTTTCGAACCGGCAACCGGGTTTTGGATCATAGCCGCGCAGTTCGACCAGCATATCGCGCAAGTCTTCGTCGTCGACGCGGCACATCCGCTTAAGCTGGTCAAACGCGCCCTTTGCAACCAAGTCGAGATTGTCGATAAGCTTGGCCATGCAAGGGTCATAACGATCCGCCTCGCGCGCCTGAATGGCAAGGCATTCGGACAGGTTTCGCGCGCCGACGCCTGTGGGGTCGAACCGCTGCAACTCCGAAAGCGCGGCCTCCATGTCGGCCACGGAAACGCCAAGCCGGTAGGCCGTCGCCATCAGGTCCTCGCCAACATAGCCCGTGGGTTCGATATGTTCGATAATCTGTTGGACCAGAAATAGCTGGCGTCCGGACAGGCTTGATCCTGCCTGCGCCATCAAATGTTCACGCAGGCTGATGTCGCGCGCGGCAAAGCTGTCGAAATCAGGTCCGTCTGCATCGAACGCATTGGATGCCGTGTTGCCCGAAAGCCCAAGCATACCATCGGCCCCGCCGACACTGTCGGATGGGGTGTCATGGTGGAACGTTTCTGCGCTGAAATCGACATCCAGCGCGTCCGATGTGCCTTGGCCATCGCCGCTGAGCAGGTCGTCACTCGCCCGCTCGCCACTGTCGTTCAGTGCGGGCGCGAAATCCTCGGTCGGCACATCAGGGGCAGCGTCGCTGCTGCCTGTTTCCAAAACGGGATTACGTTCGACCTCTTCCGCGATGAACGCTTCAATTTCGAGCGACGACAATGCCAGCAGTTTAATCGCCTGCTGCAGTTGCGGTGTCATCACCAGCGACTGGCTTTGGCGAAGATCGAGACGGGGTGCTAATGCCATGACGTTATGGTTCCGTCATCGCCGCAAATCACATTGCAAAACTCTCGCCGAGATACAGGCGGCGCACATTGGGATCCGCGACCAACGCCTCGGGCGACCCTGCGAACAGAACCTGCCCGCCATAAATGATGCAGGCGCGGTCAACGATATCGAGCGTTTCGCGCACATTATGATCGGTAATCAGCACACCGATGCCGCGGGTTTTCAATTCTTTCACCAAATCGCGAATATCGGAAATGGATATCGGGTCGATGCCGGCGAAAGGTTCATCGAGCAACATGATCGACGGATTGGCCGCCAGCGCGCGGGCAATTTCACAGCGCCGCCGCTCGCCACCCGAAAGCGCCATGGCGGGCGCACTGCGTAAACGGGTGAGGCCAAATTCGCCAAGCAGTTTTTCCAACCGCTCGTGGCGCGCGTCTGCATCGGGTTCTGCCATTTCCAGAACGGCGCTGATATTTTGTTCCACGGTCATGCCGCGGAAAATCGATGTTTCTTGCGGCAGATAGCCCAAGCCCAAAATTGCGCGGCGATACATCGGCAGGTTGGTGATGTCCGCGCCATCCAATGTGATGCGTCCGCTGTCGGGCTTTACCAGCCCCATGATGGAATAAAAGCAGGTGGTTTTACCTGCGCCATTGGGGCCAAGCAGACCCACCACTTCGCCCTTCGCAACCGAGAGCGACACATCGGTCAATACCGCGCGCTTGTCATAGCTTTTGGCGATGGAAACGACACCCAGTCCGGATTGCACGCCGTCGTCCGTCGTCGCATCCGCAGCGGGAGAAGTTGCAGTCATGCTATCCATATCCAAATTTCGCCCGCGATTTTGCCGTTGATATCCAACAGACAGCTAATGAATGCTGACCCATTTTGCAATTGGCATGATTTATGCTGCCCCGTTTTAGGGGCTGTTCGGGATTGCCCCCTAATTTTTGCGCTGCGGAACGCTAAAGCTACCCTTAACGCGGCCACCCGCGTTGGTTATACCGGCAGGGCCACCGCCATTGAGGGTTGAGCGGCCTGAATTGAGATCGATGACAAGCCTGCCGCCGTTTAGCCGGTTGCTGCCTTGCACCAGATCCACATTGCCAATCAGCGTGATCAGGCTGGAGTCCAGATCATATATGGCCGAGCTGCTGGTCGCGCGCAGATCATCTTTGGTGATGGTCACGCCGCCGGTGGCATCGAGGCGATTGATATCCACGCCACCATTGCTGGAATAGGCACCTGTCACGCGATTTGCTTTCAACACGAGCCCGGCCTGTGTGACGGTTACTCCGTCTGACAACACGAAACGATCTGCTCGGTCTTGCAGTTCCGAGGATCCAGCATCGACAAAGACCGGTGCGTTGCTATCATGGTTGCGAATGCTTTGCGCCGACGCCGAAGACAGCATCATGATGCCCGCAAATGCGGCGGCCAGTCCAAAGGAGATAGAAGCTTTGCTCATGTTGGCCTCACTTAATCGCATTCTGCTCGATACGCAAACGAACGCCGCCATCTAGCCGGATGATGCGCGTATCGAGGTCAGCGCGCAAGCGTCCGGCATGGAAGGTCCCGACCTTTGTTCGGCCGCTCACGGGACCAAAGCTTTGCATCGTCCGGTCTTTCAATGACAGCTCCACATTGCTGACAACCATATCATAGCCCGGCGATTCAACGGCCAACGGGCCCGTGACGCGCATCGTTTCCTTGCCAAGGTCATAGCTGCCGCGTTGTGCGATGATGGAGGCTGGGCCGTCCTGCAACGATATCCGGCCCGACAATGATGTCATGTCGAGAACAGGTTGCGCCGATGTCTTCTGAACCGCGCTGCCCGCGCGCAGTGAAAAGGGCCGGCCTTTGCTGTCTTCGCCGCGATACAGTGCCTCAACAACGCGCAACCGCTCACGCGACAGATTTACTTCGTCTTTATTCAGGACAAAGCTGAGTTCCTGCTGCCCGGTAAATGGGCTGAACGCCAATATAGCGACAAGCAAACCGATGATGCTCGGCAAGACAACCCGCATCGCGCGGATAAGGCGGTCATGCCGTCCACCGGGCAATGCCCAGCGTTGACGATAATTGCGTTCAAGATCGGCCTGTGCGGACATGTTATGTCTTTAACCCGAATAAACCTTAACTGTGCCCGAATATATCGGTCTCTGGCCAGCCAGACAGATCGAGGTTCGCACGGTGCGGCAGAAAGTCAAAACACGCCTGCGCCAGCTCCGTGCGGCCTTCGCGTTCCAAACGCACGACAAATTCGGCATGTAAGCGGTGCAAATAGCGCACGTCGCTGGCGGCATAATCTTTTTGCGCTTCGGACAATATGGGACCGCCCCAGTCGCTGGACTGTTGCTGCTTGGAAATGTCTGTCGACAGCATTTCCTTCACCAGTTCCTTCAGCCCGTGGCGGTCGGTATAGGTCCGAACGAGGCGCGAGGCGATTTTGGTGCAGAATAACGGCGTCGCGACGACGTTCAAATAATACGAAATCGCCGCCAAATCGAATCGGGCAAAATGGAACAGCTTCAAACGGGCGGGATCGGCGAGTACCGCACGCAAATTTGGTGCAGAAAAGTCACTGTCGCGGCCAAAACGCACAAGATGTTCATCGCCGCGCCCGTCGGAAATCTGCAGCAAGCACAGCCTGTCACGCGGGGTGATGAGCCCCATGGTTTCGGTGTCTACGGCGACGGGGCCATCGGCCAGCACGCCTGCGGGAAGGTCTTCTTCGTGTAAATAAACGCTCATGCTAGCCCCTTGCCCCACCGGACCGTGCAAGGCAAATGAAACTACAGTTGGCACCCTGCGATTTTCGGCCGCAATATTAGCTATCGCGTAACCTTTTATTGCGATATACAAAATGCTTGCGCAATCACCGACGGCTGCGCTTGTGACGTGCAGTACAGTCGCCCTCGACTGCATAACATAGTGGTTCAGGGCGATGAGAAGGCAAGTAAGAAGTTATGGGTTTTGATCGCAAGCGTGCTGGCAAAGGCCGGGACAAAAGAGATGGTTTCGGTGATGAAAGCTATGACGGTTATCGCGCACCGTCCCCCTATCAAAGTGATTTTGGGGGCGGCCGCTCAGGTGGCGGTTACGGCGGCGGAAATAGCGGCGGCGGTGGCTTCGGTGCACCTCGGCGTGGCCCAGGCGGCCCACCAATGCCAGCGCAAGTCATCGGTTCCGGCAAAGGAATTGTTAAGTTTTTCAATGGTCAAAAGGGCTTTGGCTTCATTCAGGTCGATGGTCGTCCCGATGATGTGTTCGTGCACATCAGCGCGGTTGAGCAAGCTGGCCTGACGGGTCTTGCTGAAGGCCAGCCGCTCGAATTCTCGCTCGTTGAGCGTGGCGGCAAGGTTTCGGCAACGGACCTCGTCATCGATGGTGAGCCAATGGAAGTGACCGAGCGCGCACCGCGTTCGGACCGTCCAGCATTTGATCGTGACCGCGGCCCGCGTGGCGATGACCGTGGTGGCTTCCGCGGTGGTGACCGTGATTCGGCACCACGTGGTCCGCAGCGCGAATCGACTGGCGAACGTGCCAATGGTACCGTCAAATTCTTCAACGACATGAAGGGTTTTGGTTTTGTGCAGCGTGATGATGGCGGCGAAGATGTGTTTGTGCACATTTCTGCGCTTGAACGTTCGGGCATGGGCCAAGTGACTCAGGGTGACCGTTTGGCGTTTGACATCGAAATCGATCGTCGCGGCAAATATTCGGCCACAAATTTGGGCCCGCTTTCCGAATAAGCGCGCTTTAGAATTTCAAAAAGGCGGGTGGAGCAAAACGCTTCGCCCGCCTTTTTTGTGTCTTTCATGCCTTGCCGATTGTCGCGGCCAGGAACCAGGCGCGCTATTTACAGCACCTGCCCGTGCGGTAGCGGCAATCAGCTGATGCCATTGGCCTGCGTGGCCAGTACAAAGCCCCATCCCAGCAACAATGCGCCAGAGGCCCACCTTATGGGTTTCAACGGCACAATCTGGCCAAGCCGCGCGCGCAGGATGACCGCAGGCACCGTTGCGGCCATGATGCCGACGAACCCGCCAACCGCAGCCATGCCCCAATCAGGCGTGCGGGCGCCTTGCGCGGCGATGATGAACTGGCTCTTGTCGCCAAATTCCAGGATAAACAGACCTAAGAATGCGGTCAGAAATGCAGGGGTTTTCCACCCCGATAACGGGTCGACATTGCGCCGCCACAGCAACATGCCAGCGCCGGCAAAAATATAAGCCAGGCCAGCGAACATCTGAACGGACTGCGCGCTCATCCAACGGGCGATCGCCGAGCCGCCGGCTGCCGAAATGCCGCAATTGAGCAAAGTGGCACAGGCGAGCCCGGCAAGTATCGCGTTGTTGTTGCGATATCGCAGCGCGAGCACGGCAGCGAGGATCTGGGTCCGGTCGCCCATTTCGGCGAGGAAAACAGACAGGAAGGTCGTAAAAGCAGTGTCCATATTTTCTGCCCTAGCACATCATGGTCAAAATGGGATGTGTGCGGCGGGTAGACTGAACTGCGCCGCGAATCGCTTTTGTTTTGGCAATCAAAGTCGGCCATGTTGAACGCGTTCCGGTATCCGAAATATCGACGGTCCGGCCAAACGAAGAGGCGGAAACCAGTCCAGCATGACGATTCAGGGGCCATTGGCCCGCTTTGACGCGTGATTTGGGGTTACGGGCTTGACTTTCACCCGCCAAACCAGCAAAGGCCCGCGTCTGTGAACAGCGCGGCCAAACCCTGCGCAGTTTTTTGCGACATTATTTGAACAAAAGGAATGGGCCATGGCGAAGCCAGCCACGATCAAGATCAAGCTGCTCAGCACCGCTGACACGGGCTTCTTCTACGTGACCAAGAAAAATCCACGCAACATCACTGAAAAGATGACGTTCCGTAAATATGACCCCGTCGTGCGCAAGCATGTCGAGTTCAAGGAAGCCAAAATCAAGTAAGCCAACGCGCTGCTTGAATAAGCTATCGATCAGGGCGCTTCGGGCGCCCTTTTTGATTCGATCGGTTCAGTCCGCTTTCGACGCGCCCAAGCAACCATATGCTTCATTATAGCTCTTCCCCCAGCAACTGATTAAGCTATCCAGAACATCTAAGTTCAAAGGCCAAACGGTTTCGACCGGGTTGCCGTGTATGTCTATCGCGTTTTTTGCACCTTCTGGTTCGGGCATGAGGGATAGTCGGGTACGTGCAGCAAGGAGTGCCGCCTTATCGCCTCTCAAAAATGCGATCGTACCGTCCACATAGTGGTTCCAACCCCAACCCGCATCTTCGCTTTCAGATTTGCGGGCTTTTTCGAACAGTGCAATCGCTGCATCATATTGGCCGATGGACGCTCTCATTTGGCCTTCGTGCCAATATAAAGTGGTTGATCTGCTTTTGTGCGTTGTTCTCCAGTCCGCGATCAGATCGGCGGCTTCACGCTCGCACCCCGCATCGGCGAGCTTTCGCCACCCGCCCGACATATTTTGATCAAATTCATTTTGGCTTAGTGCCATCATTGCCGTCCGATCATAACTACAATCGCGGTCTTCTGCTGCCACCAACAGCGACGCCATCACTATCGCAGACACGAACATCGTCATCACCTCCCTAAGTTTATTGTGTAACTAAGCTCAGGCTAACCAATTATCCCCCGCACTGCCTCCAGAAACGTCATCACCGACACTGGCTTCGACAGATAGCCTTTTGCGCCTGCGGCCATGATCCGGTCCTCGTCACCCTTGCCGGCATAAGCGGTCACGGCGAGCACGGGGATCGCCGACAGCGCCGCGCCCTTTTGCATCGCCTCAATCAGGTCGATGCCGCTGACATGCGGCAGTTGAATGTCCATGATGATAAGGTCCGGCGCGAATGCCCGCGCTTGTTCCAGCGCCAGCCGACCGTCGCGCACGCCCTCGACAACAAACTGGTGCGCGCGCAGCAAATCCGTGAATAGCTTGAGGTTCAGTTCATTATCCTCAACGATCATCACCTTTTTCGACATTACCGCTCTTTTCCCGCTTTGCGTTCGTGGATGCCTTCGCTTAAGCGAAAGCCATGCATGAAACAAATGGCAAGTTAGACGCATCGGGTATGGCGTTTCAGGCTTTGGCTTGGGCGTTGATGGAAGAAGCACGGGCGGAGCGGCTTTTGTCGCTGACCGGCCTGACACCCGAAGGGTTGCGCAGCTCCATCATGGAACGCGGCACACAAGCGGCGATATTATCCTTTCTTGAGGCTTATGAGCCTGACCTCATCGCGTGCGCTGCGGTCATCGGGGTGTCACCGGCATTACTTGTACAGGCACGGCAGGAGTTAGAAGCATGAGTAGGCCATTGCTGATTTCCGATTGCGATGAGGTGCTGTTGCACATGATCGTGCCCTTCCGCGATTGGCTGGACGACGCGCACCACATTCATTTTGACCTCGTCCACGGCGATTGGGGCGAGGCGCTGCGCCACAAGCATGATGGCACGGTGGTTGAGCGCGGCATGGTCTGGGACCTGCTGAACGGCTTCTTCGATACCGAAATGCATCGGCAGCAAGCGATTGATGGCGCGGTCGAAAGCCTTAACCGGCTGCGCGAACATGCCGATGTCGTTATCCTCACCAATTTGCTCGACCACCGCGCTGGGCCACGGACCGAGCAGTTGAAGGCCGTGGGCATCGACGCGCCCGTCTATTGCAACCAAGGCGGCAAGGGCGAGGCACTTGGCCGGATTTTGGACGAATATAAACCCAGCGTTGCCGTTTTCGTCGACGATCTTGGGCATCAGCATGAGTCGGTTGGTGAACAGCATCCCGACGTCTGGCGGCTGCATTTTGTTGGTGAGCCATTGCTGTGGGACCGCGTGAAGCCATCGAAGTCAGCGCATGCGCGGCTGGATCGTTGGGCCGACGCGGAAGTTTGGATTAGGGAGCGGCTGGTTGCGAATGCGCCAGCGCCCAGTTTGGAAAAGGTAGCATGATGATAGAAGCAAAATTGGCCGAACTCGGCATTACCCTCCCTGCACCCGCCGCGCCGGTCGCATCCTATGTGCCCGCTGTCGAAGCGAACGGGATGCTGTTCATTTCGGGGCAGTTGCCCTTTGTCGATGGCAAGGTTGTCACCGGCAAAGTCGGCGATACGCGCAGTCTTGAAGAGGGCAAGGCCGCTGCCAAGGCATGCGGAATCATGCTGATCGCGCAGATGAAGGCCGCGCTTGGCGGCAACCTCGACCGCGTCGAGCGCATCGTCAAGCTTGGCGTCTTTGTCGCATCGACCCCTGACTTTACCGACCAACCCGAAGCCGCCAATGGCGCGTCGGACCTGATGGAAGCTGTGTTCGGCGACGCAGGCAAGCACGCACGTGCGGCTGTCTCGGTCCCTGTATTGCCACGCGATGCAACGGTCGAAATCGACTGCGTGGTAAAGGTTCGCGCGGCTTAATGACCGACGGCGTCACCGCCGAACTCTTAAGCAAGGTCAGCGATATTCCCGCCGACCAGTGGGATGCGCTGAACCCGCGGGGTAATCCGTTTGTGGCCCATGCGTTTTTGGCGGCGTTGGAGGAATCGGGTAGCGTCGGCCCCGGCACGGGCTGGTCGCCTGCGCCGATCATGATCCGCGATGCGGACGGCATTCCCGCGGCTGCGCTTCCTGCCTATCTTAAGAGCCACAGCCGGGGCGAATATGTGTTCGACCATCATTGGGCGGATGCGTTTGAACGGGCGGGCGGGCAATATTATCCCAAGTTGCAGATTGCCGCGCCCTTCTCGCCAGTGCCGGGGCCGCGATTGTTGTTGCGCGACCCAGCGCTTGCGCCCGCGATATTGGCCGCCGCCGAAGCGGTCGTGGACCAGAATGGCCTATCGTCTGCGCACGCAACTTTTGTTGAAGAGGGCGAGCTGGAGTTGTTTCGTGCGGCGGGATGGCTGACGCGCATGGGCACGCAATTTCATTGGCAGAACCGCGATTATGCCGACTTTGACGGTTTTTTGTCCGCATTGTCGTCACGCAAGCGCAAGGCCATTCGCAAGGAGCGGGCTGCTGCACAATCGGCCGTGCGCATTGCGCAAATTAGCGGCGCGGATATCACGCCTGATGACTGGGATGCCTTTTGGGTATTTTACCAAGATACCGGTGCGCGCAAATGGGGGCAGCCTTATCTGACGCGTGCGTTTTTTGACCTCATCGGGGAAAGCATGAAGGACAGCATTGTCCTGTTCCTCGCTTATGATGGTGACCGGCCGATTGCGGGTGCACTAAACTTTGTCAGCCCGGATTGCCTCTATGGTCGTTATTGGGGCTGCACCCGCGACGTACCGTTTCTGCATTTTGAGCTGTGTTATTATCAGGCCATCGATTACGCGATCGCGCATGGCTTGCCCCGCGTTGAGGCGGGCGCGCAGGGTGAGCATAAGCTCGCACGCGGATATGAAGCTGTGCCCACATATTCAGCGCATTATATCGCCAATGCAGGCTTTCGTTCCGCGGTTGCCGATTTCCTTGCCCGCGAAAGTCAGGCGATGGAACGCCAGATAGAGTTTCTGGGCGAAATGGCGCCGTTCAAGAAGGGCTAACGCCACCCTGCACCGAACGGATTTCGGTGTTGCAATCGCCTCTTTAATCGCGCAATTAAAAAGCCGAGAGAGGAATCAGCCATGAGCAAACCAAGTCCCCAAGAATTAGCGGATTTCGAAAAGCAGTGCGATGCGTGGTTCGCCGAAAACACGGTGCGCGACCCGGGCTTTATGTTGCCGCTGACCTTCATGGAAGTTTCCACCGATCAGCAGTTCGATTTCCTGCGCGACTGGCAGCGCAAGGTTTATGAGGCGGGCTATTTCGGCATGTCCTGGCCCACCGAATATGGTGGCTATGGTATGCACCCCGAATATCAACGGATCGCCACACGCGTCATGAAAACGCATGACGCGCCGATTATGCTGAACGCAATTGCGAACGGTTGGACGGGGCCATTGCTGCTCGACATCGGCCGGGAAGAGGACAAGCGCCGTTTCATTAAGCCGATGCTTTCGGCGGAAGAAATCTGGTGTCAGGGCTTTTCGGAGCCAGAGCATGGTTCCGACCTTGGCAGTGCGCAGACCAAAGCGGTGCGCGATGGCGATGAATATGTCATCAATGGCTCGAAGATCTGGACATCATTGGGCGACCGCGCCGATTATATGATCCTGCTCGCGCGCACATCGAATGACGGGCCAAGCAAATATGCAGGGCTATCGTTCTTCCTCGCGCCGATGAAGATTCCCGGCGTTGAAACCCGCCGCCTGAAGAAATTGACGGGCGAATATGGTTTCACCCAATGTTTCTTCACCGATGCCCGCATTCCTGCGTCAGGCCTCGTCGGCGAAGAAGGGCAGGGCTGGATGGTCGCGATGAAGACGCTTGAGTATGAGCGCGGCGCGAAGGTCAATCCGGTCGGCGGTTATTTCGTCAAGGAAATGGACGTCATGGGCGTCATCGATATGGCGCGGTCGGCCAAGCGCGGCGGCAAGCCCGTGCTCGACGATCCCGTCATGCGCGACAGGCTGGTCGATTATATGATCGAAATTCAGGCGCTGAACCTCAACAACCAACGCCGCCGTATGGCGCCGCTGACCAGTGACCGTCCAATGGGCCTTGCGCTCATGAACAAGCTGGCGCGTACCGAGTTGGTGCGCGAGCTCACCGAATTCTCGCTCCAGTTTCAAGGAACGCGTGCGGGCTATTATGTCGGTGACGAGAACGCGGTCGATGACGGCTATTGGCACCGGTCGTACCTGAACAGCTTTTCCGCCACCATCGGCGGGGGCACCAGCCAGATTCAAAAAAATATCATCGGCGAACATGTGCTTGGTTTGCCCAAGGGGCGGTGAGCGATATTGAATAGCGTAGTCCTGAGCCTGCCGAAGGGCGCTTCTACGGCGGGCACGGTTTTTGTTTAGGAGAGTGCAATGTCTGAAGTCCTAACCCAAGCGCAGGACGGCGTCCTGATCATCACCATCAATCGGCCTGAGGCCAAGAACGCCGTCAACCAAGCGGTCGCGCAAGGCGTCGCTGCGGCCATGGAGCAGCTCGACAACGACAAGAGCCTGAACGCGGGTATCATCACGGGCGCTGGTGGCACATTTTGCTCTGGCATGGATCTGAAGGCCTTTCTGCGCGGCGAATTGCCCAGCATCAAAGGCAAGGGGTTTGCGGGCTTCATTGAATCCCCGCCTGCAAAGCCATTGATTGGCGCGGTTGAGGGCTATGCGCTGGCCGGCGGTATGGAAATTGCCATCGCGTGCGATTTGTTGGTGGCGAATGACAAGGCGCAGTTCGGTATACCGGAGGTCAAACGCAGCCTGGTTGCGGCGGCCGGCGGCTTGCTCACTTTGCCATCGATTATCGGCAAGCGCATGGCGATGGAGCTTGCGCTGACGGGTGATTTTATCTCGGCACAGCGCGCCTATGAGATTGGCTTTGTCAATCGCATCACCGACGGCGCCGCGATTGATGCTGCGCTTGAGCTTGCGGCAAAGGTTGCAGCGAACGGTCCGCTCGCGCTGATTGCGACCAAGCGCGTGATCAATGAGCGGCCGGATTGGAATTCGACGGAGATGTGGAAGAAGCAGAATGAAATCTGCGGCCCCGTCTTCGCCTCGAAGGACTCGCGTGAGGGCGCACTCGCCTTTGCCGAAAAACGCAAACCTAACTGGCAAGGCGAATAATATGGGCCACCCCGCCGTTCACGCACAGGCTTTCCCCGATAAACCTGCAGTCATCATGGCGGGATCGGGTGAGACGATAACGTATAAGCAGCTTGATGAACGTTCCAACCAGTGCGCGCATCTGTTCCGCAGCTTGGGGCTGCAACATGGCGACACCGTTGCGTTCTGTTTGGAAAACCGTGCGGAGTTTTTCGACCTTGTCTGGGGTGCGCAGCGCGCAGGGCTGATTTATGTCGCGATCAGTTGCCGTCTGACGGCATCGGAAATCGACTATATCCTGAACGATAGCGGGTCAAAGGCGCTGTTTGCGTCACCTTATTTGGGTACGACGCTGGATCAGCTGCAAAGTCCTGTGAAGCGGTTCATTCTTGGCGGCGCGCATGCCGGCTGGGAAAATTATGCCGCCGCAGTTGCGGATATGCCGACTTCGCCTATCGCCGATGAACGTGCGGGCACCGACATGTTGTACAGTTCAGGGACGACTGGTCAGCCCAAGGGCGTACGTTTCCCCTTGCCCGATGATCCGGACATTGCGGGACCAAATGCATTGTCAGGCCTTGCCGCGATGGCGTTCAAATTTTCGGGCGACAGCATCTATTTGTCACCAGCGCCGCTATATCATGCGGCACCGCTGCGGTGGTGTGCGGCGGTCCACCGGCTGGGTGGCACCGTGGTGGTCATGGAGAAATTTGATCCCGAAGCGGCGCTGGCGGCCATTCAAAAATATAAGATCAGCGCCAGCCAATGGGTGCCAACGCATTTTGCGCGCATGTTGAAGCTGCCCGAAGAAGTCCGCAACGCTTATGATGTGTCGAGCCTTGATAGCGCGGTGCACGCTGCCGCGCCGTGCCCCGTTCCTATCAAGGAAGCGATGATTAATTGGTGGGGCCCCGTCATCCGCGAATATTATGCGGGGACGGAAGGCCAGGGGATTACCTTTATCTCCAGCGAAGAATGGATGACGCACAAGGGTTCGGTTGGACGGCCATTGAACGCCGTCATGCATATATGCGACGAAGATGGGGATGATGTTCCCGTGGGCGAAGAAGGCACTGTGTTCTTCGAAAGCGCTGCATCTTTCAGCTATCATAATGATCCCGAAAAAACCAAAAGCGCGACCAACAAGCATGGTTGGACAACGCTTGGCGACGTCGGTCGGCTGGACGAAGAGGGCTATCTTTACCTGACAGACCGCAAAAGTTTCATGATCATTTCGGGCGGGGTGAACATCTACCCGCAGGAGATTGAGAACCATCTGGTGACCCACCCGCGCGTCCGCGACGTGGCTGTCATCGGTGGCCCGCACGACGAAATGGGCGAAGAGGTTATCGCCGTGGTGCAGCCGCTCGATATGGCGGACGCCGGTGATGACTTGCGTGACGAACTCACCGCTTATGCGCGTGAAAAGCTGTCGGGTATCAAAATTCCGCGCCGTATCGATTTTCGCGAGGAGCTTCCCCGCCACGATACCGGAAAATTATACAAGCGCCTGCTGCGCGATGAATATTGGGCAAAGCAAAAAGCATGACCGCCATTCCCAAGATTGCTCCGGAGCTTGCGGCGCATATCGTCGACCCGGTTGTATATGGGAACTGGCGTCCGTTGTTGGATACGTTCGCCACACTGCGCCGGGATTCCCCGGTCGCAGTTGCTGAAATACCGGGCTATCGCCCATTTTGGGTCATCACGCGCCATGCGGACATATTGAAGATCAGCAAGGATAATGCGACCTTTTTGAATAACCCGGCGACCGTCGTCGTTGCGCCTTTGATGGCGGAAATGTTTGTGGCGCATCTGATGAACGGCAGCCCGCATCTGGTGAAGTCGCTGGTACAAATGGACGCGCCTGAGCATCCCAAATACCGACGGCTGACGCAGGATTGGTTCATGCCGGCAAACCTCAAGACCATAGAAGGCAATATTCGGGCGATCGCGAAATCTGCCGTCGACAAGATGCTGTCTATGGACGGAACATGTGATTTTGCGCGCGACGTGGCGGCCATGTATCCCTTGCATGTCGTGATGGAATTGCTTGGCGTTCCAGAGAGTGACGAGCCGTTGATGCTGAAGCTGACGCAGGAACTGTTCGGCGGGCAGGATCCGGATCTGAACCGGATGCGCGCGGCCAATATCTCGCCGCAAGAAGCGACCGAGCTGATGGCGCAGACGGTCGCCGATTTTAACGCCTATTTTGAAGCATTGGCAAAAGACCGCCGCGATAATCCGCGCAACGATCTGGCAACGATTATCGCCACCGGAACCATCGATGGCATGCCTATCCCTGACTATGAAAGCGCGGGCTATTACACGATCGTTGCGACTGCAGGGCATGATACGACCTCTGCGTCGACGGCTGGCGCGATGTGGGCCTTGGCGCAAGACCCGGCGCAGTTTGCGAAAGTGAAGGCAGATCGCTCCTTACTTCCCGGTCTGATTGAAGAAGCAATACGCTGGACCACACCGGTTCAGCACTTCATGCGCACGGTAGGCGTCGATACGGAAGTGGGCGGCGTACCGATGAAAGCGGGCGATTGGCTGATGCTGTGCTATATCTCCGGCAATTATGATGAGTCCGTGTTCCCTGACCCGGAACGGTTTGATGCGGGGCGCAGTCCCAACCGGCATATTTCCTTTGGATCCGGCGCGCATCAATGTCTGGGCTTGCATCTGGCGCGGCTAGAGATGAAGATATTATTCGAGGAACTGCTTGACCGTTTAGATTCGGTTGAGCTGGCTGGCGAACCAAAACGATCGCAATCGACGTTTGTTGGCGGCCCCAAAACTTTACCGCTGCGATTTGTGGCAGCTTGAACGAAAGAGGATACTCTAATGACCACGCAATATAAAAACCTGATCAACGGCGAACTGGTTGATAACGGCAAATGGATTGATGTCGTAAACCCCGCGACGGAGCAGGTCATTGGCCAGGTGCCTGATTGCGGTCAGGCAGATCTCGACAAGGCCGTTGCCGCAGCACGCGCCGCATTCCAGACTTGGAAGAAAACCAGCGTTGAAGAACGCCGCGCTTTGTTTGCCAAAATGGCCGATGTCATCAAAGCCAATAGCGACGAGCTGATGCGTTTGCTCACATCTGAACAGGGCAAACCGCACATGCAAGCGGGCAGCGAGATTGCAGGTTGCGTTGGCATGACGCGCGCATTGCCGATGCTGAACCTTGAAGAAAAAATCACGGAAGACAGCGACAAGCGCCTTAGCCGCACACGCCGCGTTCCCGTTGGCGTTGTCGGTGGCATCGTGCCATGGAATTTCCCGGTGTTGATGGCGATCCAGAAAATTGTTCCAGCGCTATTGTCGGGCTGCACCATGGTGCTGAAGCCTTCGCCATTCACCCCGCTGGCGACCTTGCGCCTCGCTGAACTGGTTGCGGGCGTATTCCCACCCGGCGTTTTGAACATCATCACCGGTGGCGATGCGTTGGGCCCATTGCTGACGTCGCATCCTGATATCGACAAGATTACCTTCACGGGTTCGACTGCGACAGGCAAGCGCGTGATGGAATCGGCATCGAAGGACCTTAAGCGCATCACGCTTGAGCTGGGTGGCAATGACGCGGCGATTGTTCTGCCGGATGCCGACGTTGGCAAGGTGGCTGAAAAGCTGTTTTGGGCAAGCTTCTACAATGCGGGCCAAGTCTGCATCGCGGCCAAGCGTATCTACATTCACGAAGATATTTACGACGAATTGTCGGGCGCGATTGCGGCTTATGCCAAAGCGGTCAAGGTTGGCGATGGCGCCGAACAGGGCACGGCGATTGGCCCCATTCAGAACAAGCCGCAGTATAAGCGCGTGCTTGAACTGATTCAGGATGCCAAGGACAAGGGCTATAAGTTCCTCGCCGGCGGCGATCATGATGCATCAATCCCCGGCTATTTCGTGCCTGTAACCGTTCTCGACAATCCGCCAGAAGATGCGCGGATTGTGGCCGAAGAACAGTTTGGCCCCGTGATGCCATTGATGAAGTTTTCGACCATCAACGAAGTTATCAGCCGCGCCAATGCGTCTGATTACGGCCTTGCCGGTTCGATCTGGACCAGCAATCCGGAAGCTGCGGTCGAAGTGGCCGAGCAATTGGAAACCGGAACGGTGTGGATCAACGAATCCATGCACCTTGCCCCCAACGCACCATTTGCCGGACATAAGCAGTCCGGCTTTGGCGCGGAGTTGGGTGAAGAAGGCTTGCTCGAGTTCACCTATCCGCAGGTGATCACGATCGCCCGCGAAGCGGCTTAAGGTGTCCTGACGTCGCACGATTGGTGTCACCCTTTTCTCGTCATCCCGAACTTGTTTCGGGATAACAAAAAGGGTGACCCTTTATCCTGAAACAAGTTCAGGATGACGATTGCTGAAGACACAGCCAATCGCACTTGACTCTCCCCTTTCAAAGTTTAATCGTCTGATTAAATTTGAACAACAGGAGAGAGAAAATGGCAGACGCTTATATTGTCGATGCGGTTCGTACCGCCGGTGGCCGCCGCGGTGGTAAGCTTGCGGGCGTTCACCCCGTCGATTTGGGCGCTGCCGTGCTCGATTCCATTGCCGACCGTAATGACTTTGATCCTGCGGCGATTGAAGACGTCATCATGGGCTGCGTCATGCAAGGGGGCGAGCAAGCGGGCGATGTCGGCCGCAATATCGTTCTGGCGTCACGCCTGCCCAATTCTATTCCCTCGGTCAGCATCGACCGCCAGTGCGGATCATCGCAGCAATCGATGATGTTCGCAGCGCAAGGCGTTATGTCGGGCACACAGGACATTGTTTTGGCGGCCGGTATCGAAAGCATGACGCGTGTCCCCATGGGTTCGACGTCGATGTTGTTCAAGAAAGAAGGCATGGGCACCTACAAGAGCCCGCGGCTCGAAGAAGCCTATCCCGGCATCATGTTCAGCCAGTTCATGGGCGCTGAAATGCTCGTCAAGAAACATGGCTTTACCCGCGAAGACTTGGACCAGTTTGCGCTGGAATCGCACCAGAAAGCTATCGCCGCGACGCAAGGCGGCCTCTTTGCCAATGAAATCGTCGGTATCGAAGTCGATACGCCAGAAGGCAAGATCGTCCACAATAGCGACGAAGGCATCCGCTATGATGCAAGCTTTGAAAGCCTGTCGGGCGTCAAGCTGCTTCAAGAAGGTGGATCTATCACGGCTGCGAATGCTAGCCAGATTTGTGATGGCGCTTCGGCGGTTCTGATCGTGTCGGAAAAGGCGCTGAAAGAACATGGCCTCACCCCGCGCGCGCGCATCGTCAATTTGACCGTGACCGCTGGCGATCCGGTGATCATGTTGGAAGAGCCGTTGTTCGCAACCGACCGTGCGTTCCAGCGTTCGGGCATGAAAATGTCAGACATTGACCTGTATGAAGTGAACGAAGCGTTCGCACCTGTGCCATTGGCTTGGTTGAAGCATACCGGCGGCGACCGTTCGAAAATCAACGTCCATGGCGGCGCGATCGCATTGGGCCATCCGCTCGGCGCATCTGGCACGAAGCTGATGGCGACATTGCTGAACGCGCTTGAAGCACGTGGTGGCAAATATGGTTTGCAGACGATGTGCGAAGGCGGCGGTCAGGCCAACGTCACGATCATCGAGCGGGTATAGTCCGCAACCACATTACGGTATTTGAAAAGGGAATTTACATGAAACTGGATTCAACAGTCGCAGCAGTCGTCACCGGCGGCGCATCTGGCCTTGGTGAGGCAACCGCCCGCGCGTTGGCCGCAAAGGGTGTGAAGGTCGCCATCTTTGATTTGCAGGCTGACAAGGGCGAGGCACTTGCAGCCGAAATCGGCGGTGTATTTTGCAACGTGAACGTCACCAGCGATGAAAGCGTCGATGCAGGGTTCGCCAAGGCGCGTGCTGCGCATGGTCAGGAACGCATTTTGGTCAACTGTGCTGGCACAGGCAACGCGGCGAAGACCGCAAGCCGTTCGAAGGAAGACGGATCGATCAAGCATTTCCCGCTCGATGCCTTTGACCGCATCATCCAAATCAACTTGGTCGGCACGTTCCGCTGCATCGCCAAGTCGGCGGCTGGCATGTTGACGCTTGAGCCCATGGAAGATGGCGAACGCGGCGCGATGGTGAACACCGCTTCAGTCGCTGCTGAAGACGGCCAGATGGGCCAAGCAGCCTATTCCGCATCAAAGGGCGGCGTTGTCGGCATGACCTTGCCAATCGCACGCGACCTCATGAGCGAAGGCATTCGCGTCAACACGATTCTGCCAGGCATCTTTAACACGCCATTGATGAACGGCGCGCCGCAAGCGGTGAAGGATGCGCTTGCTGCGTCCGTTCCATTCCCGAAGCGCCTCGGCCATCCGCATGAGTTCGCGCAGGTTGCGATGACCATGATCGAGTGCGGATATTTCAACGGCGAAGACGTCCGCATCGACGGTGCCATCCGTATGGCCCCGCGTTGATCGCATGACCGCGTTCACCCAAATCCTGTATGATGTCGCAGATGGCATCGCGACCATCACGATGCATCGTCCTGAAAAGATGAATGCGTTTACAAATGTGATGATGCGCGAAATGTGCGCGGCATTTGATTTGGTGGATGCGGATGATGCGGTGCGCGCCGTCATCGTAACGGGTTCGGGTGACCGTGCATTTTGTGCAGGGGCCGATCTGACACCCGAGGGTGGCGGCGACGTGTTTGCGAGCAGGTCCGACGTCGAAACGCTGTCTGACGAACGTGTACGCGATTCCGGTGGCCGGTTAACGCTGCGGATTTTCCAATGCAAAAAGCCTGTCATTGGCGCCATCAACGGCGCTGCGGTCGGAATTGGCGCGACCATGCAACTGCCCATGGACTTCCGGTTGGCCAGTGACACGGCGCGCTTCGGCTTTGTTTTTGCGCGGCGCGGGATTGTGCCAGAGGCTGCCTCCAGCTGGTTCCTGCCGCGACTGGTGGGCATGCAACAGGCGCTGGAATGGTGCATGACGGGCCGGGTTTTCAATGCCGATGAAGCACTACAGGGCGGCTTGGTGCGTTCCATTCATGCGCCTGCAGACTTGATGGAGGCCGCGCGGGCATTGGCACGCGAAATCGCCGACAACACGGCGCCAGTGTCGATTGCACTCACGCGGGCCATGTTGTGGCGGCTGTCCGCTGCGGAACATCCCATGGCAGCACACCAGATTGACAGCCGTGCGATTTACCGCCGGTCACGTTCAGGCGACGCAAAGGAAGGCATATCAAGCTTCCTTGAAAAGCGCGCACCCGTTTATCCCGATAAAGTTTCCGCAGATATGCCTGACTTCTTCCCATGGTGGGATGAACCTGTTTATAAGTAACCCTACGTAAACGGGGGAGTAAGGCACCAATGGCCACGACGGGACCAAGGCTGGTGAGTGAAGCGGGCGATAATGCAAAAGCGCGCGACCAGCTTATCGAAGCGGCAAGCCAGATCATGCGTGAGGGCGATACCATCGACCTTTCGCTATCCGAATTGTCGCTTCGCGCGGGCCTGAACAGTGCATTGGTCAAATATTATTTCGGCAACAAAAACGGCTTGATGCTGGCGCTGCTTGATCGCGACATGGGCAATATTGTTTTCAGCCTTGGCGCGTTGCTGGCAAAGGACATGCCGCCGGAAGACAAATTGCGCATCCACATCGGTGCCGTCATCGACACATATTATGCTTTCCCCTATCTCAATCGTCTGCTGATGCGCATGGTGCGCGACAGCGCGCCGGTTGAAGCGGCCCGTATCGCGGATCTCTATTTGAAGCCTATTTCGAAGGTGTATGACGCGCTCATCGCCGAAGGCGTAAAGGCGGGCAAATTCCGCAAGCTTGATCCGCAGTTTTTCTACTTCACCGTAACCGGCGCGGCTGACCGATTTTATTCGTCACGGTTGGTGTTGCGCCACTGTTATAATCAGGACGATTTTAACGAAAATATGCGCGACGCTTATCGCGAGCATAGCATCGACCTGATTATGCGGGGGCTGTTGGTTTAGGGCTGGGCAACGGTGGTATAAGGCTAGCTCTCGTCATCCTGAACTTGTTTCAGGATAACGCACGACCGCCGCCTGTTATCCTGAAACAAGTTCAGGATGACGAAACGTGGTGGGCAAAGCACCAGGGGCCAACCCTTCACATCCCCAACGCGGCCCTAATCTCATCCCCATCGGCATCCAGCATCGGCGGGTGCGCATAGTTTGACGCGGGCGTTCCGGCATAATGCACCGGATGTTTCATCGATCGATATGTGCCGATGTCGGGCGACTCCATCTCTTCGAAAAAGCCGACGTCGGCCAGATGCGGATCGGTGAGCACATCCGCCATGCGGTTATATTTCATCGCTGGAATGTCATGCTCGGCCAACAGGTCCAGCCATTCGGCGGTGGTGCGCAGCGCGCTGACTTCTTCAATGAGCGCGTATAAGTCGCCCGTGTGCTTTGTGCGCTCTTGATAGGTCGAAAAGCGCGGATCGTCGAAGACGTTCGGCCTGCCGCCCAGTTCAAAAAACTTCGCCCATTGCCGGTCATTATAAGGGACGATCGCGATGAAGCTGTCCTTGGTCGGATAAGGTCGCCGACGCGGGTTCACCGAACGCGTATAGCCCATGCGGCCATTGCCGGGGATGAAGGTTTCGCCCCACAGATTTTCGACCATGTTGAACCAGGTGAAGCATTCGAACATGGGCACCTGCACAAATTGTCCGCCTTGCCCGCCTGCACGCGCAAGCAATGCCGCCATGGTTGCATTGGCCGCGAACAGACCGCTGACTTTATCCGCGACAAGGCTGGGCGAATAGGTCGGGCGGCCACCATCGCGCTGCTCGCTTAAGGCCGCAAAGCCCGACGCCGCTTGAATCAGGTCGTCATAAGCCTGACGCTCGCCATAGGCTCCACCCGATCCAAATCCGGCGCAGTGGACATAGACGATATTGGGGTTGATCGCCTTGACCGCCTCATAACCAAAACCCAACCGTTCAACGCCTGCCATGCGGACATTATGGATGAAGACATCGGCCTCCTCCAGCAACGCTTCGAGGACGGCTTTATCTTCCGGTTTTTTGATATTGAGGTTGATGGCTTTTTTGTTGCGGTTGAGCGCTGTGAAGATCGGGCCATGCTGCTTGCTGGGCGAATCACCGCCATGGCGCATCAGGTCGCCCGGTGTGTTGCCCTCGCTATTTTCGATTTTAATGACCTCCGCGCCAAGGTCGGCCAATTGCACGGTGGCATAAGGCCCAAGAACAACCGTGGCCATGTCGACAACCTTAATCCCCTTCAACGGACCGGTTGGTTCTTTGTCCCACGTCAATTTCGGCCATTTCGCCATGTGCGCTCTCCTTTGCCCGTGCCTTTAAACTTGCATCAACTGCTAGCATATTTAAGCGTGCAGTTAAGAGATAATCGGGAGTGAATGATGAGCAATTTTGATGCAAGCGCGCCGGTCATTATTGGCGTGGGCGAAGCCAGCCGAAAGACAGTTTCCGGCGAATGGCCAAGCCCGCGCGAATTGGCTGGCGCAGCTATCAAGGTTGCACTGGCCGATACGGGCCAGTCTCCGTCGGTTGCGGCAGCGATTGACACTATTGCCGCGATCCGCACATTCGAGGACAGCGGCGTCAGCCTAGGCACCGGGTCGCCCGACAATACGCCCGAAGCCTTTGGAGCAGCCGGCGGCATCAGCGCGGCGCGGTTGATTTACGCCGATGTTGGTGGCCAAAGCCCGCAGGCGATGCTGAACGAACTGGCGGGTGATATCCGCCGCGGGACCTGTGCGGTCGCGGTGCTCGTGGCCGCAGAAGCGACCGGGACCGCAAAGCGCGCGCGTAAGGCGGGTGTGACTTTGGACTGGCGCTTGCCTTCGGACACACCGTTCGACAATCGCCTTTCCTCCTTCCCGATTTTGAGCCGAACTGAAATCCGCCATGGCATCATTTCCATGCAGCTGGCGTATAGTCTGATTGAGAACGCCCGGCGGATGGAGCTGGGATTAAGCGATGATGCGTATGCGCAGGAATTGGCGGCGTTGTGGTCGGCCTTTTCAGCAAAAGCCCAAGCGCGGACCCACGCGCAATTCCCCGGCTATCGCACGCCCGAAGCGATGCTGAGCGACGACAATGCCAATTACCCGCTCACGGATATTTACCGTCGCTGGCATGTGGCGCAGGATGCGGTCGATCTGGGCGGCGCGATTATCCTGACAAGTGCAGGTAAGGCACGCGATCTGGGTGTGCCGCAAGACAAATGGGTCTGGTTGGCCGGCGCGGCCGAAGCCGCTGAACCACCATTGGCAGAGCGCGGTGTCATTCACCGGTCGGCGGCGCTTGATTTTGCCATTCCGGCGGCACTTGGGCAGGCCGGAATTGCGGCCAGTGACCTTGGACCCGTCGACATTTACAGTTGCTTCCCGTGCGCGGTATTCGCCGCCGTTGACACCATGAATGACGCCGGGCGTGCGCTTGGCGATTATACGCTGACCGGTGGCCTCAGCTTTTTCGGTGGGCCCGGCAATGGCTATAGCATGTATAATATCGCCGCGATGGTCGATGCCCTGCGCCACGATGGATCAAAGCCCGCTTTGGTCACTGCAAATGGCGGCGTGATGTCAAAACAGGCCGTCGGCATTTACACCGCATCACAGCCCGAAATTGCTTGGTCGGGTGCGGCGGCAAAGGGCTATGTGCCGAAACAGATCGCGCTGGATGACGCCCCGCACGGCAAAGGCCGTGTACTCAGCTTTGTTCGGTCAGCGGGCAAGGACGGTTTTGGTCCGGCCACGCTCATTCTCGAAATGGAAAATGGCGCCCGTGCCATGGCGGTGCTGGATGGCGCGCCCGATGGCGACCTTGGCCATAGGATCGTTGACGTCACGTCGGGCGAAAAACGCCACATGGCGGCGATTTTATGATAATCTGCCGTTCATCACGCAGCGGCTATCATGCGGCCTTGTGAATTCAGGAGATAGAGTGATGCATGTCCTCAAACTGGCCGGTCTTATTTTGCCTTTGACGGTTGTTGCGGCATGCGGACAAGTGGACCGCACGCCTGCGCCACTGACCGAGAAACAGTCTGCTGTCTTAATGAAGGAAATTGGCGGCAAGGTCGCGGGGAAACCGTTAACCTGCATCAGTGATTTCAATGCCGATAATATGATCCGCGTCAGCGACAATATCGTGCTCTACCGCGTGTCAGGCCGTCTTGTGTACAAGAATGTTTTGCGGTCACCTTGTCCGGGCCTTGCGCGCGACAGTGATATCGTCGTCTCCGAACAATTTGGCAGCCAGAAATGTCGCGGCGATATTCTCCGCTTGGTGGACCGTACCAGCGGCATGACCGGCGGCATTTGTAGCCTTGGCGATTTCGTGCCCTATCGCGCCGAGAAGACTGCGGGCTAGGATGCAATTGGGTGCTGCACGGCATGAAAAGGGTGTAGCGCATAAGGGCAAAGCTGCAGGGTTGCGACTTCGCGTTTGGACTGGCAAAGGGGCGGTTCCAAACCGAAGTTGAAAGCAAGTAAATCCATGTCCGAGATGATCCGCATTACCCTTCCCGATGGCACTGCCCGTGAAGTCGCGCGCGGCACTACCCCGGCGGATATTGCCGCCGCCATTGGCCCCGGCCTTGCGAAGGCCGCGATCGCCGCGCGGGTGGATGGCGAATTGCGTGATATCACACGCCCGTTGGAAGCCGATGCGCAGCTCGCGCTGGTGACCAGTCGCGATGAGGCCGACGCGCTTGAACTTGCCCGCCATGACTTTGCGCATATTCTTGCCGAAGCGGTGCAGGGCCTGTTTCCCGGAACGCAAATCACATTTGGCCCGTCGACCGATGACGGATTTTATTATGACGTGATGGCGCCTGCCTCGCGCGGCCCATTCACGATGGACGACCTGCCCGCGATTGAAGAAAAGATGCGTGCCATCATCGCTGCCGATAAGCCGCTGCGCCGCGAAGTCATGGCGCGTGATGCGTTGATTGCGACATGGCAGAATGCAGGCGAAAGCTTCAAGGCGGAATGGGCGGCTGAACTGCCCGAAGGCGAAGAGCTATCGGTTTATTGGTCGGGCAATGACTGGATGGACATGTGCCGCGGCCCGCATTTGGCGTCGACGGGTAAGCTGGATCCTGCCGCGTTTAAGCTGACGCGCGTTGCCGGTGCCTATTGGCGCGGTGACCAGAACAACCCACAGCTTAGCCGCATTTACGGCACCGGCTGGTTGAACAAAAAGCAGCTGGACGCCCATCTGCTTCGTCTTGAGGAAGCCGCAAAGCGCGACCATCGCCGTCTAGGGCAGGACATGGACCTGTTCCATTTACAGCAAGAGGCACATGGCTCAGTCTTCTGGCATCCCAATGGCTATCTGATCTGGCGCGAGCTCGAAGCCTATATGCGCCGCGCGATCGATGGCGCTGGCTATAAGGAAGTCAAAACCCCGCAGGTCATGGACGCGCGGCAATGGGAGCAATCGGGGCATTGGGGCAAATATCGCGCCAACATGTTCGTGATCCCGGACGAAGTGCCGAATGTCGATGATGAGGGTCCCGTGATTTCGGGCGAGGCCGACTGGATGGCGTTGAAGCCCATGAACTGCCCGGCGCACGTTCTGATTTTCCGTCAGGGTATCAAATCCTATCGCGACCTGCCGCTGCGCATATACGAAAACGGCTGTTGCCACCGTAATGAACCGCATGGTGCATTGCATGGCCTGATGCGGGTGCGTCAGTTCACGCAAGATGACGCGCATATCTTCTGCCGCGAAGACCAGATTGTCGAAGAAGTGCAGGCATTTTGTGCGCTTGCCGACCGCGTCTACAAAGAATTTGGTTTCACTTATTCGATCAAGCTCGCGCTGCGTCCTGACCAACGGTTCGGATCGGATGCGGATTGGGACAAGGCGGAAAATGAACTGCGTGATGCCGTCGTGCGCGCTGGCCTTGCGACGCCGGAATTTGGGTGGGAAGAATTGCCCGGCGAAGGCGCATTCTACGCGCCAAAGCTTGAGTGGCATTTGACCGACGCAATTGGCCGCACATGGCAGGTTGGAACGATCCAGTCCGACCGCGTCCTGCCCGAACGTCTCGACGCAAGCTATGTCGGTGAAGATGGCGCACGCCACCGTCCCGTCATGTTGCACCGCGCGATCTTTGGCAGCTATGAACGTTTCATTGGCATATTGATTGAGCATTATGCCGGTCGCTTCCCTGTCTGGTTGGCGCCTGTGCAAGCCGTCGTGGCGACGATTACGTCGGAAGCAGACGGCTATGCGCATGATGTTACGGCCAAGCTGAAAGCGGCTGGCATTCGGGTTGAGTCCGACACGCGGAACGAGAAGATCAATTATAAGGTGCGCGAACACAGCGTCGCGAAGGTGCCGCATCTCCTCGTCGTTGGCATGCGTGAGGCAGAAGAAGGCAAGGTCGCCATCCGCAGCCTTGGTTCCGATGGTCAGCGTATCATGACGCTAGATGAAGCCATTGCGATGCTGTCGCATGAAGCGACCCCGCCCGATATTCGTTAAACCAAATTTCGGTTAGATAAGGAGATTGTGATGAAGACGCTTCCTTTAACGCTCGCAGTTGTGTTGCTGTTGTCGGCATGCCAAAAACCGGCCGCAGATGATGCTGCCACAACAACTGAAGCGCAAGCCGACGCCACCGCAAGCTACAACGCCGCGCAAAAGGGCTATGCTGCGGCCAATGACAAAATGCATGCCGGCATGGGCAATATCCCCGAAGATGCGGACGTTGCGTTTATGCAGGGCATGATTCCCCATCATCTCGGCGCGGTCGAAATGGCCAAAGTTGCGTTGGAACATGGCAAGGATCCCGAAGTCCGCGCACTCGCCGAAAAGGTGATTGCGGCGCAGGAAGCCGAAATCAAAGAGATGCAGGCGTGGCTCGATAAAAAAGGCGTGAAGGCGGAAAAGCCGCTCACCGCCGCTGACCATGCGGCCATGGGGCACTGAACATTCACGACCTGACAGGCCTCGCCACCGCGCAATTGCTGCTGTTGTCTGCAATGACCTTTGGCGCTGCGTATATCCGTGGGCTGACGGGTTTTGGCATGGCGATCATTCTGGTGCCGTTGTTCGGGATGATCGTCACCCCGGGCCAAGCGGTCGTCATTGCCATATTGCTGCAGGTGCTGATTGGACCGGTTGGGATAAAGGTCATATTTGCCGACGCGCATCGGCAGAGCGCGTTGATGATTGCCGCCTTTGCCATGCTTGCAACACCGGTTGGTATATTGTTGCTGAAGGTCACAACGCCTGACGTTGCACGGTTGATGATTGCCGCAATTGCCATTGGTGCATTCGCGCTTGTCTTGCTTCCACAACGCGGCGAACTGCGCCCGGGACCAAAAGAGACCGCAGCGACCGGGATTGCATCGGGCATCCTGACCGGCTTTGCCGCGATGCCCGGCCCGCCTGTCGTACCCTTTTACCTGCGTCAGCCAATTCCGCCCAAGGAAGCACGCGCATCTATGATGTTGGTTTTCTTCGCCACGGCCATTGCGGGCACGATTTCGGCCTTTGCCTTGGGCTTGGCAAACGGACGCTTATTGTGGCTGTCGCTGTTGCTGTTTCCGTCTGTGTTGGCGGGCAATTGGCTGGGCGCAAAATCCTTCGGCAAAGTACCGCCCAGTCTGTGGCGCAGTTTTGTCGCCGGCATCCTTGGCCTTGCGGGAATTTCGGCGCTCATCCGGCTCTTCAACTGAAAACGCTGATGGCAAAGCTGCCTAAAAGCTAAGGCTTATTTGCCGAATTTCCGTTGCGTCTTTCCGTACCGCATCTTGCGTGTGCCGGGCTGACCTTCCGTCGATCGGCCGCGCGGGGCGGCGACATGTTGCTGGTGCGGCAGGCCAAGCTCGGTTGCTTCTAATGAGCGAATTTCATCGCGCAGACGTCCAGCTTCCTCAAACTCAAGATCCGCAGCGGCGGCGCGCATCTTCTTTTCAAGCTCGTCGATATAGGCGCGCAGATTATGGCCGACGAGGTTATTGGCGCCGTCAGCGTCAATTTCGACCAGCACCGAATCGCGGCTGGCGGTATCGGCAACAATATCGTGGATGTCGCGCTTGATGGTGGCCGGCGTGATGCCATGTTCGATATTATAGGCATGTTGTTTTTCGCGGCGGCGGTCGGTTTCGCGAATTGCACGCTCCATGCTTCCCGTCATTCGGTCGGCATATAGGATCACGCGGCCTTCGACGTTACGTGCAGCGCGGCCAATGGTTTGAATGAGCGACGTTTCGCTACGCAGGAAACCTTCCTTATCCGCATCCAAGATTGCGACGAGGCCGCACTCCGGAATATCCAGACCCTCGCGCAGCAAGTTGATGCCGACAAGCACGTCATACACGCCGCGCCGTAAGTCACGGATCAGCTCGATGCGTTCCAACGTCTCAACATCGCTATGCATATAGCGCACGCGCAAGCCTGCTTCATGCATGAACTCGGTCAGGTCTTCGGCCATGCGCTTGGTCAGCGTGGTGACCAATGTCCGGAACCCAGCCTCTGCTGTCTTGCGGCATTCATTGATGCAATCCTGCACCTGATCCTCAACGGGTTTAATCTCGACCGGCGGGTCGATGAGCCCCGTCGGCCGGATAACCTGTTCGGCAAACACGCCGCCCGATTGTTCCATCTCCCAACCGCCCGGTGTTGCAGAAACGCACACCGTTTGCGGGCGCATAATGTCCCATTCGTTGAAACGCAGCGGCCGGTTGTCAATGCAGGAGGGCAGGCGGAAACCATATTCGGCGAGCGTCAGCTTGCGCCTATGGTCACCCTTGGCCATCGCGCCGATTTGCGGCACGGTCTGGTGGCTTTCGTCAACAAACAGCAGTGCATTTTCGGGCAGATATTCAAACAAAGTGGGGGGCGGTTCACCCGGCAGGCGGCCCGTCAAAAAGCGCGAGTAATTTTCGATGCCTGCGCAACTGCCGGTCGCCGCAATCATTTCCAGATCGAAGTTCGTCCGCTCCTCAAGCCGCTGCGCTTCCAGCAATTTGCCTTCGGACACCAGTTCTTTCAGCCGCTCCGTAAGTTCGAACCGAATGGCCTCGCTCGCTTGCTTCATCGTTGGGCCGGGCGTCACATAATGGCTGTTCGCGTACACGCGCACACTTTTCAGCTTGGCGCCTGTCGTGCCCGTCAGCGGATCAAACTCGGCGATTTCCTCAATCTCGTCGCCAAAGAAACTGACGCGCCATGCCATGTCTTCATAATGCGACGGGAAGATTTCCAGATTGTCGCCCCGCACGCGGAAATTGCCGCGGGCAAAGCCGGTGTCGTTGCGTTTATACTGCAACGCGACGAGCTTGCGGATCAATTCGCGCTGATCAACGCTTTCGCCTGCTTTCAGGTCGAATATCATCGCCGAATAGGTTTCCACCGAACCGATGCCGTAAATACACGACACAGAGGCAACGATGATAACATCATCACGCTCAAGTAACGACCGCGTCGCCGAATGGCGCATACGGTCAATGGCCTCGTTTACGCTCGATTCCTTCTCAATATAGGTGTCGCTGCGCGGGACATAGGCTTCGGGTTGGTAATAGTCATAATAGCTGACGAAATATTCGACCGCATTGTTGGGGAAGAAGCTTTTAAACTCGCCATACAGCTGCGCGGCCAAAATCTTGTTGGGTGCAAGGATCAGTGCGGGCCGTTGCAACGCCTCAATGACTTTGGCGACGGTAAAGGTTTTACCGGAACCCGTGACGCCCAAAAGGACCTGATTCTTTTCGCCCGTCAGCGCCGTGCTCACCAATTCTTTGATTGCGGTTGGCTGGTCGCCCGCTGGTTCATAATCGGAAACGATTTTGAAAGGGCGACCCCCTTCAAGCTTTGACGGGCGTTCCGGCCTGTGCGGGGTGAAGCTGCCAACCGTGTCCGGTTCTTCCAGCCCACGGCGGATAATCAATTCAGCCATGTTCGCTTTATGTGCTTTTGCCGGTGCAAGGGCAAGAGTGTGCGGCGGCTTTATGTGAAAAACGTCCGCTAAGGTATCACGTGCGCCACGGAACGTTCCGAACCCTTTTGATCGCCTGTTGCCTTTTTGATAAGTCAGGGACACAAGACGGACATGACAACCGAGCGAGAAAGACAACCCATGCACAAGTTCCTTTTATTGGGCGTTGCGGCGTTGGCGATTACAGCCTGTTCGGACAAAGGCGCTGAAACGGACAGTAAAGAGCGCGCTGCCGAAATGGGTTATGATGCCTTTATCCCGATGAAGGCCGGGCAGTGGGAAACCAAGTTTGTCTTCACCGACATTGACGTGCCGACGCTGGGCAAAGCGGAAAAGCAGCAGATCATGGATGAGGTTGCAAAAAGCGCGTCGAGCCGCAGCTGCCTGACTGAAGCAGAAGCCAAAAAACCAGCGGCGGATTTCTTTGGCGGCAATGGCGCGGAGAAATGCGTGTATAAGGCATTTGACGTCTCGGGCCAAAATATCCGGATGAAACTGTCATGCGGAATGGAAGGCATGGGCAGCGTCGATATCGAGCTGGCGGGCGTCATGGGCGAAACCGCATTCAATTATGACAGCAAGTTCGATGTCCGTCTGCCGATGATTGGCAAGGTGAAGATGCAGGGCAAAGCAACCGGCACATATACAGGCCCCTGTCCGGCGGCATGATGCAGAGGATGCGGCTGTCTTGGAATAGGACGCGGATCGCGCCCCTCATCGCCGGTTTGTCTTTGAGTATGGCGGCGCTTGGGGGCTGTGCAACAATGCCTGCCTCGGCTCAACATGCGCTTCCTGGGGCGGCGGAGGTCCGGGTTGATTTTACCGTTGACGGCATCACGCACGCGGTTGCGCACGGCGATGCGGGTGTTGCTGGCCGTCCCGTAACGCTGGATGTTCCTGCCCGCGTCGCTTCCATTTCGAAACTGGTGGTGGCCATTGGGGCGATGCGGCTGGCGGAGCAGGGTGTGCTCGATCTTGACCGTGATGTCGGTCTTTATCTCGGCTGGCCGGTACGCAATCCGGCCTTCCCCGATGCGCCGGTGACCATGCGGGCCTTGCTGTCCCACCAAAGCGGGCTGCGCGATTCTGTCGATTATATCGTGCCACTGGATGGCAAGTTGTCCGACGTTATTGCCAACCCAAAAGCGTGGGATGCGGCCCATCCACCGGGACGATATTTTTCCTATGCCAATATCAATTCGCCCGTGATTGCGGCGGTGCTGGAAAGCGCCACGGGCGAACGGTTTGACCGGTTGATGGCGCGGCTGGTGCTGGCGCCGCTTGGGCTTGATGCCTGCTACAATTGGGGCGCGGGGTGCAGCGACGGACGGCGCGCGCAAGCGGTCACTTTGTTGCGCCCAAATGGCGATTTGGCGCGGGATGCCGCCATGAAGGGGCCTGACCCTTGCGCGGTGTATCCGGCAACGAACGGTAGCTGTGATGTTGATGCGCTATACGTGCTTGGCCGCAATGGTTCGGCATTCAGCCCGCAAGGCGGCCTGCGTATTTCCGCGCGCGATCTTGTCAAAGTGGGCCAATTGCTTTTGCGGCAGGGCGCGCCATTATTGTCGAAAAAAAGCTTCGCCGAAATGACCGTGCCAGTATGGACCTTCAATGGCTCAAATGGCGATGACGACAAAGGCTATTTCACGGCATATGGCCTTGGCGTGCATTGGTTGGAGGACAATGCGGGCAATCGATGGTTTGGCCATGTCGGTGAGGCATATTCGCTACGTGCCGGGTTTTGGATTAACCCCGCAGAAGGCAAGGGATTTTACCGCTACGTGACGATGGTCGATGAATTTTCACCCGTTGGGCATTGCTTTGACCGGTGCCCGTGATAGCGTAGCATTCAAACCAAGGCGGCCTCACCCGGCAGTGAAAATTTGAGCCGCCGCATAACAGATACAATGGGGGACAGTGTTTATGATGAAAAAAACTTTATTGGGCGCGCTTTTGACAAGTGCACTGATCGCCACGCCAGCTGCGGCCCGCCCGGATTATGCGGATGCCGTCAAAGCAGACTATGATAAGTCGCTCGCCAGCCTGTGGGATCATTTCCACCGCAATCCTGAACTGTCGTTCCGCGAATATAAGACTGCCGCCCGTATGGCACAGGAACTGCGCGCCGTGCCTGGCATGATCGTGACGGAAAAGGTTGGCGGAACCGGCGTTGTCGGCATGCTGAAAAATGGCGATGGTCCCGTTGTGCTGGTCCGTGCGGACATGGACGGATTGCCCGTGCAGGAACGTTCGGGCCTCGCCAATAGCTCCACCGTCAGGCAGGTCGGTGTGGATGGCCTTGAAATGCCGGTCATGCATGCCTGTGGTCATGATGTGCACATTACCTCTTTGGTCGGCACGGCGCGGCAAATGGCGCGCATGAAAGACCGGTGGAAAGGCACAATCCTGTTCATCGTCCAACCCGCTGAAGAGCGCGTTGGCGGTGCCAAGGCCATGGTGCAGGATGGTCTATATACCCGTTTCCCCAAGCCCGATTATGCGCTTGCATTCCACGTAGCAGCAGAATTGGAAACCGGTAAAATCGCCGCATCGGAAGGCATCCAATATTCGTCCGCTGACAGCGTCGACATCCGCGTTCCCGGTATCGCCACGCACGGCGCTGCGCCGCATCTTGGCCGTGACCCCGTCTACATCGCGTCGCAGATCGTCGTGGGTCTGCAATCGGTCATCAGCCGCGAAAAAGGCCCCTTGGACGCTGGCGTGATTACCGTTGGCGCATTCCACGCTGGCACCAAGCATAACATCATTTCGGAATATGCCGATTTACAGGTGACCGTGCGTGCCAACAGCCAAGCGGTTCGCGATCAGCTGATTGCCTCCATCGAACGTGTGGCAAAGGGTATTGGCGCGGCCAACGGCTTGCCTGCGGATAAATTGCCGATCGTAAAGGTAAGCGAAAGCACGCCCGTCACCGTCAATGACGCTGCGCTTGCCCGCCGCTTGAATGGCGCAATTGCAACCGCATTGGGTAGCGAGGTTGTTGTGCCATTCCGCCAGACGAATATGGGCGCGGAGGATTTCGCATTCTTCGTCGATCAACAATTTGGCATCCCGGGATATTATTTCGCGGTCGGCGGGACAAAGCCCGAATGGATTGCTGCGGCGAAAAATGGCGGACCAGCCGTGGCCGGTCACCATTCGCCCTTGTTCAAGATCGATCCCGAACCATCGGTCCGCTTGGGCATTGAGGCGATGACAGCCGCCGCGTTGGATTTGCTTGGAACAGGCAAGAACTGATTTCGGATATCTGGCAGGTTACGGAGCGGCGACAATGGCGCGAAAAAATCGCGATTTTTATGACTCTGACGAAGAGTCCATTGCGCCCGAAGTAACCTGCTGGCTGTGTTCGCGCCCGATGGGTGCGGTCACCGAATGGCATCATCCCGTGCCCAAAAGCCGGGGTGGCAAAGAACGGCAGCCGGTGCATCCGATTTGCCATCGGACCATTCATGCCAATTTCACCAACAGCGATCTCGAAAAGCGTTTTGCAACCGTTGATGCGTTGTTGGCGCATGAAGAAATCGGACGGTTCGTGGCATGGATTGCCAACAAACCGTCCGACTTTAATGCGCCGACAAAGGACCGGCGTTAGCCAGCTTTTTCAGGCATCATCGACGAGTGCAGATGGTCGATTTTCCACTTTCCATCTTCAATACGATAGATGAACGAATAACGGGCCTTGATGTCCGTTTTCGCACCCGTTGAAGGGTCTGTTACGGTTACCGTCCATGTGCCGAGCCGTGCTGCCATGTTGCAACCGATCTTGACCGTGCTGCTGTTGATGGTTCCCACTGGGCTGGGTTTTAGGAAGCCGACGAAATAGTCACGAATACTCGCATGGTCGGTGCGTGGCGTGTTGGAAACCGTCGCCAGCAGGACTGCGTCCTTTGTGAATAAGCTGGTGACCGTGTCCGGATTTTTGGATGCCCAAGCATTGTTGAAATCGCTGAACAGCGATTCGACTTGCGCCTGGTTGACGACCGCGCACTGCATGGATGTTGCGGTTTTAGCTTGAGCCGGAATGGCGATTACCGATGCAACTGCAACAGCACTTAACATAAATTTATTCATCTCAGTTTTCTCCTGTTGGTCGTTAAAGTAAACACTAAAGCGTGTGATGGGATTGATCCTGTCCGCGCGTTTTCCAGAGCGAAAAGAATATACCTCCTAAAATCAGCCCAAAGGTGACGCCCAGACTTAGGACGGGCGGAAACTTGTCGCCGTCCATCACAAAGTCTGAAACGAAGATCTTCGAACCGATGAAGACCAGAACCAATGCCAGCGCATACTTAAGATAATGGAAACGATGGACCATCGCGGCGAGTGCGAAATACAAGGCACGCAGGCCCAAAATCGCCATGATGTTTGACGTGTAGACGATGAACGTGTCGGTGGTGATGGCAAAGATCGCCGGTACCGAGTCCACTGCGAACACAAGGTCAGCGAGGTTGATGACGACAAGCGCAAGGAACAATGGCGTCGCAGCGCGCACCATCTTTCCGGTTTTGTCATCTTGTACCTTCACAAAGAACTTCTCGTCATGAAGCTCTTTGGTCACGCGCATATGCCGTGAAATAAACTTGACCACCGGGTTCTTGGCGACGTCCATTTCCTCATCACCAGAGAACAGCATCTTGATGCCGGTGCCAATCAGGAAAGCCGCGAAGATATACAACGTCCAATAATATTCCTGCACAATGGCAGCGCCAGCGGCAATCATCAGGCCACGCAAGACGATGACGGCGATAATGCCCCATAGCAATGCGCGGTATTGGTATTTCCGTGGAATCGCGAAGAAGGTGAAAATCAGGCTGATGACAAAGACATTGTCAATCGACAGCGCCTTTTCGATGAAAAAGCCGGTGTAGTATTTCATGCCCATGTCTGCCCCCTTTTGGAACCAGACCCAAAGGCCGAACAGCATCGCAATAGTGATGTAAAAGGCCGAGAGCTTCAGGCTTTCGGCGATGCCCATTTCTTTGTCTTCCTTGTGCAAAATGCCAAGGTCAAACGCGGTGAGCGTGATTACGATGCCGATAAAGGCCATCCAGAACCAAACCGGTGTGCCCAGCCAGTCCATCATCAAAAATTCCATGAAATCATTTCCTATATTGTACGTGCCGACGCCGCGCAGATTTACATGCGCGCGGCGTCAGCTTTCAAATATTAAGTCCTTTTAAGGCGTAGACGACGGCCAAAAGAGGTTTGCGCGTGGCGCGCCAACCGATCCTTGATCGCTAGCTTCAACCGTTTCAGTTTCTGGATCCGAAACACGTCTGGCCAACGCCGTGAAATTTCGGCGCGCAGTTCGCGATCAATTTTTTGGTGATATTGCATCAATCGAAATGACGAAAAAGTCATGACTACATCCTCTTGAACATTGTTTAAGTTCAATCGGATGTTCCGGGCACAGACGAGCGTATTTCGGGGGGTTTGAAGACCGCCTGACCAGTGCACCGGAAACATCCGATGCGGCCGACATCACGTTC
>NZ_JBIIMC010000048.1:0-10328 GCF_044338195.1 Sphingorhabdus sp. | reverse complement strand
CGTGACTTGGATTTTGGTGCCGTACCCGTGCGCATCAATTTCCGTTCATCAAAGAACCCGTTCGCGGATTAAGCCCGCACGCAGCGCAGTCTGGCAAACAGACTATGTCAACGCTCTGTTTACTTCTTCCGATGTACTGTCGTGCTGGACCGTATTTCCGTGTCCCGGGAGCAAATAGTTGACGAACGATCCGGATGGACTGATCGACTGGAAAGCCTTTGGTGAAACCCGCAACCTATTGGGTGCAGGCTTTGTGCGCATATTGGGCTATTTCCTTGAAGACGGCACGAAATCGGTGGCCGCAATCGAAGAAGCCATGCGTCTGAAAGATTCGGCAAAGCTGGTGATGCCTGCGCACACGTTAAAAGGCGAGGCATGGCAATTTGGCGCGAATCGCTTGGCATTGTTGGCCGAAGAAATTGAAGTCGCCGCGCGGCATTATGTCGAAATCCAGATCGACCCGTCTGAACTTGTTGAAAAGGTCGTTCACCTGCGTCCGACGTTCGAAGCGACAGTGTCGGCGCTCGAAGCCGAAACCAGTCCCTTGGTTGAGCGCCGTCCGGTCGCGGCCGCCCAACGCAACGCCCTTGGCGGAATGCGCTTAGGCTGATTATTCTTCGGGTGGTTGCGACTGCAACTGAATATAGTTTTCCATGCCCATGCGTGCGATCATGTCGAACTGCTTTTCCAGCACGTCCACATGCTCTTCTTCATTCTCAAGAATTTCGGCAAACAGATCACGGCTGACATAATCGCGAACAGCTTCGCTGTGCGCGATGGCATCTTTCAGTTGCGACAGAGCCTCATATTCAAGCTCTAAATCGGCTTTCAGGATTTCTTCGACCGTTTCACCAATGCGCAAGCGCCCGAGAAGCTGGAAATTGGGCAACCCGTCCAAGAACAGGATGCGCTCCGCCAGCTTGTCGGCATGCTTCATCTCGTCGATCGACTCATGCCGTTCAAAATGTGCCAGTTTAGACACGCCCCAATTGTCGAGCATACGATAATGCAGCCAATATTGGTTCACGGCGGTCAATTCATTTTTGAGCGCCTCATTTAGATACTCAATGACCTTTGCATCACCCTTCATGGCACAATCCTTTATTGTTTATCGAATCAAGATAGCGTGAAACATGCCCCAGTTGAAAGCGCAAAGTGACGTGAAACCGCCAATTATCGGATAGCTAATGCTACGCGGTCGCAGGTCCGGCGCTGATAATATTTCGGGCAAAGGTCAGGCACTGGCCGCATTTCGGTTTGCGACCAAGGCGCGCGTACACATCGTTCGGACGCTCAGAACCGCAACGCACCGCAGCGCGCAGGTCTTTTTCCCGGATAGCATTACACACGCAAACGACCATGGAACATCTCCTAAGAGACATATATAGTGTTAATGCGAATTGATTGCAATAGCATTAACGACGCATATGCTGCATCTGTCCGCGCGCCAGACTGCGCCACAGCCACTCCAGCGGGCCATAACGATATTGTTTCAGCCATGGTTGCGACCATGCAAGCATCACCGCCCACATCGTCAGCACATATGCCCATAGACCAAGACGGCTGACTTCGCCGAACAGGCCAAAGCCATAGCCATAAAATATAGTGGTCATGATGATGCTGGTGCCGAGATAATTGCTAAAGGCCGCGCGGCCAGCGGCGGCGACACGCGACAATAATGGACTGCTGCCGAAACGCGCGATGAGCAATATCAGCACCGCCGCATATCCGATGGTCAGCATGATACGCGGTATCGCCCCCCAAAAGAACATAATCGCGATCGCCGTAACCATGTCAAACCGGTTCATAATCATCCACAATGCGAGCAGGCCCGTCGCGATCAGACCAGCCGGCACCAGCCGCCATGCCCAGCGGCGGTAATCCGCGGACGACCAACTGCCCAAAATGAACCCGCTTTTGTTCATGGCCATGCCGATCATCATCAGCGGCAGCGTTTCGGCGATCGACATGAAAACCACACCAAATAAGGCCGGCCAATCGGCGAGCTTGTCCGCAACAATCTGACCATATGCCCCGCGGTGCAGATCGAGCTGCGCCGGGATATCAAAGCTGAAATCAGGGCTGGATTTCACGTCATTATATTGCCGCACCAAATCCGCCGACGCGTCGGGCTGGGTCGCCAGATATTGCAGGATTTGCAGCCCGCCAAATTGCAGCCCCCAAAAGGCAAGGCCCAGGCTGAAGATAATCAGCGCCCATTTGACCAAGCGCGCGGGCGCCCAGTTGCGGAACCCAAAAGCGACCATCCCGGCCATGGCGTACAGGAACAATATGTCGCCAAACCAAATGAAGAAATAATGCACGAGGCCGAAGACAGCGAGCCACGCCATGCGCCGATAATGCACCTGCGCCGCGCTTTCGCCATTGGACGACGCACGATCGGTTATCAAAATCAGGCTCGCACCGAACAAAAGCGAGAACAGCCCGCGCATTTTGCCGTCGATGAACACAAACGAGAACAGCCATGCCATCTGATCGGCAAAGGTTTCACCGCCATAGGCCGCAGGGGTGATGTAAGCCCATTCGGGCATCGCAAAGCCGATGATGTTCATCGCCAATATGCCCATCACCGCAAAGCCGCGCATGGCGTCCAGCGTGATGTATCTGCTTTCCGATGTCTGCATAACATTCCCCTGTGTTATTTGATTAATACAGAAGTCCGCGAAACCCGTCCAGCGCGTTAAGCTTTTGTTATTGACATGAATGTAGGTAGTAAATATCCCTATCGCATATCTAGCTTTGGATTCGCCATGACCGAACTGTATTTCTCCCATCCTGATCGCCCCCCTGCAAAGATTCAGCCGCTGAAAGCGTGGCGTCATTTTCGTAAGCTGATTGCCAACAAAGAAGACACCGAGCAGGTCTTTCACATCATTGCGGCGCTCAGCGGCCGCAAGTTCGGCGAAATGGCGCGGAAGTTTTGGGAAACACCCAAGGGTAAGGCATTGCTCGAAAGCAACGAGCGCCTCATCGACATGCTCGATGACCATGACAGCATCAAGAAACTGCCAGCGGGTACCGTTGGCCGTGCCTATGTCGAATTTATGGAGCGTGAAGGTTTGAGCGCGGCGGGTCTTGAGGCGGAATACGCCCAGTTCCGGACATCCTATCCCGATTTCGGCGATGTGGTTGAACGTTACGGCGACCGTTTGCGCGATACCCATGACATGCTGCACATCCTGACCGGCTATGGCCGCGACGCGCTGGGCGAACAATGCGTGCTTGGTTTTACCTATGCGCAGAACCACAATCTGGGCGTTGGCTTCATTGCCTATGCAGGCGGATTGGAACTGAAATATCGCGTCGCAAAATCTGCGCCGATTATGAAAGCCGTCCACGAAGGCTATCGTATCGGCAAAGCCGCGAAGAACATCGCTCAGGAAGATATCGCCGCCTTGTTACGCGAGCCTTTGGCCGACGCACGCAAGCGTTTGGGGATCGCGGAGCCAGTGACCTACAAAGCTGCGCATGCCGCGATGCGTTCGGGCGGTATTGATCCGTATAATCTGCTGGCACCCGCCGTTTAACGCCTGCTTCGGCTGAAGCAGAAGGTTGGCGTTAAGCTTTAGCTTTCCATCCAGTCCTTGAAGAAGCTTTCATGTGCGGTGCGAAGGTCGGCTATTTCGACTTCGAAACCGGGGCCATTCACTGACGTTCCGCCAACCGTGCCAATCCGCGTCATCGGAATGCCTGCGGCCTGTATTTGGTCCGCAGCGGCGCTGGTCACAATATAGCGCGCTTGATCTTCGCCGAACGCCGTGAAGGCGTCACCGATTTCTTCGAGCGCACATCCCTTGCCGCTGGCCAACGCCATTTCGGTCAAAGCCACGAGCAATCCACCGTCGGCAACATCATGCACCGCATTAACCTTGCCGTCTTGAATCAGCTGACGGACAAATTCTGCGTGCGCGCGTTCTTGGCCGAGATCGACCGATGGCGCAGCGCCGTCTTCACGCCCATGCAGTTCGCGCAGCCATAAGGACTGGCCCAAATGCCCATCATTATGGCCAATGACGAAGATGCCGTCGCCGTCGGTTTTAAAACCAATCGTCGCCATCTTGCCGACGTCTTCCAGCACACCCACGCCGCCAATGGCTGGCGTCGGCAAAATCGCGCTGCCGCCGCCGGTGGCCTTGCTTTCATTGTAGAGCGACACATTGCCCGACACGATTGGGTAATCGAGCGCCCGGCAGGCGTCGCCCATCCCTTCGAGGCAGCCGACGATCTGCGCCATGATTTCGGGGCGCTGCGGGTTGGCGAAGTTGAGGCAGTTTGTGATCGCAAGCGGCGTTGCGCCGACCGCGCTGATGTTGCGATAGGTTTCGGCAACCGCTTGCTTGCCGCCTTCATAAGGGTCAGCATAGCAATAACGCGGGGTGCAATCGGTGCTCATCGCCAGCGCGCGGTTGGTGCCGTGAATGCGCACGACGGCTGCATCACCACCCGAAAGCTGCGCCGTGTCGCCGCCGACCTGGCTATCATATTGCTGCCAAATCCACGCACGTGACGCGATATCCGGGCTTGCCATCAGCTTGAGCAAATCTGCGCCGATGTCGGTGCTGGAAGGTACATCGCCAAGCGGTTTGACGTTGGCCCATGCCTTATATTCTTCCTTCGACGCCGCTGGGCGGTCGTACAAAGGCGCGTCTTCGGCCAATGGTCCAAGCGGAATGTCGCAGACGACTTCGCCCTTCCACGTCAGCACCATATGGCCCGTGTCGGTGACTTCGCCGATGACCGCGAAATCCAGTTCCCATTTGTCGAAAATGGCCTTCGCAAATTCCTCACGGCCGGGTTTGAGCACCATGAGCATGCGCTCCTGGCTTTCCGATAGCATCATTTCATAGGGGGTCATGCCCTCTTCGCGGCACGGCACCTTGTCCATGTCGAGGATGATGCCTGCCTTACCATTGGTCGCCATTTCGACGCTTGAGCTGGTCAGGCCAGCGGCGCCCATATCCTGAATCGCGACAATCGCATCCGACGCCATCAGCTCAAGGCATGCCTCAATCAGCAGCTTTTCGGTGAACGGATCACCGACCTGAACCGTCGGGCGCTTTTCTTCAATGTCTGCGCCAAAATCCGCCGATGCCATGGTCGCGCCATGAATACCGTCGCGGCCCGTCTTGGACCCGACATAGACGATCGGGTTACCAAGGCCGGTTGCGGCCGAATAGAAAATCTTGTCCTGATCCGCAACGCCAACGGTCATGGCGTTGACGAGGATATTGCCGTCATAAGCCGGGTGGAAATTGGTTTCGCCGCCCACGGTGGGAACGCCAACACAATTGCCATAGCCGCCAATGCCCGCAACCACGCCCTGCACAAGATGCTTCATCTTGGGATGGTCGGGGCGTCCAAAGCGCAGGGCGTTCATATTCGCCACGGGGCGCGCGCCCATTGTGAACACGTCGCGCAAGATGCCGCCAACGCCCGTCGCCGCACCCTGATAAGGTTCGATGTACGATGGGTGGTTGTGCGATTCCATTTTGAAGATCGCGGCAAGCTTGCTGCCGTTCGGGCCTTCGCCAATGTCGATAACGCCGGCATTCTCGCCGGGGCCGCAAATGACCCAAGGCGCCTGTGTCGGCAGTTTCTTCAAATGGATGCGTGAGGATTTGTAAGAACAATGTTCCGACCACATCACCGAAAATATGCCGAGTTCAACCATGTTGGGCACACGGCCCATGGCGTGCAAAATGCGCGCATATTCTTCTTCATTGAGACCATGGTCGGCGACGATTTGGGGCGTGATTTCAGACATGAAACGGCCTTAGCGATGCGGCGATTTTTGTGCCACATAAAATAAATGGGCGCTGGTATTGCTACCAGCGCCCACTGCGTCTGATTTTGGAAATCCTTGGCCACTAGGGCCATTCTTTCCGCTTTCTGACGTCCGGTTCCCCAATCTGACCCGAAAGCCATTTCAGTTCACCTTGGTACCTTGGGTATCCTATCTGGCGTTGCTTTTCTTGCGATCAGCCGCACATGATATTCGTTGTCTTCGTACCCACCGCCTCTGCCACATTCCCAGTCTTGCGACCGATTGCTTGCCGATTTGGTGACCCTGCATCCACTCTGTTCAGCTCTGCTTTCCCGTTTCCGGTTCGGCTTTGCATCGAAGCGTGTCTGCCTGATGACTTGAAGGTCTCATGCTTTTCGAGTCGCACAAAGCGGAAAAAGGCGAGTTATCCACAGACGGGCCACTTCGCGGTGGACAAAATGGAGAACAACTTTGGGGGTGAAAGAGAAACGGCCTCCACGCAGTGCATGGAGGCCGTAATATTGTCCGGGGGCGGGGGAGAGAGGAGGAGAGTGCCGCCCGGTCAATGTATCTCGACAATCGCTTGCCGTTGACGTCCAAATAGGCGCGGCGCGTTTATGCTGCAATTGCGAAAAGAATAGGGTGAGTTGCATGTTTTGCAACTCACCCTATTTTGCGCAGAAATGCGTCAAATGCATTCCTAGTTACGGATGAAAAAAGCCGTTAAGGCGCAATTCCATTACCCGGAAGCGATGCGTTCACGATGCCGCCGTCGCACGCGATTGTCTCGCCAACGATATAATCGCCCGCACGCGCCGCCAAGAAGATCGCGAGTCCCGCCATGTCTTCGGGTGTACCGATGCGCGGGAACGGGATATTTTTGCCAACAGCTTCGGCATGGTCACGCGCTGCTTTGTTCATGTCCGACTGGAACGCACCGGGCGCGATGCCCGACACAAGGATGTTGTCCTTGACCAGCTCGGCGGCCAAACGGCGGGTCAAATGAATGACCGCAGCCTTTGATGCCTGATAGCTGTAGGTTTGCCATGGGTTGATGCGCAGGCCGTCAATCGACGCGATGTTGATGACCTTGCCGGGCCGATCAAATGTCGCTGCCGCTTTCAATTGCGGATGCAAAGCTTGCGTCAGGAAGAACAAGGATTTGACGTTGAGGTCCATCACGCGGTCCCAGCCGGCTTCGGGGAATTGACCAAAATCAGCGCCCCATGCAGCACCGGCATTGTTCACCAGAATGTCGACCTTTTCCTCACGCTCGGCAATTTGCGCGGCGAGCGAAAGGCAACCATCAACGGTCGACAGATCGCAAGGCAGGCCAATGACCTGATTGCCAAACTCGGCAACGGTTTCTTCGATTTGGTCCACCTTGCGCGCGCTGATGTACACGCGGGCCGCGCCTGCTTTCAAATAGCCTTCGACAATCATCTTGCCGATGCCGCGCGATCCGCCGGTGACCAGCGCAACGCGGCCATTGAGGTTGAATAAAGTTTGAATGTCCATGTCTAATCCTTTTACAAAATAAGCCGTATTAACCGTAGCCCTGAGCAGCTGTCGCACCGCGACTGCGTCCGTCGAAGGGTGCCAACCAGCGGTTGCGCAGACCTCTCAACGCCCTTCGACTTTCGCCAAGGCTGCGCCTTGACGGCTCAGGGCTACGGTTCTTGTTCCAATCCGTCTCAATAACCGTTCATCGTCGCCACGCGGTCTGCGTGATAATATGCATCGCCGAAAAATTCGTTCAGCCCGCGATCGCGCTTCATATAGAGGCCGATGTCATACTCATCGGTCATGCCAATGCCGCCATGCATTTGCACGCCTTCGCGTACCGCAAGATTGCATGCGAGCCCTGCTTTCGCCTTGGCTGCCGCAACATAAAGTTCCGCCTTGGCATGGCCTTCATCCATTAACGATTGCGCTTTCAGCACAATCGAACGCGCGCCTTCCATTTCACCATAAAGATGCGCGGCACGGTGCTGAAGCGCTTGGAACTCGCCGATGACGCGGTCGAACTGCTTGCGGGTTTTCAGATAATCGAACGTCATGTCCATTGCGCCAGTGCCAACGCCGACCATTTCGGCAGCAGCCCCAACGCGGCCAGCGTCCAGCATTTTGGAAAGCACAGCCCAGCCGCCGTCAACGTCACCAATGACCGCATCGGCATTCACCTGAACGCCGTCGAGTTTCACATGCGCGGCCATTGCGGAATCGACAAGCCGTGCCGCCTCCATCGACAGACCCGCCGCATCCTTGTCGACGGCAAACAATGTCAGGCCGTCGGTCTCTCCCACCGCGCCTGCGGTCCGTGCGGCGACGATCAGCATATCCGACGACGTGCCTTGCACGACAAATTGCTTGTGTCCGGTCAGTTTGAAGCCATTGCCACTGCGTTCGGCAACGCAGGCAATTTTTTCGGGCCGGTGCTTTACGCCTTCTTCAATCGCAATGCCGATAACCGTTTCGCCTGCCAAAATGCCGGGGAACCAGCGGTCACGCATGGCCTTGTCAGCCAGCTTCAACGCCTCGACAGCGGCAACCGATGTCGTCAGAAATGGCGAAGGTGACAGGTTGCGGCCAATTTCTTCCAGCACGATTCCCGCCTCAATCTGGCCCATGCCCATGCCGCCTTCGGCTTCGGGAATGAGGATGCCGGTGAAGCCCATTTCGGCAAACTGCTTCCACAGGCCGTGGCTGAAACCATCCTTGCAACCCATGTCGCGAAATTTGCGGAAATGGGTGACGGGGGCTTCGCTCGCCATGAAATCACGCGCACTTTCGCGCAGCATATTCTGGTCGTCGTTCAATGTCATCGCCATGGTCTTAAGCTCCTGGCATTTCGAGGATGCGTTTGGATACGACGTTCAGCATCACCTCGCTGGTGCCGCCTTCAATCGAGTTGGCTTTGGTCCGCAACCAATTGCGGGCCTTTGACCCGCCGTTGGAACGTTCGCTTTCCCATTCAAGCGCCTGCGTTCCGCCAATCGACATCACCAGTTCATTGCGCTTTTTATTCAGCTCGGTCCCGACATATTTCATCAGGTTGGAATAAGCAGGATGCGCCTTGCCGGTTTTCCATTCGTCCATGAACCGTTCGCCATGTGCACGGAATGTCAGATTTTCGACATCGAACAATGCCATTTGCGCGCGCAGCACGGGTTCTTCGGTCAATACAGCCTTCATCGCCGCACCGATGGAGGTCACGCCGCCATCGCCGCCCATGCCCGAAATCATCTCGCGCTCATGCCCGAGCAGATATTTCGCGACATCCCATCCGCGGTTCAATTCGCCCACGATCTGATGCTTGGGCACCACGACATTGTCGAAGAATGTTTCGCAGAATGGCGAATTGCCCGAAATCAACTTAATGGGCTTGGTCGTAACGCCGGGCGTTTCCATGTCGAACAACAGGAAGCTGATGCCCTGATATTTGTTGGTCTTGTCGGTGCGCACGAGGCAGAAAATCCAATCCGCCTTGTCCGCATAGGACGTCCAGATTTTCTGGCCATTGACGACCCAATGATCGCCCTTGTCTTCGCCAAAGGTCTGCATCGATACAAGGTCACTGCCTGAGCCGGGTTCGGAATAACCCTGGCACCAGCGGATTTCGCCGCGCGCGATCTGGCCCATATAATGCACTTTTTGCTCTTCGGTGCCGAACTTCAGCAAGGCAGGGCCAAGCATCCAGATACCAAAGCTGTTCAGCGGTGAACGGCAGCCGAGCTTTGCCATTTCCTGACGCAAGACTTTGGTTTCCTGCGGGCTAAGGCCTGCACCACCATAAGCTTTGGGCCAATCGGGCACGGTGTAACCCTTGGCCACGCAGCGTTCGAGCCACAGCTTTTGCGCGTCGGATTGGAACACAAAATTGCGGCCGCCCCAGCAGACATCTTCGTCACCCTTGGCAGGCGTGCGCATTTCAGCTGGGCAGTTTTCCTCCAGCCAGGCGCGCGCTTCGGCGCGGAAAGTTTCAAGCTCGGACATCATGCTCTCCTAAATTAATTGCTTAGTGAATTTTTGGGCGGTCACGCGCAGAAACGCAAGCGCTTATCGGTGAGCAAAGCATGCCGTAACGTCATTTGCATCGCGATTGACAGGCCAAGAAGCGGGCCTAGCATGAGGCTGAGAAACAGGAGAGAAACAACGTGCGATTCGACGGAAACACAACACTTTCGCGCAGCGTCATTTAACTCCCATGGCCCAAGCAGTCCCACTTCCCCGATCGTTGAAGGTCATGCATGGCCTAGGCTCCGTCGCCTATGGCGTGAAGGACAATGGCTTTTCCGTATTTCTGCTGATTTTTTATAATCAGGTGCTGGGCATTGATGCAGGGCTTGTCGGCACTATCATTATGGCGGCGCTGATTTTTGATGCCTTCGCCGACCCGATCATTGGCGAGCTGTCCGACCGCACGCAAAGCAAATGGGGGCGCCGCCTTCCATGGTTATACGGTGCCGCAATCCCGCTCGGCATTATCTGGATGCTGCTGTGGCACCCGCCCGAAATGGGGCAGACCGGAACGATCATCTGG
>NZ_JBIIMC010000022.1:0-32593 GCF_044338195.1 Sphingorhabdus sp. | reverse complement strand
TAGGACATTATGTGCGAACAGCTAATTTTTAACCAAGCACCCGGGGCCTAAAAACCCCCGGACCTGGCGCCGTCGCCCACATGTCCCTTCATCTAAATATCACAATGTCAAAGAGCCGAACCGGTTTGACCCGGTTACCACCGACAAAAAAGCGGACACCTATGGTTCCCTGATATTTACTACCAGAGGAGTAGGTGACCTATTTGTTGGCGACCGAACCGCGGAAACGCTCGCTTCCCGTCCGGTGAGAGGGCCTCTAAAGCGACTTCGGGATTCGGTCAACAGCCATTTGCAATTTTATTACAAAAAAAATGCAGTCCGCCGGAAATGCACGGTTTTTCGCGGGTTGAGACGGGATAACCGGCGGACGGGACATAGGTTCCGTGGGGTTTAAATACCCCGGAAAGCGCAGAATCAGGGGTGAATCGGAGAATCGGGAGCGCTTTATGGCCGATTCTCATGCTGTATTTGGGTCCGCACCCAATATGACAGCCGAGATTGCATGCGTCCGCACACGCAGAAGATGTTCACGCAGAGGCGCAGAGGCCGCCGAGACATGGCCACATCGCAAGTCGATGGGGAGGATTATTGCGGGACCGCCAAATTGACTGACTGGACAGATACACCCCTGCTTTTGCGTCAACCTTGTCAATGTAACGCAGGGCGGTGGCGATCTTTGGCGTCGCCCTTATGCCTTCAGCAAACCAATCTCGATCAAACGTTCGCGCAGATAATCATCTGCGAGAATCGGGTCGGGATAGCGATTCGGGTTTTCCGCGCTCACGCATTGCGGCAACGTGGCGATTGGGAAGTCAGACCGCAGATGCAGAAAGAATGGCATGGAGTAGCGGCTGAACCGCGAACGATCGCCCGTCGGGTTGACCACACGGTGCGTCGTCGACGGCAGCATATGGTTGGTCAGCCGCTGCAACATGTCCCCCACATTGACCGCAAGGCCGCCCTGCGGTGGCGACACGTCCATCCAGCTGCCGTCGGGGCGCAAAATCTGCAGCCCGGCCTCTTCGGCACCCAGCAAGAGCGTTATCAAATTGATATCCTCATGCGCGCCGGCGCGGATGCAGCCTTCGGCGTCACCGGCAATCGGCGGGTAATGCAGCAACCGCAAAATCGAATTGCCATCCTCAATGGTCGGGTCAAACCAATCCGCAGGCAAATCGAGATAGCGGGCGATCGAGGACAATATCCGCGCGCCGACCTTGTCCATTTCGGCAAAGAGCAACTGGAACGTCTCTTTAAACTCGGGAACATCGGGCCAGATATTCCGCAACATCGACCCCGCCAATGGGCTGTCCGGCGCGACGTCACGCCCGACATGCCAGAATTCCTTCAGATCATGATAGTCAGCGCCCTTGGCAATTTCGGTTTTAAACGGCGTGTAGCCGCGCTGACCCGCAAGTGCGGTATCAAAGCCCTTCATCTTTTCCGGCTCGGATTGTTCGAACAACTGTTTCGTCAGCGCCCAGGCCTTGGCGACCAGATCCGGATCAAGTCCATGATCGACAACGGTCGCGAAGCCATAGGTCTGGAATGAATTGCCAAGCTGCTGGCCAAGTGCGTCGGCATCGCCGCTGCGCAATGAAATAACGGGCATATGTGTCATGGACAGCGTGTTACTGCCTGCCTTAAAGGCTTTCCAGCGAAAAGGAGCGACAAGTGACAAAACAATTTTGGCTGATGAAGTCCGAACCCGACGTGTATAGTTATGATGATTTGGTGGCGGAAGGCGAAGGCACCTGGGACGGCGTGCGCAATCATAGCGCGGCGATAAACCTGCGCACGATGAAGGTCGGCGACGAAGCTTTTTTCTACCACAGCAATATCGGGCTTGAGATTGTCGCCATCATCACGATCAGCCAAGAGCATTTCATTGACCCGACCGACGAAAAGGCACGCTTTGTTGCGGTCAAGGTTAAGCCGGTACGCAAGCTTGCCCAATCGGTGACGCTAAAGGCCATCAAGGCGAACCCGAATCTAGCCGAAATGGAAATGCTGCGGCAATCGCGTCTGTCGGTAGCGCCAGTGCGGCCGACCGAGTGGAAAGAGATATTGAAAATGGCGGGCGAATGAACGTGCCAAAGATCGCGATTCTCGCCCCCGTCCCCGAATATGAAGAAGACTGGTCGCATATAAAGGCGGACTATACGCGGCTATTGGGCGATCAGGCGACATTTATAGACTGGACCAAGGCGGACGACTTGAGCGGCTTTGATTTGGTCACGCCATTATTGGCATGGGGCTATCCGCGCGATTGCCCGCGCTGGTTTGCCCTGCTTGACCGGTTGGAGGCCGACGGCATCCCCGTTTCCAATCCGGTCAGCATATTGCGGTGGAATAGCGACAAATCCTATCTGGCAGAATTGGATGCCGCCGGCATTCCGTCCGTACCAACTTTAGTGAGCGACGCGCTTGATGCCGACGCGCTTGACCATGCCCGCGCCCATTTTGCCGTCGACACGCTCGTGGTCAAACCACCGATTTCCGGCGGTGCCGACGGGACGTTCCGGCTGACGCTTGGCGACGACATTCCCGATTCGGTTGCCGGACAACGCATGATGGTTCAGCCTTATGTGCCAACGATAGCCGAGGAAGGCGAATATTCGCTCTTCTACTTTGGCGGCAACGTCAGTCACGCCATCATTAAGCGTCCAGCGGCAGGCGATTTCCGCGTGCAGGAACAATATGGCGGCTATGAAGCGGCGGTGACACCGCCTGCCGCAGCAGCAGATCTGGCACAACGCGCCTTAGCCGCGACCGCATCCATCACCGGCGCTGGCACGCTGGCGTATGCCCGGGTCGACATATTGCGCGATGGCGATGGTGTGTTCCGTTTGATGGAGCTGGAATTGATAGAACCATCGCTCTTCCTGCGCTTTGCACCCGACAATGGCGCAGCATTCGCTGAAGCGTTGCTGGCAACAGCCGGAACCAAAAGGTCACCCGCTTCGGGCGGACTTATGCCTGACGGTAATCGGCGATGATCTCGCCGCAGGCCTGCAATTCCGCTTCATGGCCAGCCTCGCGCCAGCTTTCGGCCAAGGCATCCTTCTCCCACGCGCGCATCGCGGGAAGGCCGAGCATATGGTCCACCCATTCTTGCCCGGCATGGCCGACATCAAGACCGTAGGTGCGCACGCGAAACGCGACCGGCGCAAAAAATGCGTCGACGGCGGTGAAATGCGGCCCCGCCAGAAACGGACCGCCAAAACTGTCGAGGCCTTGCGCCCAAAGCTCGGATATCCGTGCAACATCGCGTTCTAAGGCAGCAGACATAGGCTTTGGCTTCACCCGAACGCCGACATTCATTGTGCAATCATTGCGCAAAGCCGAAAAGCCGCCATGCATTTCGGTCACAGCGCATTGCGCCCATGCGCGTGCCGCAGGATCCTGCGGCCAGACGCCTTCGTGCCGGTCAGCCAAATATAAAGTGATGCCCAACGAATCCCAGACAGTCCGTGCGCCGTCCAATAGCGCAGGCACTTGACCCGTTGGCGAAAACGCGCGGAAGGCTTCGTAATTGCTATCAGCCGCAAAAGGCTCGATGCGGTCTTCGAACGGGATGCCCAGCATCGTCATCAACACCCAAGGCCGCAAGCTCCAGCTGGAATAATTGCGATTCGCGGTAATCAGCGTGTAAGTCATTGGAAGCGGCCTTTCCCTTGAAAATGGGCTATTGTTCGCGCCAGCTAATCATCCAATTCCAACCAACGCGACTCTGTGCGCTGATGATAGCTGTCGAAAACGGCAAAAGGAATGCGGAAGGGCGTGCCCCAGTTGCTGTTCCACATGGCCACAACGCCCGTGCGTGTCGCGGGTTCGAAAATCAGCGTTGCGCGATATCCATCGACCGCGCCCGAATGGCCGATGAACTGGCGTCCGTCATAAGTGAAGCTGCGCCAGCCAAGTCCGTAATGGGTATCTGAATTCGCCTGCCGCAGCTCTCCGCCATAGATTCGCGCCGTATTAACGCGCGGAGCCTGCGCCAAGCGAAGCGTTGATGCGGGCAATACATCGGGGCGCTCGCCCATCGTCGCCTGCAACCAGCGGGAGAAATCAACGATATTGCTTTCCACCCCTGCCGCAGCCGGCACACGCCAATAGCTTTCTTTTAAGGTGCGGACATTTCTGCCACTGTGCGGTCGGGCCCAATCCTTCGCGCCGGTCAGTCCTGCCATGCCGAAATTCGCGCTGGTCATGCCCAGCGGCAAAAAGAAACGTTCGCTGACCAGATGGGGATAGGGCCGCTTGCCTGCCTTGGCCAATATCTCACTGGCCGCGTCGAACGCCAGGTTCTGATAGGTGTGGCAGGTACCGGGCGTACATTGCAGCGGCGCTTCTGCCAGACTGGCGCGGATGACGCGCGGGTCCTGACCATCCTCCAGCTTTTCATCATATGCGTTTTTGGTGAGCCCGGTCTGCTGCGCCAACAACTGTGCAAAGCTGATCCGCGCCTCCGCGCCATCGGGCAGACGCAGCGAACTTTTCCAGCTAGACACCGGCTTGTTCAGATCAACCGGGCCTTCGCTCGCCATCGATGCGGCCAGCGTGCCGGCAACCGTTTTCGAGACGGAAGCCCAACGGAACACCGTATTATTGGTAACTGGGACATTGGTGGAACGGTCAACGACGCCATAGCTATGCACAAAGCGCAGCTCGCCATCCTCAACGATGGCTACCGCAAGCCCAGCCATTTCGGAACGCTGCGTCAGTGCGGCAAATTGCCGGTCGAGTTTGCCATAATCGATCCGACCGCGCCATTCGTCTGGCTGATCGGGCAAATTCGGGGGTGCCTTTGCCAATTTGCGCAGCACCACCGCGACTTGGTTCGTCTCCGGCGCCGAGTATAAAAAATACCAGCTGGCCAGCCCCAATGCAGAGGCGGCGATCAAGGCAATAATAATACGCCGCATCGTACCGATTAAATCGCGACCTCATAATGTGCAGTGGTTTTGGCGGCGACTTCACCAACGGTGATTCCCGGCGCGACTTCAATCAGCTTGAACGGCGACGATTTGTCGGGGCGTTGGAACACCGCCAAATCAGTGATGATCATATCGACGACATTTTTGCCCGTCAGCGGCAATGTGCATGCGGGGATGAACTTTGGTGAACCATCCTTGGCATTATGCTCCATCACGACGATGATCTTCTTCACGCCAGCGACAAGGTCCATTGCCCCGCCCATGCCCTTGATCATCTTGCCGGGGATCATCCAGTTAGCGATGTCGCCATTCTCCGCGACTTCCATCGCACCCAGCACGGTCAGGTCAATATGCCCGCCGCGGATCATGGCGAAGCTGGCGGCGCTATCGAAATATGCGGTTTGCGGCAGCTCGCTGATGGTTTGCTTACCTGCATTGATAAGGTCGGCATCCTCTTCCCCCGCAAAAGGGAAAGGGCCAATACCCAACATGCCATTTTCGGACTGAAGCGTTACTTCAACCCCAGCCGGAATATGATTGGCCACCAGCGTGGGGATGCCAATGCCCAGGTTCACATAATATCCGTCGCGCAGTTCCTTTGCAGCGCGGGCGGCCATTTCGTCACGGGTCCAGCTCAATGTATCAATCCATCTTCATCGGTTGTGGGGTGTTCAGTCGGCAGATCGGTGGGGTTGGCTTACCGCTCATTTCGCGGGCTCCCATTTGGTGTCGGCCGTAAAGATTTCGTCATAGCCACCCCGGATTGACGGGCCATAGACAGGGTTGGAGAACAGGAACCAGCCATTACCCCACATGTCCGCAATCGCTGGATTTGTCGCCAGCTTCCGCCGGTCAGCCACGCTTAGGCCTTTGGCGTTAAACGCCTGGACAAAGTCGCCAAGCTGATCGCCAGCCAGCGCTATCACGCAATATTTTGCGGCGATGGCAGCGCGTCTGCCATCTTTGCTCGATCCGGTGGCGTCATCACCCATAAGATACAGCGTGTCTTTATGTTTGAATTCGCCAAGCCCTGCCATGCGCAACGCGTCTTCCGTGCCTTTGGCGTTCGCTGCTGTGCGATTGGTGTTCGCGATGATTGTCACGCCAGCATCGCGCATGATTTTCAGTGCGTCGATCGCGCCGGGCATGGCCAGTGCTTTGCCAGCACCGCCTTTTTCCCACGCATTCCAGATGACTGGGTCAAAATCCTTACCCTGCTCAGCCATATAGCGCATTGCGCCTACGTTCCAGAGCAGCGTTTCGTCGGCATCAAATACCGCGGCCAATGGCTTTGAACCGCAGCTTTCGAACCGGGGCGCGTCCGGGGTTGACCCATCTGCCAGCACCGTCTGCGATTTGATGGCACGGTTCAGGGCCTTTGCACGGACATATTGCGCCATTGCTTTATATACCTGCGCCGACGCAATGCTGCCTTCAGCCGAACCATAAAGCCATTGTTGGCCCGTCGGTGGCGAAGCGGACGTTGGCTTTTCGCCGATCTGGGTCGCGAGCGCGTCCTTGCTGAGCACGGGCGCAGCAACCTGCTGACCTTGCGCTGCGCTACTGGCCAACGCCAGCGCGGCAACGCTTATTACCAAACTGCGGATCATGCGCTTTCCCTTTCGCGGACGGTGCGGAACTCAATCTTTTTGTCATAAGGCGCGCCAACGATCATGCGTTGCACATAGACGCCGGGCAAATGGATGCAGTCGGGGTCAAGGCTGCCAACCGGCACCACTTCCTCCACCTCAACCACGCACACCTTGCCGCAGGTCGCGGCGGGCAGATTGAAGTTGCGGGCCGTCTTGCGGAAGACAAGGTTCCCGCTTTCATCGGCTTTCCATGCTTTGATAATCGACAGGTCAGCAAATATCCCGCGTTCGAGGATATATTCCTCTCCGCCAAAATCTTTCACTTCCTTGCCCTCGGCCACCAAAGTGCCGACGCCCGTCTTGGTGTAAAAACCGGGAATGCCAGCGCCGCCAGCGCGCATCCGTTCGGCCAACGTCCCTTGTGGGCAGAATTCCACCTCAAGCTCGCCCGCCAGATACTGCCGCTCAAACTCCTTATTCTCACCCACATAGGACGAGATCATTTTCTTCACCTGCTTGGTGCGCAGCAGCTTGCCGATGCCTTCATTGTCGATACCGGCATTGTTGGACACGAAGGTCAGGCCAGTGACCCCGCTGTCGCGAACAGCATCCAGCAACCGTTCGGGCAAGCCACACAGGCCAAAACCGCCGCTGGCAATCAATATGTCGTTTTTGAGCAGGCCGTCGAGCGCGGATGCCGCGTCCGGGAAAAGTTTTTTCGCCATGAAGTGCTCCAATAGTTGGGAGAGACGGAACGGCTCCCGCCTAGACCTCAACGGGTGTAAAGGTCAACGCCAATAGCGCGCCTAATTCGCGCAATGCTTGCGCGCCGGTGGCAACCTTGATCGCAGCCATGCCCATCGCAGCTGCGGGTTTGCAGTTGATGCCAAGGTCATCAAGGTAGATGCATTGTGGTGGAGAAACGGCGAGCGCTTCACACATCATATTATAGATGCGCGGGTCGGGTTTGCGGACACCCGCTTTGCTTGATTCAATGATATGGTCGAACCGTTCCATTACCGCCGCCACCGCCGCCGCTTTTGCATCGCTCACCGCCATGCCTGCGCCTTTGCCAGACGGCACATTGTTGGTGATGCATCCCAACGCAAAGCCAAGCGATTTGAGCTGATCAAGCGCGGCCACCATGTCTGGACGGATTTCGCCAGCGAGGCAGGCGATAACCGACGCGCCGTCCAATTGATGCCCCAGTGCCTGCGCTTCGGCAGCAAACAGCGCGTCAAATTCGGTCGCGCTGCATTCGGCGCGTTCGAATTTGGCCCAGGCATTATTGTCCGGATCCACCGAATTGACCCGGCGTACGAAATCCTTGGGCAGGCCGCGCTCCGCCTCCATCCGGTTAAACGCCTCAAACGGTGACGACGTGATGACGCCGCCAAAGTCAAAAATTACCGTATTAAATGTCATGCACTGCCCGTCATCAATATTGCAGCTTAAGCCCCGGCCGCGCCCAACGGGTTTTCACCAGACGCCCACTGCCCGACAGGCAGATATACGCGTCCATCATATCGTCTCCGCCCCACGCAATGTTGGTGGTGAAGATATCATCGGTCGCAACAAATTCGACCAGCTCACCATCCGGAGAAATCACGCTGATCCCGCACTCACCAATCGTCGCGACGCAGATATTACCGCTTGCTTCGATGCCAAGGCTGTCGAAAAATTTATACCCGGCTGGACGATATACCGGAATCCCCGGCCCGCCCGGACCCGCATCGGGCGCAACTTTGCCGGGCGACGTGATGTTGAACTTCATCAACCGGCAGGTGTAGGTTTCGGCGGCATATAATGTCTTGCCATCGGGCGACAGGCCAATGCCATTGGGGTTGTTCGACGGAAAGATGACCTCTTCCAAATGGCTGCCATCGGCCTTGGCATAAAAGATGCCAACGACGTCATGGCTGCGCTTGGCATAATCGATCTTGCCATGGTCGGTGAACCAGAACCCGCCATGCGCATCAAAGACAATGTCGTTCGGGCCACGCAGACTGCAGCCAAAGTCACCCGATTTATAGAGTATCTCGACTGCGCCGGTATCGATATCGATACGTTCAATCCGGCCGCCGGAATAATCCTGCGCAATGCCGTGCGGCGCAAGAAAGCCATTGGCTTCGATATATTCAAAGCCGCCATTGTTGCAGCAGTATAATTTGCCGTCGGGGCCAAGCGCCAAGCCGTTGGGGCCGCCGCCTGTCTTTGCAACGACGGACTTGCTGCCGTCGGGCCGCACCCGCGTGATTTGCCCTTCGGCGATTTCGACCAAAATGACGCTGCCATCGGGCATGACGACTGGGCCTTCCGGGAAGCGCAGGCCGTCGGCGACCAATTCAAACTCTGCCATAATCTTCTCTCCTTCATCCCGGTTCGCGCGCTGGCGCGGTCCGGTCTCCCTCTCCAAGCTCGACCTGCATGTACACGCTGTCAAGCCAGCGGCCAAATTTCCGACCAACCGATCGCATCCGGCCGGCAAAAGTGAATCCCATTTTCGTATGCAGCGCCACCGACGCGGGCTCTCCGCCGCCGATCACCGCAATCATTTGACGAAAACCACATGCGTGCGCTGCATCCAGCAGGTGACGCATCAATAGGACACCGATCCCCTGCCCCACAACTTGCGCGCGCACATAAATCGAGTTTTCGCAGGTGAAGCCATAAGCGGGCCGGTCTCGAAATGCCGTGGCGTAGGCATAGCCCAATATCACCCCTTCGCGTTCGGCAACCAGGAATGGCCAACCATGGGCCAAAATGTCGCCAATCTTCTGTTCGGTTTGCTCCAATGTACGCGGCACAGTGTCGAAACTGGCGGTGCCGTTCAGAACATGATGGGCATAAATGTCGGCTATGGCTTGAGCATCGGTGATGCGCGCACCCCGCACGATTACCTCGTTCTTCGCCTGCCCCGCGTCATCCATCCGTCATCGCTGACATAATATAACGGCCTTTGGAAGCATTTTGCGGTGTTTGATATCAATCAAAGACTTTGCGCGGCATCGGCCTACGCTCAATCGCATCAATCCGAGTCGGCCTATTCTGGCATATGAAAAGGAACTGATGATGAAATCTATCATGGTACATGCTGGCGGAGACGCAGCCTTTGAAAGCCGGTTGCAGGCGGGGCTTGATCTTGCCCGCCGTTTCAACGGGCATCTCACGCTTGTTTTGCCCCGACCAACGCAGGATTATGTGGCGTTTGATATGTTCGGCGGCGCGCATTTCATTGCCGAAGCCTTTGATGCCGCCGAAACGGAACGCGGAAAGCTCTGCGCACGCACCGACGCGCATCTGAAGTCGGAGGATGTGCCTTGGGATTGGCAGATATTTGACGGAACCACATCCGATGCCTTGATAAACGCAGCGCGACTGGCGGACATATTGGTTATGTCGCTGGATGAAGCGGGCACAGCCGGCGGCGCGCGCGCATGGGTCAGTGATGTCGTCACAGCGTCGCGCACACCCGTACTTGCGGTGCCTGCATCGACGAAGCGAATCTCCTTGGACCGCGCGATGGTGGCATATGACGGCGGATTTGAAGCAGCCAACGCGCTGCGCGCCGCGCTGCCGTTGCTTCAGGCCGCAACGCACGTGCGGATCGCAGAGGTTGAAACCGTGCCCGAAGAATTCCCGGTCACGGACGCTGCGACCTATCTATCGCGCCATGGCGTCAGCGCCGAAATAGCCGTCGCGGCAAAAGGTGATCAAAGCGTCGAGGAACGGTTGCTGGCTGAAGTACATGCGTGGCGACCCGATTTCCTCGTCATGGGCGCCTATGGCCATGGGCGGTGGCGCGAAACCTTGTTTGGCGGCGTGACACGGTTCATGCTGGGCGAATTGGGCATCCCTGTGTTGCTGGCGCACTAAACAATCATTGGCTTTTGCCCTTTTTCCGTGCCAGTCAGGGTACGAAAATAGGGGGGATTTAAGTGACGCAGGATACAGCCAAAGCAAGCCGTCCAATGGGTTTTTGGATGGCACTTGCGCTCGTCATGGGCAGCATGATTGGGTCAGGCGTATTCCTGTTGCCTGCGAGCCTTGCGCCCTTGGGCTGGAATTCCGTTATTGGATGGTTGATTACCGTAGCTGGCGCATTGTGCGTAGCAGCGGTATTTGGCGCGTTGAGCAAGGCCTTGCCAAAGGCGGGTGGGCCTTACGCCTATACGCGCGCGGCCTTCGGCGACGGCGCGGGCTTCGCGATTGCATGGGCCTATTGGATATCGATGTGGGTTGGCAACGCCGCCATCGCCACCGCTGCGGTAAGCTATTTGAGCCAGTTGTTTCCGGTTGTCGGAACGCATGGCGTATCGTCGGCAGTGACCATCGCAATTATTTGGGCATTTACGCTCATCAACATTCGCGGCACCAAGCTTGCCGGGCAAGTTCAGATCGTATGGACGGTTGCAAAGCTGCTGCCTCTGGTCGCGGTGATCGGGCTTGCGGCCTATGTCCTTGCGACCCAGGGCACCGCGCTTGTCCGGCCATTTGTTGCCGCAGACATTTCGGCGGCGAGCATTTCCACCGCTACCATATTGACCCTATGGGCCATGCTTGGGCTTGAGCTGGCGACCGTGCCTGCCGACAAGGTGCAGGACCCCGAACGCACCATCAACCGCGCGACGCTTTTTGGAACCGCCGGCGCTGGCGTCATTTATATCCTCGTCTGCTCTGCCGTAGTCCTGATGCTGCCGGTTGCCATCACCAGCGTATCGGCGGCGCCATTTGCGGACTTTGTAAATGTATATGCGGGCACCAATGCCGGCACCGCGATCGCCGCAGTCGGCGCTATCAGCGCGCTTGGCGCGTTGAACGGTTGGATCATGTGTCAAGCCGAGATGCCCGCCGCTTTGGCGCGCGACGGCCTGTTCCCGGCATTCATGGGCAAAGAAAGCGCCAATGGCACGCCGCGCAACGCCCATCTGTTTACCTCAACGCTTTTGACGCTGGTCATCCTGATGAACAGCAGCCGGTCGATGTCATCGATGTTTGAATTTCTCATCTTGCTCACCACCGCCATTGTTCTGGTGATGTATTTCGGATGCGCCGCGGCTGCGTTCCGTTTGATGACCAAAGGACAGTTGCCGGGCAAAGCGGGTTTCAAGGTGATATTGTTGCTCGCAGCGCTCTATTCCTGCTGGACGATCTATGGCGCTGGGGCCGAAGCCTTAATCTGGGGCGTTGTTTTATTGTTGGCCGGGTTCCCGGTTTTCTGGCTGTTGAAGCTTGCAAGGGGTTCCAAACCCACGAGCTGACGCCTACATGCACAGAACACGAAATTTGCGGGACATTCGATGAGCTACACTACCGATTTGGGCCTTTATATTGATGGCAGCTGGCGCAAGGGCGAAGGCCGCGACTGTCACGCCGTTATAAATCCGGCCACTGGCGAAACGCTCGCGGAGCTGCCGCTGGCGACCGCGGCAGACCTCGATGAAGCGCTTGCCGCGACAGCAAAGGGTTTCGCATATTGGCGCGGCGTCGATGTGAATGCCCGCGCCGCAATATTGCATAAGGTTGCCGATCTCATCCGTGACCGGGCAGAGGGCATCGCCGTTCTGCTCACGACGGAGCAGGGTAAGCCACTCGCCGAAGCGCGGACCGAGGTTCTGTCCTGCGCCGCGCAGTTTGATTATTTCGCCGAAGAGGCCAAGCGCAGCTATGGCCGGGTTCTCGTCCGGCCAACGGGACAACGCGCGATTGTGCTGAAACAGCCCGTTGGACCCGTTGCCGCATTTTCACCGTGGAATTTCCCGGTCAATTTGATGTGCAAAAAAATGGCGGCGGCGCTCGCTGCGGGCTGCTCGATCATCGCCAAGCCACCGGAAGAAACGCCAGCAAGCACAAGCGGCATCATGCAGTGCGTCATCGACGGCGGCGTTCCGGGCAATGTTGCGCAGCTGGTCTATGGCGTTCCCGATATGGTGAGCCGCCATTTGATTGCATCACCCATCATCCGCAAGGTCAGCTTCACAGGGTCTGTGCCCGTGGGCAAGCATTTGCTGAAACTTGCGGCAGACGGCGTTAAGCGCACCACGATGGAATTGGGTGGCCATGCGCCTGTGCTCATTTTCGACGACTGCGACCTTGAAAAGGCCATCACTTTGTCGGCGACCACCAAGTTTCGGAACGCCGGACAAGTGTGCATTTCACCGACGCGTTTCTATGTGCAGGAAGGCGTCTATGACCGCTTTGTGGCGGGCTTTGCTGCGCATACCCGCCAAGTTCAGGTTGGCAATGGATTGGACGCTGGCACCGTCATGGGACCATTGGCCAATGCGCGGCGGCCATCGGCCATCGCGGCCCTCGTGGAAGATGCAACGTCAAAAGGCGCAAAGCTGTTGGCGGGTGGCACGCGCGGGGAACAGGGCTATTTCTTTCAGCCCACAGTGCTCGCGGACGTTCCCATGTCGGCAGACGTCATGGACAATGAACCATTTGGCCCCGTTGCACTGATGCGGCCATTCAAGACGTTGGACGAAGCCATTGAACAGGCAAACCGCTTGCCCTTTGGCCTTGCGGCTTATGCCTTCACCGAAAACGCGCGGCAGGCGAACCTTGTGGCTGATGCTTTAGATACCGGCATGGTCGGCCTGAACAGCTTTGTGATTTCCATGCCTGACGCGCCCTTTGGCGGGGTCAAGGAATCCGGCTTTGGCAGCGAAGGCGGCCCCGAAGGTCTCGACAGCTATTATGTGACCAAAGCGGTCCATCAATATTGATACAGCGGCAGCTCTGGCTGATTGGTGGGCTGTGCGCTCTGGCGCTTGGCACCATTGGTATAGCGCTGCCGTTGCTGCCGACCGTACCCTTTATGATATTGGCGGCGTTTTGCTTTGCGCGCAGCAGCCCGGCGCTTGAAGCCCGCTTGATGAATCATCCGGCCTTTGGGCATCATATTGTTGCATGGCGCGAAAAAGGGGTGGTGAGCAGGCGCGGCAAATGGTCGGCAACGACCGCCTTTGGCATCAGCATAGCTATTGGATTAATCACGTTGGCATTGCCGTGGTCGTTAATACCGCTTGGCGTTGCGATACTGTGTCTTGGTTGGATTTGGCGACAGCCCGAAGCCTAAATCGCTGCGTCGCGCACGATCGCGATCCCCGCCTCGCGTTGTTTTTTGAGATCCGCCTTCAACTTGGCGGGATCACGCGCAAACACGAAACCAAAGCTGACGCCGCCTTCCTTGCCGATGGTGGCATGGTGCAATTTATGCGCCTGAACCAGCCGCTTGGCATAACCACTGCGCGGCACATATTTGAAGTAACGCTGATGCACGAGGCCATCATGCACCACGGTGTAGATGATGCCGTAAAATAGCACGCCAAGCCCAATCCAGGTCGCTGGCTCCCAAGCTCTTTCACCAAGCAACAAAGGGCTGCCAATCGCAAATAAGGAGATGCTCGTAACCGCGCCGACAATCCCGTAAAGATCGTTCTTTTCCAGCGTGTTGTCATGTGGCTCGTGATGGTCACGGTGCCAGCCCCAGCCCCAACCGTGCATGATATATTTATGGCTCGACCACGCCACCCATTCCATGACGAAGACGGTGCCAAGCACAATGAGGATGATGCTGATAATGCCCATATTGTTCCCATTAGACGCAAACAACGGAATATTGAAGTGCAACGATTGTCACCTCACTTGATTTCGTTGCAATCAGTTCTATGGCACTTTTATTATGTCCACACCGCAAACACTGTACGAAAAAATCTGGAACGCCCATGTCGTCGAACAACGCGACGATGGTACGTGCCTGATCTTCATTGACCGCCACCTTGTGCACGAAGTGACCAGTCCGCAGGCTTTTGAAGGCCTAAGGGCGGCAGGACGCCGTGTCCGCCGGCCCGATTTGACATTGGCTGTGCCTGACCACAACCTGCCCACCACCGCGCGTCTGGACAGCCACGGACAACCGATCCCGATTGCAGACCCCGAAAGCGCCCAGCAATTGGAAGCGCTGGAGCGAAACGCGCCGGAGTTCGGCATCGACTACATCAATGCCTCCGATGCCAAGCAGGGTATCGTCCATGTTGTTGGGCCAGAGCAGGGCTTTTCCCTTCCCGGCACGACGATTGTGTGCGGCGACAGCCACACCGCTTGCCATGGTGGCCTTGGCGCCTTGGCATTCGGCATTGGTACGTCTGAGGTCGAGCATGTTCTGGCCACACAGACGCTCCAACTGACCCGTTCAAAGTCCATGGAAGTCCGCGTCGAGGGCGAATTGCGCGCAGGCGTGTCCGCCAAGGACGTGGTGCTGCACATCACCGGCGTACTTGGTGCCGCCGGCGGCAGCGGCCATGTGATCGAATATACCGGATCCGTCATCCGCGCGCTCAGCGTCGAAGGGCGGCTGACCATTTCCAACATGGCCATTGAACATGGCGCGCGTGCGGGCCTCGTGGCACCCGACGAGACCACTTTTGCGTATATCAAAGGCCGGCCTATGGCACCGTCAGGCGCGGATTGGGACGCAGCGGTTGCCTATTGGCGCACACTCGCGACCGACCCGGGTGCAACCTATGACAAGGTCGTATCGATTGATGCCGCCGATATCGCACCCAGCGTCACATGGGGCACCAGCCCCGAAGATGTGTTGCCAATTACAGGCATCGTGCCAGACCCGTCCAGCTTTGCCGATCCGTCCAAGCAGGAAGCCGCGCGCAAATCGCTGGATTATATGGGGCTGACGCCCGGCACGCGGATGACCGATATCGAAGTGCAGAATATCTTCATCGGCAGCTGCACCAACAGCCGCATTGAAGATCTGCGCGCCGCCGCTGAAATCTTAAAAGGCCGCAAAAAGGCAGCGAATGTCAAATGGGCGATTGTCGTGCCCGGCAGTGGCCTTGTGAAGCAGCAGGCGGAGGACGAGGGCCTAGACCGGATATTTACGAGCGCTGGGTTTGAATGGCGCGAGCCGGGCTGTTCGGCATGTTTGGGGATGAACCCGGACAAGGTGCCCGCCGGCGAACGTTGCGCATCAACCAGCAACCGGAATTTCGTCGGCCGCCAAGGACCAGGCGCGCGCACGCATCTGGTAAGCCCGGCAATGGCCGCAGCTGCTGCGGTGACGGGCAAGCTCACCGACGTCCGTGCGCTCGCCAATTAATGGTAACGCACGCACGCCACCGCTGGCTTATGCGGCGGTGCCAGTGAAGCTATTCCCTTTACTTGTCACAAATGCCGAAGCTAAAGCAGTTGGCATCAAGGAAGAGGCTTATGACCAATAAAAAATCCGACAATGGCGACACATGGTCGACCACAGCAAAGGTTGGCGCGGCAGTGGGTTCGGCGGCACTGATGGCGGCGTTAATTTACGCAGGGCGCCGCAGTCTGACCCAGAAAAAGGGAAAGCTGGAACCAATGTCGCCTGAGCCCGAAGTTGCGCCGATGACGCACAATCAGCCCAAGACAGATACGGACTAAAATCATGAAAGCGATAAGCCGTGTTGAAGGCCGGGCCTATCCCGTCGGTTTGAAGAATATCGACACCGATGTGATCATCCCCGCGGTGTGGCTGAAAACCATTAGCCGCGCTGGACTGGGCAAGGGTGCGTTCGAAAGCTTACGCGCGGTGCCGGGCAACGTATTTGACGACCCTGAATATGCCGGTGCGCCAATATTGATCGCTGGCGACAATTTCGGTTGCGGATCGAGCCGCGAACATGCGGCATGGGCGATGGCCGATTTGGGCATATCAGCGGTGATTGCGCCCAGCTTTTCCGACATATTTTCGGGCAATGCGTTCAAGAATGGTTTGCTCGCTATTGTTCTGCCGCAGGCGGCAATTGACCGGTTGATGGAAGTCGCGCGGACCGATGACATTCACATCGATCTGGAAACGCAAACTGTCACCACCCCGTTTCAGGACCGGTTCGAATTTGACATCGACCCATTCCGTAAACATTGCCTGATTAACGGTGTAGACGAAATTGGCCTGACGCTGAAAAGCAGCGACGCGATTTCGGTGTACGAAGCCAAATTATCTGCGGACCGGCCCTGGCTGGCGCCAAACCCCGTTTAGGAGAGAGACATGCGCGCATTATTATCGACCGCAAGCGGCGGCCCAGAAACACTTGTCATGGGCGAACTGCCTGAGCCCACCGCCGGACCCGGTCAGGTTGTGGTCGCGGTAAAGGCCTGTTCGATCAACTTCCCCGACACGCTGATGATTGTCGACCTTTATCAATTCAAGCCAGAGCGTCCCTTTGCGCCGGGCGGCGAAATTGCGGGTACAGTCGAAGCTATTGGCGAAGGCGTGACCGGCTTTGCCATTGGCGACCGCGTCATTGGCCTGTGCGGCAATGGCGGCCTGACCGAAAAAGTCGCGGTCGCAGCGTTCAATTGCTTCAAAATGCCCGACGCCATGTCCTTTGACGATGGCGCAGCTTTGTTGATGACCTATGGCACATCAATCCACGCGCTGAAGGATCGCGGCCATATGAAGTCCGGCGACAATGTCCTTGTGCTGGGCGGCGCAGGCGGCATCGGGATTTCGGCGATTGAACTGGCCAAGGCATTTGGCGGCCGTGTTGTCGCCGGTGTATCCAGCGAAGCAAAGGCAGACATCGCGCGCGAAGCTGGCGCTGACGAAGTGGTCGTCTACCCGCACCAGCCGTTCGACAAAGACCAGTCCAAGGCTGTCGCCGAAATGTTCAAAACGGCCGCTGGCCGGGACGGCTATAATATCATTTATGACACCGTGGGTGGCGACTATAGCGAACCTGCCGTTCGGTCGATTGCGTGGGAAGGCAAATTTCTCGTGGTCGGCTTTCCCGCAGGGATCGCGAAATTGCCATTAAACCTCACACTGCTGAAAAGCTGCGACGTGTGCGGCGTTTTCTGGGGCGCCTTTGCCGCACGTACGCCGCAGAAAAATCACGCCAACATTGCAGAGCTGTTTGACCTATATGCAGCGGGCAAGATCAAGCCGCGCATTTCGGAAACATTCGCGCTTGCGGACGCCGGAACAGCAATCGCACGACTGGGTGACCGGGCAGCGGTTGGAAAGCTCGTCGTACACATTTAACAAGACCGGCCTTGTTGCGCGACGATGCAGGCATTATCTTTGAACAACAGTAAAATGGAACGGCATGATGACAACTTTCGACAATCGCGAAAAAGCCTTTGAAAACAAGTTTGCACATGATGCAGACCTGCAATTCAAGATAACCGCCCGCCGCAACAAGCTGGTGGGTCAGTGGGCAGCCGAAAAAATGGGCCTGACCCCCGAAGAAACAACGTCTTATGCGACATCGGTCGTGCAGGCGGACTTTGAAGAAGCGGGCGACGAAGACGTAATCCGTAAGCTGCTTGGCGATTTGACATCGGCCGGTATCGACGTGGATGACGCGATGATCCGCGCTGCGCTCGAAGACAAAATGGTGGAAGCCCGCCGTCAATTTATCGAGCCTGCATAATGGCCATGCACGCCCACGAAATTGAGGAAATGATTCAAGCCGCGCTTCCCGATGCTTTTGTCGAAATCACTGACCTTGCGGGCGACGGCAACCATTATGCCGCACGCGTCGTCAGCGAAAGCTTTCGCGGCATGCCGCGCGTAAAACAGCACAAGGCCGTGTATGACGCTTTGGGCGGACGCATGGGCGGTGTCTTGCATGCCCTTCAGCTGACAACAGCTACCCCCTGATTATTGGAGTATTGAAATGAGTGTTAATGAACGGATCGATGAGATCGTCAAAGGCAATGATGTCGTCCTTTTCATGAAAGGTTCGCCATTGTTTCCGCAGTGCGGATTTTCCAGCAAGGCGATCGCCATTCTGGACCATCTGAATGTCGCCTATGAAAGCGTCGATGTGCTGCAGGATATGGAAATCCGCGCAGGCATCAAAGATTATAGCGACTGGCCAACAATTCCGCAGCTGTACGTCAAGGGCGAGTTCCTTGGTGGTTCGGACATCATGATGGAAATGTACGAAGCGGGCGAGCTGCAAGCAATTGTGGACGCAGAAGGCCTGGCCAAGGCTGGCTAAGCCGACCCGGTATCAAACGGGGGCGGGTTCAGCCCCGCCTTCCGCCCGGCGGATATGCGGCAGCAACAGGTGCAGCCAGCCTAATGCAAGCAGATAAGACACAGCGGCAAAGATAAACAATGGGGTGTAGCCAAGCCCCGCCGCCAAAACGGCGCCAGTCACCAATTGAATCAGGGCACCGCCCATATTCCCCATGAATGCCCCAAAGGCCGTTACGCGGCCAACCTTTGCGCGTGGCACAACATCGGTAATGATGGAAAATATCGACAGGGAAAAACCCTGATGTCCGGCCATGACGACGCCCATCATGATCGCCACTGGCCAAAATGAATCCAGCGTAAGTACGAATGGCAGCGGCACGACGATGGCTGCGGATCCCAGCATGATCGTCTTGCGTACGCGGTTGACGCTCCAACCCGCTTCCAAAAGTCGTGTCGACAGCCATCCTGCGAACACTGCACCCGCGCCCGAACCAAAAAAAGCGATGGCCAAAGGTATTGCGAGTTCACTGGTTGTAAGGCCGAATTCCTTGCGATAAAAATCGGGTAGCCAGAAATTTATGAGCCACCATGTTGCGTCGGAAAGCGCCTTCGCGATGACAATCGCCCACGTACGCCGTTCAAGCAATATCGGCCCATATGGCGCGCCGCCATCGGAAAAGTCGCGATTGGCATCTTCCGCCTGATCATCAAATTTCACGCCTCGTGCGAACCACAGCCATAATGCAAGCGTGACAAATCCACCGATGCCGCCAAAGATAAGCGCGCCGCGCCATCCCCAGATGGCCGCGATCACAGGAATGAAAAAGGGCATGGCAATTGTACCAAGGCCCGCAATTGCCGTGCCTACCCCAAAAGCAAACGACCGCTTGTCTGCTGGAAACAGGGTCGCAACGGTCTTGATGGTCAGCGGTGTCTGCACGGCTTCGGTCGCACCAAGCCCGATGCGCGCGGCGACAACATGCCATCCGGCAACCGCCCACCCATGTGCCATGGCCGCAAGGCTCCAGGTCGTCACACCCGCTACCATCGATCGCAACACGCCCAATTTGTCCACCAGCCAGCCGGTGAACAAGAATGACAGCGCAGCCGCAACCTGCGTTACAAAAGCCAGATTGGCAAAATCAGTATCGCTCCAGCCGAGATCGGCGGATATGTCAGGCTTAAGGATCGCGATGACCGGCCGATCCATCGCATTGAAGATACCCGCGACACATAACAGTCCGAAAAGGATCCAACGCAATGTTGGTGTGATAGGCTTCACTTCGCTTCACCCCTGCGCATGACTGTGTCCACTTGGCGTATAGTCCAACCTGCTTTATGCTGGAACTTCTGATGCATCTGCCTATAGAAGGCCATATGACACCGCAAGACATAAACGCGAATTATATCGCTGACCTGTACGGCGAGACATATCTTGCCGAGGACAATCCGGCACCGCGCAAACGATTGATGATCGGCGCATTGTTCCCGGGTCTTGCTGTGGTGGGTATCGCGTCGGTCGCAGCGACTTGGTTCTCCGAACATTATGCCATGCCCGTCATATTGGCCGGGCTTCTGCTTGGTCTGGCGCTCAATTTTATATCGGCTGAGCAAAAGGTTCACCCGGGCCTTGATTTCTGCGGCACCTCTTGTTTGCGGTGGGGCATCGTTCTGTTGGGAACGCAGGTGACCGTCATGCAGATCGGTGGATTGGGTGCACTCGCGTTTCTGGGGCTGGTGTGCATCATGGCGCTGGTGATGGGTGCAGGCCTGCTTGGTGCGCGACTGGGTGGACAAAGCAATTATGCAGGTTGGCTTGCGGGCGGCGCAACGGCGATTTGCGGCGCGTCAGCAGCCTTGGCTATTTACGCCGTTATTGGCCGCGAGCGGCTGAACCAGAACCAATTCACGCTGACATTGGTGGGCGTTTCACTCGCCAGTGCTATCGCCATGTCCTTTTACCCCCTCATCGCGGCGCAGCTTGCCTTTACCGATCGTCAGGCGGGTTTCCTGATGGGCGCAGCGATTCATGATGTCGCGCAGTCGCTGGGCGGTGGCTATAGTTTTTCCCAATCCGCCGGTGAAACGGCAACGATTGTAAAGCTGTCGCGCGTGGCCTTGTTGGCCCCTGCAGTGGCGCTCATTGGCCTTGCCATCGGTGCGGGCAATGGCCAATCGAAAAGCCTTGCGGCGAAGTTGAAACTGCCGTGGTTCATCATCGCATTCTTCGCGGTGGTTGCCGTCAACTCGTTTGTCGACGCACCAAAGTGGGTGGCCGAATATGGCCTGCTGGCATCCAAGGCGATGCTCTTGTTCGCTGTTACCGCAACCGCTATGCGGTCACGCCTTGATCTGTTACTCGGGCAAGGTTGGAAGGCGATGCTACCCGTCATGCTCGCCACTTTGACCGCTTTCATTGCCGCGGCCACCTTTGCTTGGGGATTTTTATGAGCCAGCCAATTTTTGACCTCGCCGTAATCGGCGGCGGCATAAACGGTGCGGGCATTGCGCGCGACGCGGCCGGGCGAGGCGCAAAGGTGGTCTTGCTTGAGCGCGGCGATCTTGCGCGCGGCACATCCTCTGCATCGACAAAACTTATTCACGGCGGGCTGCGCTATCTTGAGCATTATGAATTCGCGCTGGTCCGGGAATCGTTGATTGAGCGCGAACGGTTGTGGGCCATTGCGCCGCACATCATTTGGCCGCTGCGCTTCATCCTACCGCATCAAAAGGGCATTCGGCCCGCATGGCTCGTCCGCCTGGGCCTGTTTTTATATGACCATATTGGCGGCCGCAAACTGCTGCCCGCGACCCGCACCGTAAAGCTTGCGTCTGAACCCGCCGGTAGGCCGCTGAAGCCGGGATTCACCACTGCGTTTGAATATTCCGATTGCTGGGTGGATGATGCGCGATTGGTCATCTTCAACGCCATGGACGCCGCACAACATGGCGCGGAGATCCGCACGCATTGCGAAGTGACGCATATCGAACGACGCGATGGCATCTGGCATATCGAAATTGCAGGGCAGCCACCCATCAAGGCGCGCGCCGTTGCCAACGCAGCAGGACCAGCGGTGCTTGAACTGCTTGCGCGCACCACCGGGCGGCAACGCAACGCAGCTGAAACCATCCGGCTTGTCCGCGGCTCGCATATCGTTGTGCGCAAAATGTTCGATACGCCGCAGGCCTATTTCTGCCAAAACCCCGATGGCCGGATCTTCTTCGCGATACCCTATGAGGATGATTTCACGCTGATCGGCACGACCGATGCCGATCACAAAGGTTCGCTCGACGACGTTTTCGCGACGCCCGAAGAAATCGATTATATCTGCGAATCCGCTGGGGCATATTTCAAACAAACCATCACCGCGGCGGATGTTATATACAGCTATGCCGGTGTTCGTCCGCTGGTCGATGACGGGTCTGGCAAGCCTGAAACCGCATCGCGTGGTTACCATTTCGAAGTCGACGTTGATGCCGATGGGCAAGCGCCGATCCTATCTGTCTTTGGCGGCAAGATTACAACATACCGCCACTTGGCAGAGAGCGCCGTCAAAAAGCTCGCCGGATATATGCCCGTTCTCGATGGGCGAAGCTGGACCCTCCAACAGCCGCTTCCGGGTGGCGATTTTCCGACCGATGGTGCCGATGACTTGGCGAACGAACTGCAGCGCGCATACCCGTTTCTGCCTGCGCCCCTCACCCATCGCTGGGTGCGCAGCTATGGCACGCTGACGCGATCAATTCTGGCCGATGCCAACACAATCAAAGATCTCGGCACGCATTTTGGCCATGGGCTATATGCGCGCGAAGTCGACTATTTGATCGGCCAGGAATGGGCGCGCTCGGCAAGCGACATATTGTGGCGGCGCAGCAAGCTGGGTCTGCGTTTTTCTGCTGACGAAACACAGAAATTGGAAAGCTACGTCGCGGGCAAATTACGGAAATAAGGCCGCATAAGTGATGCGCTTGTGGCTGAGCAAGGAAAACTGCCGCGACATCGACTCCTTTCTGGGTTGATTTCCGCCAACAAAGGGACCATCTGCGCCCAATCGGAGTAAATTTATCTGATTAGGGTCGATGTTATGCGTTTGTCGAATATGGCAGATTATGCAGTGGTGGTTATGAGCGCGGCGTCGCGCCATTGCGGCTCTGCGCGCGTATCTGCGACGGACCTTGCGACCGAAACCGGCCTTGCGTTGCCCACGACTCAAAAGCTGGTGAGCATGTTGACCAAGGCGGGTCTGTTACGTTCGGCACGTGGCACGGGGGGTGGCATTACGCTTGCCCGTCCTGCTGCGGCCATCAACCTGGCGGATATTATTGAGGCCGTCGAAGGCCCAATTGCGATGACCGCGTGCTGCGATACGCATAAACACGCCTTGGGCCAGCATTGTGCGAAAGAAGGCAGCTGCCACGTCCAATCGCATTGGCCCGTCGTCAACAACGCTGTGCGCGGTGCGCTTGCGCAAATCAATTTGGCAGGACTGACGCGATGACCGACGATATTGAGATCAAAGACAAGGCTGCGTGGGACGCCGCCGAAAAGGTCGCCGATTACGAGCATGGCTGGTCGTCGGACATCGAAACCGATTTCGCGCCAAAGGGCCTGAACGAAGATACCGTCCGCTTCATTTCGGCAAAGAAGAATGAGCCCGAATGGATGCTCGAATGGCGGCTTAAGGCGTTTGCCATGTGGAAAACGATGGAAGCGCCGGATTGGGCCAAGCTCAATGTCCCGCCCATCGATTATCAAGACGCCTATTATTATGCCGCGCCCAAGGCGAAGCCGAAGCTGAATTCACTGGACGAGGTCGATCCCGAAATCCTGCGTGTTTATGAAAAGCTGGGCATTCCGATTGCCGAACAGAAATTGCTTGCCGGTGTCGATGGCGGTGAAGATGGGGGCTTGCCCCAACGCCGCGTCGCGGTTGATGCCGTGTTTGACAGCGTGTCAGTCGCAACGACCTTCCGCGCCGAATTGGAGCGGGCTGGCGTTATATTCCGCAGCATTTCGGAAGCGATTAAGGAATATCCTGACCTCGTCCGCAAATATCTCGGCAAGATTGTGCCGATGCACGACAATTATTTCGCTACGCTCAATTGCGCGGTCTTTTCCGATGGCACGTTCGTCTACATCCCCGAAGGCGTGCGCTGCCCGATGGAGCTTTCGACCTATTTCCGTATCAACGCGGAAAATACAGGGCAGTTCGAACGGACATTAATCGTCGCTGATAAGGGCAGCTATGTCAGCTATCTCGAAGGCTGCACCGCGCCGATGCGCGACGAGAACCAGCTGCACGCCGCCGTGGTCGAACTGGTCGCGCTCGACGATGCCGAGATCAAGTATTCGACCGTGCAAAACTGGTATCCCGGCGACGCAGAAGGCAAAGGCGGCATCTATAATTTCGTGACCAAGCGCGCATTGTGTCAGGGACGGAACAGCAAGGTGAGCTGGACGCAGGTTGAAACCGGCAGCGCGGTGACGTGGAAATATCCAAGCTGCGTATTGAACGGCGAAAACAGCGTCGGCGAATTTTACTCGGTCGCGGTGACCAACAATCATCAGCAAGCCGACACCGGCACCAAGATGATCCACAATGGCAAGGGCAGCCGCTCGACCATTGTCAGCAAGGGCATCAGCGCCGGACACAGCAACAACACCTATCGCGGGCTGGTGCGCGTTGCGCCAAATGCAGAGGGCGTGCGCAACTTCACCCAATGCGACTCGCTGCTGCTGGGAAGCTTAAGCGGCGCGCATACAGTCCCCTATATCGAAGTCCGCAACCCAAGCGCGCAGATCGAGCATGAGGCGACGACGAGCAAGATTTCGGACGACCAGATGTTCTACGCCATGGCCCGCGGCCTGAACGCCGAGGAAGCGGTCGCGCTGATCGTCAACGGCTTTGCCAAGGAAGTGCTGCAGCAACTGCCGATGGAATTCGCGGTTGAGGCGCAGAAGTTGTTAGGTATCAGCCTTGAGGGGAGCGTGGGGTGAGGCATTGTCGCCTCTCCAACGCAAAACGATTTAACGGAAAAACAGACGTCATATGCTCCAAATACATAACCTCCACGCCAATGTTGGCGACAAGCCGATTCTCAAAGGCCTCACGCTCTCGCTGAACGCGGGCGAGATCCATGCGATCATGGGTCCGAATGGCGCGGGAAAATCGACGCTGGGTTATGTGCTATCGGGCCGCCCGGGTTATGAGGTGACCGAAGGTTCGGTGACCTTCAACGGTCAGGATTTGCTCGCCCTCGAACCGCATGAGCGCGCCGCCGCCGGCCTGTTCTTGGGTTTTCAATATCCGGTCGAAATCCCCGGCGTATCGAACGTCCAGTTCCTGCGCGAGGCGCTTAATGCGCAGCGCAAATATCGCGGTGAGGCGCCGCTAACGGGTGGTGAATTCCTGAAGGTCGCACGCGAACAGGCAGGCGCGCTTGGCATGGATATGGAGATGCTCAAGCGTCCCGTGAATGTCGGCTTTTCCGGCGGCGAGAAAAAGCGCAACGAGATGGTGCAAATGGGTATCATCGACCCTGCGCTCGCGATCCTCGACGAAACCGACAGCGGCCTCGACATAGACGCGCTGCGCATAGTGGGTGATGGCATCAACCGCATCATGCGCAAGCCGGACAAGGCTGTGCTGCTGATCACCCATTATCAGCGGCTGCTCGATTATGTGAAGCCCGACTTTGTGCATGTCCTCGACGGTGGCCGCATCACGCGGACCGGCGGCGCGGAGCTCGCGCTTGAGCTGGAGCGTGACGGATATAAGGAATTGGCGGCATGAGCACCGCAGGCATTAACCTTTTCCTTCTTCGTGCCTTCGTGCCTTCGTGCGAGTCTAATTTTGTTCGCACGAAGGCACAAAGACACCAAGAGGTTTTGCGTCGATGACCGTTGCGCTCCCATCGCGGCATGACGAGGCTTGGCGCTACAGCGACATTGATGCGCTGGCGCGGGCGTGGCCATTGCCTGCGCCCGAAAGCATCATCGTGCCTGCGGGCGGCACATTTGCGCGGACGATTATTCAGGACAGCGGCACTATCCATCAATTGGACATCGCGATTGGCAAAGGCGCCACCGCCGCAATCCATGTGTTGAATATCGGCGGTGAATATGGGCGGGTAGAGCTTAACGTCACACTGCACGAGAGTGCTGATTTCAAACTTGGCGCGGTGCAAATTGGTGGCGGCACGCAAACGCTTGAGGTCATCACCACTGTCACCCATGCAGAACCCGGCGCAACGTCATCGCAGATTGTCCGCTCCGTCTTGGCGGGTACAGCGACCGGCACCTATCTCGGCAAAGTAGCCGTGGCGCGCGATGCCCAGCAGACCGACAGCGTACAGTCCGTCAAAGCGATGCTGCTGGACCGCAGCGCGACGGCCAACGCCAAGCCTGAACTCGAAATCTACGCCGACGACGTCAAATGCGCCCATGGCTGTGCGATTGGCGAGTTGGACGCCATGGGACTTTTCTATCTGCAAGCGCGCGGTATTACCCCTGCCGATGCAAAGAAGCTGATGTTGCAGGCATTTGTCGCCGGCGTGTTTGAAGGCGCGGCGGATGAAGAGGCGCTGACCGAAGCGGCGTTGGCCAAATTGGGGGATTTGGTGTGAGCGCACGGTTCCCTCCAAATCGTCGTCACCCTGAACTTGTTTCAGGGTCTATTTCGCCTCGCAGAGCTTCGGTCTCAGTTGCACGATGGATGCTGAAACAAGTTCAGCATGACGGTGTGTTGCTATGCTGATGTCCGCATCACCTATCCGCGACCAGTTCCCCGGCCTTGCCAACAACTGGCATTATCTCGACACCGCCGCGACGGCGCAAAAACCGCAGGTCGTTCTCGACGCGATGATGCGTGCCGGCGGCGCCGATTATGCCACCGTCCATCGCGGCGTCTATGCCCGCTCGGCCAATATGACTGTCGCGTTTGAGGCAGCACGCGAGCGCGTAGCGCGGTTCATCGGCGCAGCATCGCCGAACGAAGTCGTGTTCGTGCGCGGCGCGACCGAGGGCATCAACCTTGTCGCGCAAAGCTGGGGTCCGGCCAATCTGAACGCTGGCGACCGCATCATGCTCAGCCAGTTGGAGCATCATAGCAATATAGTGCCGTGGCAGATGCTGGCGGAGAAGGTCGGCGCGCATATCGACGTCTGCCCATTGACCAACGATGGCCTGATTGACCTCGATTGGCTGGAAGCGAACCTTACTGCACAGCACAAGCTCGTCGCGCTGGCGCATGTGTCCAATGTGCTTGGGTCGGTCCTTGGCGTAAAGCGTGCGGCCAAGGCTGCACATGCCGTCGGTGCCAAGCTCATGCTCGACGGCTGTCAGGCCGCACCGCGCAAGCGGCTGAACATGGCCGAGCTTGGCTGCGACTTTTACGTCATGTCCGGCCACAAATTATACGGTCCAACCGGCGTTGGCGTGTTGTGGGCAAAGGCGGAAACGCTGGATTCCATGCCCCCATGGCAAGGCGGCGGCGCGATGATTGATCGTGTGACCTTTGAAAAGACCACCTACGCCCCGGCGCCATCGCGGTTTGAGGCGGGCACGCCAATGATTATCGAGGTGATCGGCCTGCACGCCGCAATCGACTTTATCGACAGCTTTGGTCCCGAGGCGATATTCGCGCATGAAAGCGCGCTCGCCGCGCAAACGCGCGACGCTTTGCGCGGCATCAACTCGGTCACCTTATACGGTCCGGAAAAGTCCGCTGGCATCGTGTCCTTCAGCATGGAGGGCATCCATCCGCACGACATTGGCACGATCTTGGACGAAGAAAATGTCGCCATTCGTGCCGGCCATCACTGCGCACAGCCGCTGATGGATCATCTGGGCATCCCCGCCACCGCGCGGGCGAGCTTTGGTATTTATAATGACGAAAATGATGTCGCAGCGCTGGTGCGCGGGCTGGAACGGGTGAAAAGGATTTTTGGATGAATTTCCCCGCTTTCGTCATGCTGAACTTGTTTCAGCAAAACAAGCCGCAGTCGCGTGTTATCCTGAAACAAGTTCAGGATGACGAGGAGTAATTATGAACGAGAACATCCGGATAGAAGAAGTTGATAGCGTCGAAAAGCCGCCCCGCGCGCGCGTGGAAAACGCCGTCGAAACACCTGGCGAAACATTGGCCCGCAAGAAGGATTATCTGGAAGGGTTTCTCGCGCAGAAACCTGCTGCGCCATCACCGGGCGAACCCGACGGCGATTTGTACGAAGCGGTCATTGCCGCGCTTAAGGAAATTTACGACCCGGAAATTCCGGTGAACATTTATGACCTTGGCCTGATTTACAATGTCGAGATCAATGACGGCCATGCGCTTGTGTCGATGACACTGACGACCCCGCATTGCCCAGTCGCGGAATCGATGCCGGGTGAAGTTGAACTGCGCGTTGGCGCGGTACCGGGCATTGGTGATGCTGAAGTAAATTTGGTCTGGGAACCGGCATGGTCGCCAGCCAATATGACCGATGAAGCCCGTCTGGAGCTTGGAATGTTATGACCGATGCAAAGACCCGCGTTCGCCCCGCTGCAGTCATCCTGACGCCCGCGTCGGAAGCGCGGATTGCCGAACTGATGTCCAAGGCACCCGAAGGCGCAATTGGCGTGAAATTGTCCACGCCGCGCAGGGGCTGTTCGGGCCTCGCTTATTCGGTCGACTATGTGTCCGAAGCCATCGCCTTCGATGAAAAAATCGAAACGCCGGGCGGCGTGCTCTATATCGATGGCGGCTCGGTGCTCTATCTCGTCGGATCCATCATGGATTGGGTCGAAGATGAATTTGCCGCGGGCTTTGTCTTCAATAATCCCAACGCCACAGGCAGTTGTGGATGCGGCGAAAGCTTTACGGTTTAAAAACCGAACTGCAGCCGGAACGCCACGCCGATGTCATCCGGCGCGCTTTCGAAATGCCCCGGCTCCTGTCGCCAGAACAGGTTTGACGAGACATAGCCGCCGCTCATTGGCAATATCCACGCAAGCTCGCTCGCGATTTCGCGGCCTTGCGGCGCAAGGCTGAAGCGTCTGATGCCGAATGTCGGGTTGAGCGTCGCATAATCATAGGCAATGGGCACATTCAGCGCGAGGCCGCCGCTGGTAACACGTAGCGGTTGGGCAAATCGCAACGCCAGCCGGTCGCCATACGCAAATGCATTGGCCCGTGTGACGTCAAAGGAGAATGCGTTGCTCTTCAGCAGGCTTTGTCCCGTCAATGTCGACCCCGCATTGGCATAGGTCCACCCATGCCGCCAACTGGTGCCGATGGACCAATCCTGCCCCAAGGTTGCTTCCATATTGCCGTCGACGAACAGGCTGCGCGCACCGCCGCGACCGATGAAGTTGGCAAAGCGCGCGCCAAGGATAGTTTCATCCTCCCGCATCCAATTGGCGCCCAGCGCCAGTCTGGCCGGCCCGATCTTGCGATCCAGCGAGAGCCCTAATGTTGCATAAGGATATTGGCGGGTACCGCGGCGGAGATATTCGTCGCTAGCGCCTTGATAAAGACGGGCGTCGCCATGTTCGACGCTGCCCGTCAGTCCGAAACCACCCAATTTCTGTCGCAAGGCAAAGGATTTGCCGGGCTGGCGCTCAAACCCGTCCTCCATCCGTGCCTCACCAGCGGTCAAAAACGCGCTGCTTTCCATGTCTTGTAACGCAACGACCTGATTGGCGGCGGTTTGCCGAATGCCCAAACTAAAGCGGGTATCTTTGCTAATCGCTGCGCTCACCCGGCCTGCCAAAAACCGCGCCTGTCGCGCTTGCCCCTCCGAAAGCGCGAGCGGCAATATGCTGGCTGCACCAACGCCGCTGTCGCTGATGGAAAATGCAATTTGGGTAGTGCCAAGAACCGCGTTGACCGACCGTTCCTGATGGATAAGCGCAGGCGTCAAACGCAACCGGGGCGCTGTGGCATTCAATCCATGCGCAAGATCGATGTCATATGCACGGCCATAGCTATCCACGATCACCGCGTGCACGGGACGATTGGACATAGCAACATCGCCCATCGGGCCACTTGTTGTGCCACCATTGCCCGAAAGCGGAACTTCCATTGTTGTGCCCGCCAACGACGTCTTTCCGGCGGGCGCAAAGGCACGCGCGATATCCAATATGCCGCGTCCGTAAATTGCGTCAGTGCCAGGGTCGCCCGCATCGCGTGCGGACGTCAGCAGCAGATCGACGATTTGCAAACCCGTCAGGTTCGGGAAAGCCTGCGCAAGCAATGCTGCGGCTCCGGAAATCTGTGGCGCGGAAAATGATGTGCCTTGGAAAACGCGGGTGATTGTCTGCCCATTTTGGTCGAACCGGTAAATTGCGTCGTCCCGATACTCGCAGCAGATGCCCTGCCCCAGTGCCGACAAAACCGACGCCTGCGAAACGCCAGCCTTGTTGCTGAAATTCGAAATCACACCCTGATCATCGACCGAGGCAGCGATAATGACGAGGCCGTTACCATTGGCCAACAATGCCCGGGCAAACGGGCTTGGATGATTGGGGTCGAACGCAGGCACGACATCATTGCCTTCATTACCAGCCGAAACGACGATGATGATGCCTGCCTGAGTCGCGCGGTGAATCGCTCCGCGAAGCGTGTCACTCGCGCCACCTGCACCACCCAGAGATATATTTACAACGCGCGCACCATTGTTGATGGCGCGGTCCACGCCTGCTGCAATCGCGAAGTCATAAAATGCGCATTGCGCCGCATCCTCACCGGGCGCAGCTGTCGTGCAGCTTCCGGCTTGGTCTGCCCGCAATGCTAAAATCGTCGCGTTAAAAGCAATGCCATGGACATCGCGGTCATCCTTGGCAGCGGCCAGCACGCGCGCGACTTCCGTCCCATGACCATCATCGTCGCCAAGCGGCCTACCTGCGCCAGTGACATCGCCCGACTGCGCATGAATACGCCCGGTGAATTCGTGGCTATTGGGATCAATCCCAGAATCAATAACGCCCACGGTTACACCCAATCCCGATGCGCCGGTGCGATAGGCCGTTATCGCGTTGTGAAAGCCCGGACCGTCCGACTGATTAAATTCCGTTGTCGCAAAATTTGGCGTGGGGGGCGGGGGTGGGAGTGGGGGCGCCACAACTGGAGGGGGTGTGGGCGGTGCAGGTGGCGTCGAGTTTACGCTGCCGCCGCCGCAGGCAGAAAGCGACAATGCACATATAATCGAACCGCCGATGACCAGCTTACGATCGGACAAAGCTGCGCTCATGACATTACCCCCTAAGCGGGATCACCCTTTTACGCACAAATCGCTTTCGCCAATCATAACATGGTTATTGAGATATTACCAACGCGTTGTTACGCGCGGACCATGCAATCATATTTCACCGATATCGACACATGGATCTTTGATCTCGACCTCACTCTATATGGCCCGGAGGCGAATATCATGGCGCAGGTCCGGGATCGTATTGCGCTATATGTCGAGGGTCATTTCCAAATTGGTTCCGTCGAGGCGCACGAAATCCGACATCGTTATTGGAAAAAATACGGTACGACGTTGGGCGGGCTGATGGCTGAACACGGGGTTGACCCTTATGGCTATCTTGATTTTGTGCATGAGGTTGACCTGAGTCTCTTGCAGCCCGCGCCGGATTTGCGTGCGTATATTCATGCTTTACCGGGGCGCAAAATCATCTTCACCAACGCCGACGCACCTTATGCCGAGCGTGTGTTGACCGCCCGCGGTCTGGACAATGTGTTTGAGGATGTTTTTGACATCCACCGGATGCAGCATATGCCAAAGCCATTCGCTGGCAGTTATGATGCCTTGTGCAGCGAATTGAGGATCGACGCCACGCGTGCACTTTTTGTGGAAGATTCCGCGCATAATCTGGTCCCAGCCAAAGCGTTGGGCATGCGCACAATTTGGGTGAAACATGAAGGCGAAGCTGATAGCGCAGCATATCAAGACCATATCGACCATGAAATTACCGATGTGACCCAATGGCTATCGGAAATTCACAGCTTTGAAAGAGCCGCATGACTGGACAACTAACCGCCATCATTGACGCCGCATGGGACGCCCGTGACGCGATCAGCAGCGCCACGCAAGGCGAGGTGCGTGACGCCGTACAAACAGCATTGGCCGGTCTTGATGCCGGTTCATTGCGCGTTGCGGAAAAGCTGGATGGTAGTTGGCAGGTCAACCAATGGCTGAAAAAAGCCGTATTGTTGTCGTTCCGGTTGAATGACAATGTCGTGGTTGACGGCGGCGCAGCTGGCGCCCCTGCCTATGACAAGGTCCCTTCCAAATTTGCAGGATGGGGCGAAAGCCGCTTCCGCGACGCAGGATTCCGTGTTGTGCCCGGCGCCGTCGCGCGGCGCGGCAGCTTCATCGGCAAGAATGTTGTATTGATGCCGAGCTTTGTAAACATCGGCGCACGCGTTGATGAAGGCACCATGGTCGACACATGGGCAACAGTCGGAAGCTGCGCGCAAATCGGGAAAAATGTCCATCTGTCGGGCGGCGTTGGCATTGGCGGCGTACTTGAACCGCTTCAGGCTGGCCCCGTCATCATTGAAGACAATTGCTTCATTGGCGCACGGTCAGAAGTTGTCGAAGGCGTCGTCATCGAAGAAGGCGCAGTGCTTTCGATGGGTGTTTTCATCAGCTCCACCAGCAAAATCATTGACCGGACAACGGGCGAAATCTTTGTAGGCCGCGTGCCAGCTTATTCGGTTGTTGTGCCGGGTTCACTGCCCGGAAAAGCGCTTCCCGATGGCAGTCCGGGTCCAAATCTTTCCTGCGCGGTCATCGTCAAACGCGTCGATGCGCAGACCCGCGCAAAGACAGCAATCAACGACCTGTTGAGGGATTAATTCGCCGAACCGAACAGGGACGATCAAAACGGACTTGCAATTCGGACGGATTTACTCCAGATGATGCGGGCGGACCGGGCCCCTCTGGCGCTTCGCTTCTTCGGAAGGAACGTGATGTCGGCCGCATCGGATGTTTCCGGTGCACTGGTCAGGCGGTCTTCAAACCCCCCGAAATACGCTCGTCTGTGCCCGGAACATCCGATTGAACTTAAACAATGTTCAAGAGGATGTAGT
>NZ_JBIIMC010000047.1:0-10568 GCF_044338195.1 Sphingorhabdus sp. | reverse complement strand
CATTACGAATGCGATGCTCTACCAACTGAGCTAAGGCGGCGCTGGCCTGTTGGCCGTGGGGAGCGCATAGCCAAGTGCGTCTGTGAGTTCAAGTGACCTTGTGCCAAATACGCGGACCGCATGGAATGCACGGGCTAAATAGCGCGCCCTTATTCGCCGGACAGGACCCAGCCGACGCTGATTTCTTTGGCGGCCAGCGGAACGTCGAGCCGTGCCTCGCTAAAATCGACCTTTTCTCCGGGGCCAAGCGTGCGTGTCTTTGCCTTCATTTTCCAGCTGTAAACGGGTCGTTTGCTCGCATCCTTCAGCGTTACCAGCATTTCAGGCACATTTTGCTCCACGGCGGTCGGATTGACGATGCTGCCGCTGGCGATGAAATAAGGCGTGCCATCTTCGCGTTCGTTGAGTTCGAGATTGTCGTTCAACACGATGGTCAGATCGGGCTCCGCGGCCGCGCTTGAAATGCTGAAACCGGGCATTCCAAAATAGGATATAGCGCCGCCAATAGCTGCCACCAAAATGGCAAAGGCGACAGCCGCGATCATCCACATCTTGACCGGTTTTCGGCGGGCCTTGAACGGTGGTTCATGGGCAAAATGGCTCTGCGCAGGCGCATCGTCCAACAATCCGCCGCGCGGCACAGAAGGTTCCGCAGAGGCTTTCGCTGGTTCAGGCTGAACCGCGCGCGTTTCGGCAAAAGTTGGAAATGCAGGTTCATCCGCACCGGCAGCATTATTGCGTTCTGCGTCCAGCGAACTTGGCGCAACGGACGTCGCTGGCGCAGATTGCGGAACGGGTGCAGGCGCAGGCTCACCCACGGGCGTAGCCGGTGGCGCCGCCTGCGTTGGCGGTGTTGTTTCGGCGGGTGGCGCGCTATGCGTATCGACGGGTTCAACAACGGCGGGTGCCGGCGTTACCTGTGGCGCAACCGCTGCCTGAAACCAGCTATGTTTGCAGTTGGCACAGCGCACTTGGCGACCGTCAACCCCAACGGCATTGTCAGGGACAGCATAACGTGTGCGGCAGGAAGGACAGACGAGCAGCATCTCTGCGCATAAACAGCAGCCGCCGGTGACTTGCAACCCTGCTTTCATAAAATGCTGTGGACGGAGGAGGTTCATCGGCGGCTGGTCGCATGAATAGCCTTTGCCCCGTCACGCCGTTTGTGGCATTTGTGGCATTGATGCAGAGCGTGGTGGAATTCGACAATGTCGGGCTAAGATACGGAGCGGGGGTGGAAACACTCACCGACATCAGCTTTACTTTATACCCCGGAAGCTTCCATTTTCTGACCGGCGCATCGGGTGCCGGCAAAACATCATTGCTGCAATTATTATATCTCGCGCATCGCCCAAGCCGGGGTGCAATGCGCATGTTCGGGCATGACACCATCACCTTGCCGCGCGACCGCTTGCCGGGGTTTCGGCGCAGGATTGGCGTCGTTTTCCAAGACTTCCGTTTGGTTGCGCATTTGTCGACCTTTGACAATATCGCTCTGCCGTTGCGCATTGCGGGCGTTCAAGAAAAGGATTTGCGCTGCCCAGTCACCGAAATGTTGGCGTGGATTGGCCTTACCGAACGGGCAGATGCCCGGCCAGCGACGCTTTCGGGCGGTGAACAGCAACGGGTCGCCATTGCCCGTGCGGTTATCGGCCGCCCTGAAATACTTGTGGCCGACGAGCCGACGGGAAATGTCGATCCGGAAATGGCCCGCCGGTTGCTTCAGCTATTTGCCGCGCTGAACAAGCTGGGAACGACGGTTGTGGTCGCAACGCACGACATCCATTTGCTTCAAGAGATTGAAGGCGCGCAGATGATGCGGCTCGACAAGGGTCGCTTGTCTGACCCCACCGGATCTTTGCGTCACCCGCCACGGCCATTGGTTTTGGACAACTGATGCTGCTGGATTTCGCCCTTCCTGAGCATGACCGCAAGCTTATCCCCGAAGGCCGTTTGTCGGGGCCGATGCCATGGGTGATTGCCATCATGTTGTTTCTGACATTGCTGGTGGCGGCAGCTGGGCTGACATTGGCTGAGGCCGCGCGCCAAGGGGGTCAGGACCTCGCACGGCACGTTACCATCCAAATCATCGAGTCAGACCCTGCACAGCGCGCAGCGCAACGTGCCGCGGTCACCCGCGCGCTGCGCAAGTTGGACAGCATTGCAGAGGTAAAGCCCGTGCCGGATGCACAAGTGCGTGCTTTGCTCGAACCATGGCTGGGCGCGGGCGTGATTGACGCAGATGTTCCCGTCCCGGCATTGGTCGATGTGCGCTTCGCTTCCGTCCCCGCTGCCGAAACGCTCACCCGCTTACAGTCAACGCTCCGTTCGGTTGCGCCTAATATACGGGTGGATTCGCACAGCAGCTGGATGGCGCCGTTTTTCGAACTCATGCGCGCGCTATTATGGCTGGCGGCCGCTATGTTCCTATTACTGCTCGTCGCCACGTCGGCTGTCGTGATTTTGGCGGTTCGAAGCACGCTGAATACCCATCGTGAAACGATAGAGATTATGCATATGATGGGCGGCACCGATGTTCAGGCCGCACGCCTGTTCCAGCGCCGCGTAGCCTTGGATGCGTTGCTCGGCGGCATCGTGGGCTTCATTGTGGCAGCGGTTGTTATCATTACCGTGGGTGGCCGGTTCGCAGCAGTTGAGCCCGGACTTTTGTCTGGCGCGCACTTCCCCTATTATGGCTGGGCAATCCTCGCGTTCATTCCGCTTGCCGTCATGGCGCTTGCTATGCTTATGGCGCGTATGACGGTGATTTCGGCGTTGAAGAGAATCTTATGATCAGACGGTCCATTGCTTTTGTCTTGCTTGTCTGGATGCTTGGCTTCGCCTGGTTTGCATTGCTTTTGCCGCAACCCGCCGCAATCACGCCCACCGACGCCGTCGTTGTCCTGACGGGCGGGCCAAACCGGATTGACCGCGGGCTTGAGATATTGGCATCTGGCAAGTCGCGAAAAATGCTGATTTCCGGGGTCGACCGCGACGTCAAACCGCGTGAACTTGCCGCGCAATATCCGGGTTCGTCCAAATATTTCAAATGCTGCATCGATCTGGGTTTCCAGTCTGTCGACACAAGATCGAACGCATTGGAAACGGCAGCATGGGCCAAGCGGAACAAAGTGACCAGTTTGCGGCTTATTACGCATGATTGGCATATGCGACGCGCACGCTTTGAACTTGACCGGGAATTGTCCGCCAATGTGGCTGTCACCAATGATGCCGTATCGACCCGCCCATCGCTGGGTGGGCTGTTCAAAGAATATAATAAATATTGGTTGCGGGCTGTCGCGTCTCTGCTGGGTATGTAACCGATGATCGCGTTGATCCGATCTGCCTTATACATTGCCATTTTCTACACGGGATCGGTGTTTTTCGTGGCCATAGCGTTTTTCGCGCAATGGTTTTCGATTCCGCTAATGCAGTGGGCGGTGCGCGGTTGGTCGCGTTGGCAATATGCCTGCTACCGCCGGATTTTGGCCATCACGATTAAAATTGAGGGCCACCTGCCGCACAAGCCCGTGCTCTATGCGATCAAGCATGAAAGCATGTTTGAGACGATCGACATGCCCCGCATGTTCAACAAGCCCGCTGTGGTCACCAAAAAAGAATTGTTCGACATACCCTTTTGGGGGCCCGCAGCGCGCGCTTATGGCATGATACCCGTTGACCGCAATGGCGGCGCTTCCGCATTGCGCGCTATGCTCATTTTGGCAAGAAAGATGATTGCGGACGGGCGACCCATTGTGATTTTCCCGGAAGGCACGCGCGTCGCGCCGGGCAGCCAGCCGCCGCTGCAATCGGGATTTGCCGGACTGTATAAGCTCATCAACCTGCCCGTCGTGCCCATTGCGGTCAACAGCGGCACGTTAAGCCCGCGCAAGACCGGTATCTGGAAATCGGGAACGATTACGTACAAGGTCGGCGAAGAACTGCCCACGGGCTTGCCGCGCGAAGAAATCGAAGCGCGGGTGCATGCGGCGATTAACGCACTGAATTAATGCTTGCGTCCAAAGTCGGGCGCGTCGTCATCTTGGCCCTGTTCGACAATCGACCGCCGGATGTCACGCGTGCGGCTGAACAACGCCTCCAACTCTTCGCCTTTGTCGTAGCGGATGGCGCGTTGCAGGGCACTTAAATCTTCCGAAAAACGCTGAAGCATTTCAAGAACGGCGTCCTTGTTCGACAGGAACACGTCGCGCCACATGACGGGATCAGACGCGGCGATGCGGGTGAAATCACGAAAGCCACCAGCGGAATATTTGATAACTTCGCTTTGCGTCACGCCTTCCAGATCATCGGCGGTTCCGACAATCGTATAAGCGATAAGATGCGGCAGATGGCTGGTTACCGCCAACACCATATCATGGTGGCGCGCATCCATGATTTCGACATCCGCGCCAAGGCGCTGCCAAAAACTGCGCAAGCGTTCGACAGCCGCCTCTGGCGCATTTTCGGGCGGCGTCAATATGCACCACCGCCCTTTGAACAGGGTTGCAAAACCGGCATCGGGGCCGCTTTTTTCCGTACCCGCAACGGGATGGGCGGGAATGATCATCGCGTTGGGCAGAACAGCCGCAAGCGCCTCCGCGACGCTTTGCTTGCATGAGCCGACGTCACTGACAATCGCATCGGCAGGCAGGTCCGAGGCGAAGTCCGCCGCCACTGCTCCCATCGCGCCTACCGGCACGCATAATATGACAAGGTCGGCGTCGATGACGGACGCGCCAGCGGTATCGGTAACATCGTCGCATATGCCCAATTGGACCGCGCGCGCACGGACAAGCGGGTCGGCATCATGACCAGTAATCCGCACCGACGGCATGTGCGCCTTTACGGCGCGCGCGACGGACGAGCCAATGAGCCCGAGCCCAATCACCGTTAAACGCGCAAACGGCAGCATCAGGCGTTTGCTTCCAGTATCTTGCGCAACGCCGCCATGACACCGCGATTTTCATCCTCAGTACCAATGGTAATCCGCAGCCCGCTGCCAAGGCCCTGACCCGGCAACCAGCGTACGATATAGCCTTGGTCCATAAGACCATTATAGACAGCTTCCGCGCTGCAATTGCCTTCAAACAATATCATCAGGAAGTTCGCCCGCGACGGGATGACTTTCACGCCATGGTTCGACAATGCCGCACATTCGGCCGCCATCCAGTCGCGCCATTCGGCATTATGCTGGCGACTGCGCACGACGAACTCCGTATCCCCAAGCGCGGCAATCGCTGCGGCTTGCCCTGCAGCCGTCACGTTGAACGGCGCACGCACGCGGTTGAGCGTCGCGATCAGGCCAGCCTGACCATAGCACCAGCCAATGCGTTCGGCGGCAAGGCCATAGATTTTGGAAAATGTGCGCGTAATCAAAACATTGTCATGCTGACGTGCAAGCTCCAGCGCGGCAGGGCCGTCATCTTCCAGATACTCGCCATAGGCTTGGTCCAAAACAAGGACGCAGTTACCCGGTAGGCCAGCATGAAGCCGTGCGATTTCGGCGTCGCTGCAATAGGTGCCGGTCGGGTTATTGGGATTTGCCACGAAAACCACGCGTGTCTTATCCGTCACCAACGCCAGCAACGCATCCACGTCCGTGCCATAATCCTTATCAGGGGCGACAATCACATTGGCCGCGGTCTTCCGCGCGGCGATGTCGTACACCGAAAAGCCGTAGCGGACATAAATGATATCATCGCCAGCGCCAGCATAGCCCATGGCGATCAGGTTCAGCAGTTCGTCAGAACCGGTACCACAAACGATCAGGTCGCTGTCGACTTCATAGGCAGCGCCCAATGCCTCGCGCAGCGCAGTGCTGGCGGGGTCAGGGTAACGCGCAAGCGACGCGCCTTTATCGACAAGCGCTGCGGCCGCATGTGGGCTGCAGCCAAGCGGATTTTCGTTGGCGGATAATTTTATCAACACCCGTCCATCATCCGACTTTGCTTTGCCGGGGGTATAGGCGCTGATCGCTTCGATCCATGGTTTGGCGGTAGGCGTGTTCATGCCCGTGGCCATAGCGGCGCACGCAACGAAGCGCAACGTTCGCCCGATTTGGCCAACCCACATGAAAGAGTTTCTATTGTTTCGCACGGCCACGCTGATATGGCGTTGCGTATGCAAGAAGATACGCGTTTCGGTCTGGATAGAAAGGCTCACCTGCTGGGACCAGTGCGACTGGACAGCGGCGCGGAATTTGCGCCTGTCGATATCGCATATGAAACCTATGGCGCATTAAACGCCGATAAATCGAACGCCATTCTCATCTGCCATGCGCTGACCGGCGACCAATATGTGGCGTCCACGCATCCTGTGACGGGCAAGGACGGTTGGTGGACGCGTATGGTCGGGGCAGGCAAGCCCATCGACCCCGCACGGCATTGTATCATCAGCATCAACGTCATGGGAAGCTGCATGGGCTCTTCGGGCCCCGCCAGCATAGACCCCACAACGGGCGAAGCTTACGCGATGGCCTTTCCCGTCATCACCATCCCCGACATGGTGCGCGCGCAGGCGCTCTTGCTTGACCATCTGGGCATTGAAACGCTTGAGGCCGTCGTTGGCGGATCGATGGGCGGCATGCAGGCGTTAAGCTGGGCAGCCTTATATCCCGAGCGCGTGAAGTCTGCGGTCGTGATTGCGTCTACCGCCCGCCATTCCGCACAGAATATCGCCTTTCACGAGGTCGGGCGTCAGGCCATTATGGCGGACCCGCGTTGGAACAATGGCGCTTATTATGGCCATGAGGCGCCATCATCGGGCCTCGCCGTTGCCCGTATGGCCGCGCACATCACTTATCTTTCGGAGGCCGGCCTTACCGAGAAATTTGGCCGCCGCCTGCAAAACCGCGATGCCAAAAGCTTCGGATTTGATGCCGATTTTCAGGTTGAAAGCTATTTGCGTTATCAAGGGCTTAGCTTTGTCGACCGCTTTGACGCCAACAGCTATCTCTACATCACGCGCGCGATGGACTATTTTGACCTCGCCGAACAGCATGACGGCATTTTGGCGAAGGCATTTGCAGGCACAAAGACACGCTTTTGCCTGATCAGTTTTGACAGTGACTGGTTATATCCGACCGCGGAATCGCGGCGCATTGTTCACGCGTTGAACGCCGCAGGTGCTGCGGTCAGTTTCGTTGAGCTATCAAGCCCGTTTGGCCATGATGCCTTCTTGCTGGAAGCGCCGGAGATGAACCGCATCGTGGACGGTTTCTTGCGCGCAGGAGAGCGATCATGACCGCACTTCGTCCTGACCTTGCCATCATCGCCCGCGAAGTCCGCGCGGGGGCCCGTGTGCTTGATGTTGGCTGCGGTGACGGGCAGTTGATGGCCGCGTTGCGCGATACCAAAAATGTCGATGCCCGCGGTCTTGAGCTGAATGCGCACGATGTTGCGACCTCAGTATCCCGGGGCCTATCCGTCATTCAAGGCGACGCCGACACCGATTTGGCGGAATATCCAGACGGCAGCTTTGATTATGCCATTCTCAGCCAGACATTGCAGACGACCAAAAGACCGGATCTGGTTCTCGACCACCTGGTCCGGATCGGGCGGGAGGCATTTGTCTCCTTCCCCAACTTTGCGCAGTGGCGGATCCGTTTTGCCCATATGTTTGGCGGACGTATGCCCGTCACGAAGCAACTTCCACATCTCTGGTACGACACACCCAATATCCACCATGTGACCATCGACGATTTCCGAAGCTTGTTACACGAACGGAATATTGAGATTGAGGGCCAGTGGTTTCTATCTGGAAACAAGCCCCGCGCCGATCGCTTCGCCAACCTGCTGGCGCAACATGCGGTGTTCAAACTGCGCCGAAAATAGTCCAGCGTCGAACAGGTACGCCGATATTGCGGCGAGCATATGGCCCTTTAGTAAAACTCAACCATCGGCTTGGTTTCACGCGCACTGATTTGGCGATCCTGTTTTGCTATGCTTTGCGCGCCCACAGCAGGTGCAATGCGCACCGCACCGTTGGACGGGGCCTCCGGTGGCAGCTGCTGCGACAAACATAAGGAATGCGGGCAAGAGTTAATGCATGTAATTAGCGGCGCCATTGCCGCGAAATACGGCCAATCGCCGGCCAAGTTTCATGCTGCGCCGATTTGCGACAATGCCCCGAGCATTGCTAAACCGATAAAGCCTGTTGCGCCGGTCAACGGGCTTTGCTAGTGGCCCCCTCCTACCTGTCGAGGCGCGTGCGGCCATGGCGGAATTGGTAGACGCGCAACGTTGAGGTCGTTGTGGGCGAAAGCCCGTGGAAGTTCGAGTCTTCTTGGCCGCACCAGACAGCCTGTATTCCTCACCCAGACACGCAAAAACCTGACCCCAGCCAGCTCTCAAAAGGCCAGTTTAGGATAGGTTTTATGATTTTCGCTATGGGCAGACGCTTTCGTGAGCATCTGGTTTACAGGGCTTAAGGGAGATACGCCTCATTAGAAGCCCATCAAGACGACGGCGAATGCTGCAACGCCAAGAAAGCTTCCAAATGGAAGTGCATCGCGCTGATGTTTGGCGATTACATGTAGGCTGGAAACCACAGTTAGTCCGATGACGCTCGCAATCAACAACGTTATCGGCAGGGCCTGCCAACCCAACCAGATCCCCAAAGCGCCAAAGAGTTTAGGATCGCCAGCCCCCATGCCATCATGTTTCCTAAAAAATTTGTACGCCTGCCTGATAATTTCCAAGCTCAAAAAGCCGGCCAACATTCCTGTGGCCCTGCCTGTCCAGGCGATGTTGGGTGTGAGCATCGGACCTGCCAGAACACCCATGACCGCTAACAAAAGCACCAGGCGGTTTGGTAGCCAAAGGTGCTGATAATCCAGTATGATGAGCGGAAGTAATAGCCAGCCAAACACAGCAGCTGCGATGGCTTGCTCTGCCGGAAGCAGGAGAGCGGACACGGCACCGATTAAGGCTGCGATCAATTCGGTTGTCAAAGGCAGAAGTCCAATGCGCCCACCGCAATGTCTACATTTGCCCTTTAACAATAGGTAAGAGGCAATTGGAACGAGGTCGTAGGCAGCAATCTGATGTCCGCAAGTATCGCAGTGAGAGCGCCCCGTTGCCACAGTTTTGCCCGTCGGCCACCGGCTGCACATCGCGGCGACGAAGCTTCCCCAGATGGCTCCCACTATAAGTTGTGATGCGAGCAGGAACCATAAAGGCAATCCCGCAACTACATTGCTGACATGTAACAGACCGCTGTTCAGAACCGGCCCTTTTGCACAAGGCGATAGCCGCCAGCGACCGGACGGAACCCGGCAAGCGTCAGCATCGTACCCTGCTCTGCCGCCTCGGTTTCAAGCGTGACGGTCACCGTGTAGCTGCCGTCCGCGGACAGCCGGATGTCAGCGCGCTCCATGGCCGATTGGCTGACCAAGGGCAGCAATAGTCCCGCACCGTCACAGCGCGGTTGCCCAAGCATGCCATTTTGCAGGTTCAGCCCGGGCAAACTGTCCGACATGATCAGGCGAACTTGCCCCCCTGCCTGCATGCACCGGCCAGCCGCGAATTTCGCCGAGAAGCCTTCAAATTGGATATTTTCAGCTGGAAAAGGCGCAAAGAGTGCAGCAACCGGAAGTGTTGCGTTCAGATTATTGACGGACATGCTGCCAAAACCGCGCGACACTGTCCCTGTAAATCCGGGCCGATAGGGGGCGTTGCCCCGCGACAATAGGATGTCCGCACGGCCCAAAAACAGTGGCCCGACCAAAAGACGCGCATTCACATCGCCAATGGGCAATTTGCCAAGGCGCAAGTCACGGATCGAACCGTCCCAGATGATGCCGTCCACTTTGCGCGCCGAAATGCCCTCACCGCCCACAATGGTCCGCAGCGGCATGAACAGGATCACCGACAGTATCAGCAACACTGCACTGGCGACGACAAGGCGGCGGCTCATGGTGTATCCTGCTGCAATTGGACATCGACGGTGACGCTGCCATTCGTGCCTGTGCGCAATGTGAGGCCGCTTACCGATATGTTCTGCGCCTCAAGCTCCGTCAGCCAGGCAAGCAAAGCGGGCGCCCGCGCCTGTTCGATACGAAAGCTAATCTGGCCCGGCGCGGCATTGCCGGACTTTATGATATCAAAGCCCTTTTCGCCCGCACTCTGCGTAATCAGCAGATCGATATTGGCCGGAGCCGTTGCAGGGGCAACGCGTGGCTTTGCCAGTGCGGCATCGACCGTTGCGACAATGCGCCCACGGCGCTGCACCGCGGCGTCATGGTCAAGTGTTGCCTGCTCGACGGCGGATAAAACCGGCATGATAATCCCAAAGACCAGCACCACAAACGCCGTCAGCCCGCCGGCTGAACCGACCAGCCATTGCTCACGCCGCGTCAGTGCAGCAAACCACACACGTGCTGCAGCTATCATGGCATCCTCATCGTCAGATCGACCAGCGTCGCGCCCGTCGCGTCTGTACGCGGTGTGGCGGTGATGGGAAAACCATCCTGCTGTATGGCGATTAGTGTCTGGTTGATATTGTCGGAACTTGGCGCGGCCAAAACGACCGACAGAACGCCATCTTGGCCAAAGCGCATGTCACGCACC
>NZ_JBIIMC010000063.1:0-10594 GCF_044338195.1 Sphingorhabdus sp. | reverse complement strand
ACCGCTGGTAATCACATTCGGGCCACTTCGGTGGCCCACACTTCGGAGTAAAGCATATGGCACGCAGCCATCCACTCAATATGTATCGCAACATCGGGATCATGGCGCATATCGACGCCGGTAAAACCACGACCACCGAGCGCATCCTTTTTTACACCGGCAAGTCTTATAAAATCGGCGAAGTTCATGATGGCGCCGCCACCATGGATTGGATGGAGCAAGAGCAAGAGCGTGGCATCACGATCACCTCGGCTGCAACGACCTGCTTCTGGAACGACCACCGCATCAACATCATTGATACGCCAGGCCACGTTGACTTCACGATTGAAGTTGAACGTTCGCTGCGCGTTCTCGATGGCGCGGTTGCTTGCTTCGACGGCGTTGCCGGCGTTGAGCCACAGTCCGAAACCGTATGGCGTCAGGCCGATAAGTACGGCGTTCCACGCATGTGCTTCATCAACAAGCTCGACCGTACCGGCGCGAACTTCAAATATTGCGTTCAATCGATCATCGATCGTCTGGGTGCAAAGCCAGCCGTTCTGTACATTCCAATCGGTCTGGAAGCGGACCTTAAGGGTCTCGTCGACCTCGTGCACAACCGTGCGATCATCTGGAAAGACGAATCGCTTGGTGCGGACTTCTTCTACGAAGATATCCCTGCTGACTTGGCTGACGAAGCTGCGAAGTATCGCAGCGACCTCATCGAGCTTGCTGTTGAGCAAGACGATGCTGCCATGGAAGCCTATCTGGAAGGCAATGAGCCTGACGTTGCAACGCTGAAGGCGCTGATCCGCAAGGGCACGCTGAACCAGTCGTTCGTTCCAGTCTGCTGTGGTTCGGCGTTCAAGAACAAGGGCGTTCAGCCATTGCTCGACGCTGTTGTCGATTATCTGCCTTCCCCGCTCGACATTGAAGATGTTCAAGGCGTCAAGATGGACAGCCTTGAGCCAGACAGCCGCCCAGCAGCTGACGATGCGCCGTTCTCGGCACTCGCGTTCAAGGTCATGAACGATCCATTCGTGGGTTCGCTGACCTTCATCCGCATCTATTCGGGTACGCTCGTCAAGGGCACCTACCTGAACTCGGTGAAGGACAAGAAGGAAAAGGTCGGGCGTATGCTCGAAATGCACGCCAACGAACGTAAGGACGTTGACGAAGCATTCGCAGGCGACATCATCGCGCTTGCCGGCATGAAGGAAACGACAACTGGTGACACTTTGTGCGCCGAACGTTCGCCGATCATTCTTGAGCGTATGGAATTCCCAGAGCCCGTTATCGAGCTTTCGGTTGAACCAAAGACCAAGGCTGACCAAGAAAAGATGGGCATCGCGCTCAATCGTCTGTCTGCTGAAGATCCATCGTTCCGCGTTTCGACCGATCACGAATCCGGCCAGACGATCATTAAAGGCATGGGCGAGCTTCACCTCGACATCATCGTCGATCGTATGCGTCGTGAATTCAAGGTTGAAGCAAATGTCGGCGCGCCGCAGGTTGCTTACCGCGAATATCTCGCACGCGAAGTTGACGTTGATTACACCCACAAGAAACAGTCGGGTGGTTCAGGTCAGTTCGGCCGTATCAAGTTCACGGTAAAGCCGGGCGAGCGTGGCACGGGCATCATCTTCAAGGATGAAGTTAAGGGCGGTAACATTCCGAAGGAATATATTCCATCGGTTGAAAAGGGCATGCGCGAAACCGCAGAGTCCGGATCGCTTATCGGCTTCCCGATCATCGATTTCGAAATCACGCTGTATGACGGCGCATATCATGACGTCGACTCCTCGGCGCTGGCATTCGAAATCGCTGGCCGTGCAGGCATGCGTGAAGCTGCGCAGAAAGCCGGCATCAAACTGCTTGAACCAATCATGAAGGTCGAAGTTGTATCTCCTGAGGAATATCTGGGCGATGTAATCGGCGACATGAACTCACGTCGTGGTCAAATTCAGGGCACTGACAGCCGCGGTAATGCGCAGGTTGTTGAGTCCATGGTGCCTTTGGCCAACATGTTCGGCTATGTGAACCAGCTCCGCTCGTTCACGCAAGGACGTGCAAACTATTCGATGTTCTTCAATCATTATGATGAAGTCCCATCGAACGTTGCGGCCGAAATCAAGGAAAAGATGGCTTAATTGCCAGACGCTATCGGGCAGCTGCTTCCTAAAAGAGGCGGCTGCCCAACGGTACCTCGCGGTCGGGTGTAAAAAGAACGACTGCCCCGCTGGCATCGGGAAAGCCGAGCGTCAGCACTTCTGACATGATTGTGCCGATTTGCCTTGGTGGTAAATTGACGACTGCGGCGACCAGTCGTCCGGGCAATTCCTCTGGCGTATAATGCTCTGTGATTTGCGCCGAGCTTTTCTTCACACCGATTATATCACCAAAATCGATTGTCAGCACATAGGCTGGCTTGCGGGCATGCCTTAATGGCTCCGCCGCCAATAATTTCCCCACACGTATATCGACCGCCAGAAACTGGGCGAAATCGATCAGTTCCGCGGCGTCGGCTCGTTGATCCGGCACAAGGTGCATGGCGACTCCTTTTTACATTTTGTGACGTTTTTGTCACATTTTGTAACAATTTTCCGAGGCCCTTCTCATCAGGACCTTTTTGACCAATAACAAGCGCGGGATGGAAGGAATAGCCGAAGGTGCACAGCCATGAAAATGCCATGGCAATGACCCGGCCCATCAGGGAGATTTTCATGTCACATTTTAAATCTGTATCGAGCGCGTGGTTAGCGTGCGGAACCGCCGCGGTTGCGTTGATGGCGGCGCAGCCTGCAATGGCGCAGGATAGTGAAGACACAACAACAGCAGCCACCGGCGAAGAAAAATCCATCGTCGTAATCGGCTCGCGTCGTACGGATCGGTCGGATACCGCATCATCCTCGCCAGTCGATGTTATCGGTTCGGACGAGTTGCAGGGACAGCCGCAGGCGAACCTGCTTGACGTAGTGCGCAACCTGGTTCCGTCCTTTTATGTACCGCAGAACACGATTTCGGATGCTTCGACCTTTGTGCGCGCCCCGTCGCTGCGCGGCCTTGGTGCTGACCAGATTCTCGTCATGATTAATGGCAAGCGTTACAACCGGTCTGCGCTGGTCCAGGTCTATACGGGCGGTGATACCGCGTTGTCGTTCGGTTCACAGGGTGCCGACGTTGCCAATATTCCGGCGATCGCGCTCAAAAATCTTCAAGTGCTGCGTGACGGTGCGACTGCGCAATATGGTTCAGACGCAATTGCCGGTGTGATTAACTATCAGCTACGTGACGATGCGGGCTTTGATGTACAGGCGCTGTGGGGTCAGCAATATGAAGGCGACGGCACGCGCAAGCAGATGTCGGCCAATGCCGGATTCAAGCTCGGTAGCGGCGGTTTCGTCAACATCTCGGGCGAATGGTTCGACAGTGCAGGCACCAGCCGCGGTGCGACGCGCCCGATCGCGCTTGAACTGGCGCGGACGCAACCAGGCGTCGTTGGCAGCATCCCCAATTTATCCAGCGGCCTCCCCGCACAAATCTGGGGCTCGTCGCCATCGGATGGCTACAAGCTGTTCATGAACAGTGCGCTCGACGTCGGGGATAGCGCCCAGATCTATCTGGTCGCCAATTATGCGCATAGCAAGGCGGATCAGAGCTTCAACTATCGCTCTCCCATCAGCGCGCCGGTGCCGCTGACCGTTGACATCGGAACGGGCACGCCAGCGACGCGTTCGCCCGGTCGTAATGGCTCTTTCAATACCATTTATTTGACGCCATGCCCCGCTGGTAACGCGACTTGCCCGGCTGGTTCATTCGTGTTTTCCAATCTTGCCAACTCGCAACAGACATTCAATTTTGCGTCGATTTATCCCGGCGGCTTTACGCCGCGCTTCATTGGTAAGGTTGACCAGTTTTACAGTGTTGCAGGTGTGAAGGGTGAGGCTGAAAGCGGCCTGACATATGATGTTTCGGCAACCCTCGCGCGCAATTCCCTGTCGCTGTCGATGACCGACTCGCTCAGTGCGTCGTACGGCCCGCAAAGCCAGACCGAATTTTTCTTCGGCGAGCTCATTCAGCGTGAGCAGAACGTCAATCTGGATCTAACCTATCCGCTCGAAGTTGGCTTCTTTAGCCCGATCACCTTGTCTGGTGGCGCTGAGTATCGCCGCGAGGAATATGAGACGACCGTCGGCGACCTGCAATCTTATGGTGCGGGTCCCTTTGCGGTTCAGGATCTGTACCGCGAAACCGATCCGAGCGTATACGTGTTCAATAGCCGCGTGACCCAATCACCCGCCGCCAGCGGCTATGGCGGTGTCAGCCCGACCTTTGCCGGCACCAACAGCCAACAAAGCTATGCGGTTTATGTCGGTGCTGAAACCGATGTCACAGAACAATTCACTGCCGGCGTCGCTGGACGGTGGGAGCATTATGACACCTTTGGCAGCACGGTTGTCGGCAAATTAAATGCGCGATATGATTTTTCCGATGCGGTTGCGTTGCGTTTTACGGCGGGTACGGGTTTCCACGCTCCATCGCCGGGCCAGAATAACACACAGATCGTGACCACCAACTTCCGCAGCGGAAATCAGGTGCAAACCGGCACCTATCCCGTAACCAGCGACATTGCCCAATATTATGGTGCAACCTCGCTTAACCCGGAAAAATCGGTCAATTTCGGGGGCGGCATCGTGCTGACGCCGGTGGACAGGCTGAGCATCACGCTCGACGGTTATTCGGTCAAGGTTAAGAACCGCATCGGCATTTCGCAGACCTTTACGGTGTCGGCAGCGGATCTCGTTGCGTTGCCTTCGCTGGCAGTCGTGGGCCTTGCGGGCGACGTGAACTACTTCACCAACGGTTTTGAAACACGCACCACCGGTTTCGACTTCGTAACCAATTACCGCACCGATCTGGCTGGCGGACCTTTAAGCCTGACGCTTGCGTATAACTATAACAAGAGCAAGGTAACCGACTTTGACCCGTCGGTGATCAGTCCGGCGCAGAGGTTCAACGTTTCGAACCTGCCGCCTAAGCATCGTGTTAATGCGTCGGCAAACTGGCAGATTGGCGATTTTTCTATCAATGCGCGCCAAAACTATTTCAGTTCGTGGGCGAATCAGCTTGAATATCCAGGGCAGAAGTTCGGTGCTAAATTCGTCACCGATCTCGACATCAGCTATACCTTCGCTGATCGCTATACCCTGACCCTTGGTGCCAACAATCTGTTCGATACCTATCCCGACAAGATTGCGCCGACGGCGACTAATCCGGTTTATGCGCTGACCAACAGTCTTGCAGACGGCCAAGTCTATCCGCGTTCGGGGGGGCGTTCGGGATCAATGGCGGCTTTTATTATGTGCGAGTCGCCATCGACTATTGATTCGCCTTGATATTGAAAGCGGGCGGGAGGAAACTTCTGCCCGTTTCTTTTTGTAATGAGGCAGCGGAATGCGCGACGAATTCACACATCGCATTGCCACGCACGATGATCTGAAAGCGTTGCATGCGCTCATGGCGCGGTCAATTGCGCAGAACCAGTCGGACTTCCTGACACCTCAACAGGTCGCAGCCAGCGGCAAGGTAATGGGACTCGATACGCAGTTGGTGCGCGACGGCACCTATTTCCTTATCGAATGCGAAGGCCGAATCGCCGGATGTGGCGGGTGGAGCTTTCGCGCGACACTTTATGGCGGCGACGACAGCGTTGTGGCGCGGGAACCTGCCACACTTAACCCCGCCACCGACGCGGCAAAGATACGGGCCATGTATACCGATCCGGACTTTACGCGGCGGGGAATCGGCGCACGCATCCTTGCGCTTTGTGAAGATGCGGCACGACAGGCGGGCTTTCAGCGCGTTGAATTGATGGGAACGGCGGCTGGGGTTCCACTGTATCGTGCGCAGGGCTATGCGCCCGTAGCAGAGCAAGAATATGCCAGCGTGGGCGGTGTCGAAATACCCTTGCTCCGTATGGAGAAGCATTTCGGCTGACACGATAAATCATCGGTTCGACAAGGATATGCAGGCAAAGCTTGCAGAACCAGAAAAGACCTACTAAAGGCCACGCCTGATTCAGCAGGCGCGTCCCATCTGAACATAATCCGACATTTCTAAAGTAAGAAGGTTTGAAAAATGGCAAAGGCTAAATTTGAGCGGACGAAGCCGCACTGCAATATCGGCACCATCGGTCACGTTGACCATGGCAAGACCACGCTGACTGCAGCAATCACGAAGATCATGGCTGAAACTTACGGTGGTACCGCTGTTGATTTCGCCAACATCGATAAGGCTCCAGAAGAGCGCGAGCGCGGCATCACCATTTCGACGGCACACGTTGAATATGAAACAGCCAACCGTCACTACGCACACGTCGACTGCCCAGGTCACGCTGACTATGTTAAGAACATGATCACCGGTGCTGCCCAGATGGACGGCGCTATCCTCGTTGTGAACGCTGCTGACGGCCCAATGCCACAGACACGCGAGCACATCCTGCTTGCACGTCAGGTTGGCGTTCCTGCACTTGTTGTTTACATGAACAAGGTTGACCAGGTTGACGACGAAGAAATTCTCGAGCTGGTTGAAATGGAAATCCGTGAGCTTCTTTCGAAGTATGATTTCCCAGGCGACGATATTCCAATCGTTCGTGGTTCGGCACTTGCTGCACTCGAAGGCCGTGACGACAACATCGGTAAGGAATCTGTCCTTGCACTGATGGCTGCCGTTGACGAAGCTATTCCTCAGCCAGAGCGTCCAGTCGACAAGCCATTCCTGATGCCAGTTGAAGACGTGTTCTCGATCTCGGGTCGTGGTACGGTTGTTACCGGCCGCGTTGAAACCGGAATCGTCAAGGTTGGCGAAGAAGTTGAAATCGTTGGTATCAAGGACACCAAGAAGACGACCGTTACCGGCGTTGAAATGTTCCGCAAGCTGCTCGATCAGGGTGAAGCTGGCGACAACATCGGTGCGCTTGTTCGTGGCGTAGGCCGTGAAGAAGTTGAGCGTGGTCAGGTTCTCTGCAAGCCAGGTTCGGTTACGCCGCACACTGAGTTCTCGGCAGAAATCTACGTTCTTTCGAAGGACGAAGGCGGCCGTCACACGCCATTCTTCGCAAACTACCGTCCACAGTTCTACTTCCGTACAACGGACGTGACCGGCGAAGTGATCCTTCCAGAAGGCACTGAAATGGTTATGCCAGGCGACAACGTAACCATCTCGGTTAAGTTGATTGCTCCAATCGCTATGGACCCAGGTCTTCGCTTCGCAATTCGCGAAGGCGGACGCACCGTCGGTTCTGGGGTTGTCAGCACCATCACGAAGTAATATAGGCCGCGCTTCCCGCCCGACTCTTTGATTCGGGCGGGGCGGTTTTTAGAATTTCAAAACAGCTGTTCCGGCTTCGAAAGCGCAAGTCGGAATGGCTGTTTTTCGGCTCTTTGATATTGATAGAATTTGGAAATTGGTGAACCCATGGAAACGCAGAATATTCGCATCCGCCTGAAAGCATTTGACCATCGCGTCCTCGATCAGGCAACTGGCGATATCGCAGACACCGCACGCCGCACTGGCGCGCTTATCCGTGGTCCAATTCCACTTCCTACCCGTATCGAAAAGTTCACAGTGAACCGCGGACCGCACGTTGACAAAAAGTCACGCGAGCAGTTCGAAGTTCGTACTTATAAAAGGTTGCTCGACATTGTGCAGCCCACGCCACAGACCGTAGACGCGCTTATGAAGCTTGATCTTGCTGCTGGTGTGAATGTCGAAATCAAATTGGCGTAAGCCGATATCTCTACGCACGTAGAGTGAGACAATAGGAATACCGCCGAGTTTACTCGGGCTGCGTTCCCCGTCTTACCAGATCGCTCATTAAGGTGAGCCGCTGGTGCCTAGCCCGGACGGGGCAATGCTTAAAAATTCAGGGCTGGATTTAGGCGTCACGCCCTCCTGGCAATCCTGCCAGCCGGGCCTCTGACATAAGTTGGAGTATGGATCATGCGCACTGGCGTGATCGCGAAAAAGATGGGTATGATGCGCCTCTTCAATGAAGATGGTCGTCACGTACCTGTGACCGTTTTGGCGCTGGAAGGCTGCCAAGTGGTCGGAGCCCGCAATGCAGAGAAGGATGGCTATTTTGCTGTTCGTCTCGGCGCCGGCGCCCGTAAAGCGAAAAATGTAAACAAACCACAACGCGGCGAGTTCGCTAAAGCACAGGTCGAGCCAAAAGCGCGCGTTGCTGAATTCCGCGTTGATAATGCCGACGGCTTGCTGCCTGTCGGCGCTTCTCTTTCCGCAGACCATTTTGTTGACGGCCAGCTCGTCGACATCACTGGCCACACGCAGGGTAAAGGCTTTGCCGGCGCCATGAAGCGTTGGGGCTTCGGTGGTATGCGCGCATCGCACGGTGTGTCCATCACCCACCGTGCCCATGGTTCGACTGGCCAACGCCAGGATCCAGGCAAGGTGTTCAAGAACAAGAAGATGGCCGGCCACATGGGTGACCGTCAGCGTACACAACAAAATCTTGAAATCGTCCGCACCGATGTTACGCGCGGTCTCATCTTCGTAAAGGGTTCGGTACCCGGCGCGAAGAATGGTTGGTTGCTTGTTCGCGATGCCGTCAAGGTTCCTACACCTGAAGCTGCTCCGTTCCCCGGCGCGTTGAAGAATGACAATGAAGCCCCAGTGGTCGAAGACGTCATCATCAACACCGAAGTTGAAGTTGCAGACACCCCCGCTGTCGAAGCTGAAGCGCCTGCCGCTGAAGCTGCGCCCGCTGTCGAAGCACCTGCTGCTGACGCCGGCGAAGAAAAGAAGGAGGGCTAAGCCATGAAGCTCAAGGTTCAAACCCTCGACGCCAAGGCAAAGGGCGACATCGATTTGAATGACGACGTATTTGGCATTGAGCCACGCGCCGACATTCTGCACCGTGTTGTTACCTGGCAGCGTGAAAAGGCCCGCGGTACGGCTCGTCCTACCCGTGAGCGTTCAGACGTTGCACGCACCGGCAAGAAATTCGGCAACCAGAAGGGTGGCGGTACTGCCCGTCACGGTGACCGCGCCGCTCCGATCTTCATCGGTGGTGGTAAGGCCCATGGTGCCCGTCTGCGTGACTTTAACCCATCGTTGAACAAGAAGATCCGCTCATTGGGTCTGAAGATGGCGCTTTCGAGCAAAGCTAAGGCTGGTTCGCTTATCGTTCTTGAAGATCTTGATCTGGCTGCTGCAAAGACTGCGGCGCTTAAGGGTCAGGTTGGCAAGCTCGGTTTCGGCAAGACGACGCTGGTTATCGACGGCGACACCGTCAACGACAATTTCCGTATGGCTTCGGCTAACCTGGTCGGCATCAACGTGATGCCTGCTGTTGGTGCCAATGTTTATGACATTCTGAAGCATGACACGCTGGTCTTGACCCGCGCTGCGGTCGAGAAACTGGAGGCCCGTTTCAATGGCTAAGGATAAAGCAATCGACGTGCGTCATTATGACGTGATCGTTGCACCGCACATCACCGAAAAGGCGACCCTGCTGTCGGAGCACAACGCTGTTGTGTTCAAAGTCACGGGTAGCTCGACCAAGCCACAGATCAAGGCAGCTGTTGAAGCCTTGTTCGACGTCAAGGTCCTGAACGTGAATACGCTCGTGCAAAAGGGCAAAACCAAGCGCTGGAAGGGCAAGCCTTACACGCGTTCGGATGTCAAAAAAGCAATCGTCACTTTGGCCGAAGGCCAGAGCATTGACGTGACCACCGGTATTTAAGGGCAGGATAATGGCACTCAAAAGCTACAAACCAACTAGCCCCGCCCGTCGCGGCCTTGTGCTGGTTGACCGGTCGAGCCTCTACAAAGGCGGTCCTGTAAAGGGACTGACCGAAGGTAAGAGCAAGACCGGCGGCCGTAACAACAAGGGTCACGTGACTTCGCGCGGTATCGGCGGCGGTCACAAGCAAAAATATCGTCTGATCGACTTTAAGCGTCGTAAATGGGATATGCCTGCAACCGTTGAGCGTCTGGAATATGACCCCAACCGTTCGGCCTTCATCGCACTTGTAAAGTACGAAGATGGTGAACTGGCCTACATCCTTGCACCACAGCGTCTTGCCGTAGGCGACGTTGTTGTTGCCGGCGAAAAGACCGACGTTAAGCCAGGCAACGCGATGTTGCTGAGCCAGATGCCGGTTGGTACGATTTGCCACAACATCGAAATGAAGCCCGGTAAGGGTGGTCAGATCGCACGTTCAGCAGGCACCTATGTGCAGCTGGTCGGTCGTGACGGTGGCCGCGTTATCGTTCGCCTGAACTCAGGCGAGCAGCGCTACATTCTCGGCACCTGCATGGGTACAGTTGGCGCGGTTTCGAACCCCGACAACTCGAACACGACCCTTGCCAAGGCAGGCCGCAATCGCTGGCGCGGCATTCGCCCGCTGACGCGTGGTGTTGCTAAGAACCCTGTCGATCACCCGCATGGTGGTGGTGAAGGTCGTACATCCGGTGGCCGTCATCCGGTTACACCTTGGGGTAAGCCAACAAAGGGTGCTCGTACCCGCAGCAACAAGTCGACCGACCGGATGATCATCCGTTCGCGGCATGCTAAGAAGAAGAGGTAACTCAT
>NZ_JBIIMC010000046.1:0-10801 GCF_044338195.1 Sphingorhabdus sp. | reverse complement strand
GAAAAACGCTGGGTCGATATTGGTTTCTGGATTGGCGCCGACGGCAAGGTGGATGAACCCGAAATCTTGCGCAGCGAAGGTGGCACCGATTGGACCGACGTTGTTCTGAAGGCGATTAAAACCCGCATTTATGCGCCGTTAAAGGCCGAAAGCGATGGTGCCACACCCGGAATTTACGCCATCGAGCGTTATTCGCTGACCGCGCAATATGAAAATGACGTGACCGGAACGCGTATCCGTCAACGTTCACCCATCGCCAAAATCGAGCGGACCGATTTGACTGGCTAGGGTCAGGACCTAGGCGCGGAAGACCAGCAGCAGATTGTTTGCGGGCATTTCGACGATCTGGTCGAGGCGCAAGCCATTCTCACCGGCGGTTTGGTTGATATCCTCCACGGACCGCAGACCCCATTCGGGGTTTTGTTGGCGCAATGACGCATCAAATGCTGCATTGCTCTCCGCTAGGGGAACATCGCGCTGCCGGAATGGTCCATAAATGCACAGCGGTTCGGACGGGCCGAGCGTTCGGGCCGCATTGCGCAGCAAACCGACCGTGGCTGCCCATGGGCTGATATGCGCCATGTTGATGCATAGCACAGCATTGGCCTTCGTAATGGGCCAGTCGGACGCCGCATCCAGCAACATCGCAGGCAAGACATTTACCGCATTCTCGTCCGCACGCCACGCGTCAATCGACGCCACAGCGATGGGATCGGGATCCGTCGGCAGCCATGTCAACGCGGGGAACAGCTTCGCAAAGTGCACCGCATGTTCGCCCGTGCCGCTCGCGATTTCCAGCACGCGCCCTCGGTCGGGCAGCAGTTTTGCAAGCGCTTCCGCAATCACATCGCGATTCCGCACCGTCGCTGGCGCGTGCCGCTTTACCTCGGGGCCGCGTTCAAACACAAAAGGCTGCGGCGTGGTCATTCCGCCGCAACCGCCTGTTCGGGTTCGCGCCACACGAGCACGGGCTTTCGTGCAGCTTGGGTTTCATCCAAGCGACGGCGTGGCGCATGATGTGGCGCGGATTTTAGCATCGGGTCCCCTGCCTTCGCCCGTTGCACGACCGAACGCATCGCGCCAATAAACTGGTCAAGCGTGGCCTTGCTCTCGGTTTCGGTCGGCTCGATCAACATCGCGCCATGCACGACGAGCGGGAAATAGACCGTCATCGGGTGATAGCCTTCGTCAATCAGGCCCTTGGCGATATCGAGCGTTGAAAAGCCCTCAGCCAAGCCATTGTCGCTGAACAACGCCTCATGCATACATGGCCCGCTATGCGCAAAGGGCGCATCAAGCACATCCTCAAGACTGCGCAAGATGTAATTGGCGTTCAACACGGCGTCTTCGGCGGCCTGACGCAAGCCATCGGCACCATGCGACATGATGTAGGACAAAGCGCGCGTGAACATGCCCATTTGGCCATGGAAGGCCGTCATGCGGCCGAAACTGTGCGGATGGCGCGCGCTGGCCGTTTCTTCTTCGACCAACGTATAGTGCCCGTCTGCGTGACGCTCGGTAAAGGGTAACGGACCATAAGGTGACAATGCTTCCGATAAAACGACCGGCCCCGAACCCGGACCGCCACCACCATGCGGGGTAGAGAAAGTCTTATGCAGGTTGATATGCATCGCATCGATACCGAGATCACCCGGGCGCACGCGGCCGACGATGGCGTTAAAGTTCGCACCATCGCAATAGACATATCCGCCAGCAGCATGGACCGCATCTGAGATCGCTTTCATGTCGCGCTCGAACAGGCCGCAGGTGTTCGGATTGGTAATCATCACGCCCGCAACATCGGGACCAAGCCGTGCCTTCAGCGCAGCCAAGTCGACACGGCCTTCGGACGTTGCTGGGATATTTTCGACCGCATAACCGGCAAAGGCCGCTGTCGCAGGGTTGGTGCCATGCGCGCTTTCGGGGACGAGGATAACGCTGCGTGGGTCGCCGCGCGCTTCGAGTGCCGCTTTGATAGCAAGGATACCGCACAATTCGCCGTGCGCGCCCGCTTTCGGCGTCATGGCTACGCCATGCATGCCGGTAAGTTTTATCAGCCAAACCGCCAGCTCGTTTATCACCGCCAATGCGCCTTGCACCGTTTCAACGGGTTGCAGCGGGTGGACATCGGCAAAGCCCTCCATCCGCGCGACTTTTTCATTCAGCCGCGGGTTATGCTTCATCGTGCAACTACCCAGCGGGAAAAAGCCCAGATCGATGGCATAATTCTGACGGCTGAGGCGGGTGTAATGGCGCACCGTTTCGGGTTCAGACAGGCCGGGAAGGCCAATGTCGCGATGGCGGGCCAAATTGCCAAGGCGCGGCGTGACCTTCGGTGCATCCGCGAGGTCAACGCCCGTTGTTCCGGTCGTACCGATCTCGAAAATCAACGCCTCTTCCAGCATCAGCGCCTTGTTGCCGGTATATGTCGCAGGGCCGACTTGCCCTGCGCTGCCCATTTCGGGCTTCCAACCGCTCTGATTGATCGTGCTCATGCCAACACCTCCTGCAATGCGGTGGCAAATGTTTCCACATCCTCCATGGTCGCAACTTCGGTCACCGCGACAACCAGACCATTGGCGAGCGCGTCTACATCGGGATACAAACGCCCTAAGGAGACGCCGCCCAAGACACTTCGGTCGGCCAATGCCCGCACGACGGGGCGGGCTTCCTTCGGCAGCTTCAGCGTGAATTCGTTGAAAAATGTGTCGTTGACGAGCTCAACGCCAGCGATTTGCGAAAGCCGGTCGGCGGCTTGGACGGCTAGGCCGTGGTTGAGATCCGCCAATCCGCGCAGCCCTTTTTCACCCAGTAACGTGAGATGAATGCTGAACGCCAATGCGCAAAGGCCTGAATTCGTACAGATATTTGATGTCGCCTTTTCACGGCGAATATGCTGTTCGCGCGTGGACAGCGTCAGCACGAAACCGCGCTTTCCCTCGGCATCCACAGTCTCACCGCACAAGCGACCGGGCATTTGGCGAACGAACTTTTCCTTGCACGCAAACAGCCCGACATAAGGTCCGCCGAACTGAAGACCAACGCCAAGCGACTGCCCCTCACCCACAACAATGTCTGCGCCCATTTCGCCCGGCGCCTTGATGGCACCCAATGCAACCGGTTCGGTGACCACAGCAATCAGCAGCGCACCATGTTCATGCGCCTTGGCCGCAATCGCCGACAGATCTTCGATGCGGCCAAATATGTCGGGATATTGCACAACGACGCAGCTTGTCTCGCCGTCGATGGCATCCAGCAAGCGTGCGCTATCGGTGTGAGGTGAAAGCGCCGGCAAGGCAGTATCGAGCGTGTCGCCGGTATATTGCGCCATCGTTTTGGCGACGCTTACATAATGCGGGTGCAGCCCCGACGAGAGGACCGCTTTGCTGCGCTTCGTGATGCGGCCCGCCATGCCAATGGCTTCCCAGCAGGCGGTCGAACCATCGTACATCGATGCGTTGGCCACATCGCAACCAAACAGCCGCGCAACCTGCGTCTGGAATTCGAACAGCATTTGCAGCGTACCCTGCGCAATTTCGGGCTGATACGGCGTATAAGCCGTCAGGAATTCGCCGCGCTGGATGATATGGTCAACACTGGCGGGGACATGATGCTTGTACGCGCCCGCGCCTAAAAAGAACGGCGTGTGCGACGCGGTCATATTTTGGCGCGCGAGATTTGAAAAATGCCGCTCAACCGCCATTTCACTGGCATGGTTGGGCAAGCCATGGATCGGCCCGTCCAGCTGCGCCTCCGCAGGCACATCGGCGAACAAATCGTCAATTGATTTTGCCCCGATGACACCAAGCATGGCCTGACGGTCGGATGGGGTGAGCGGCAAATAACGCATTTCAATCTCCATGGCCCGCAATTTGCGGACGGATTAGCTTAAAGTCCGTCGACAAATGCCTTATACGCGGCGGCGTCCATCAGGCTGTCGAGCTCGCTTGTATCGCTGAGGGTGATTTTGAAGAACCAGCCTTCGCCTTCGGGATCGTTGTTCACCAGCGCGGGGTCGCCTTCCAATGCGCCATTGCCTTCAATCACCGTGCCGCTGACGGGTGCATAGACATCGGACGCGGCCTTGACCGATTCCACAACCGCAGCATCGCCGCCTTTTTTCAACATCGCGCCAGTCGCGGGGACTTCAGCAAACACGATGTCGCCCAACTGGCTTTGTGCATAGTCCGTAATGCCAACAGTCGCGCTGTCGCCATCGACTTCGATCCACTCATGATCTTCGGTGAAATAACGGGTCATGTGTGCGCTCCTTTGCGATGATAATGATGTGGGACGAAGGGTAAGGATGTAACGGTGACGGACACACGCTTGCCGCGCACCTCCGCCTCAAGCGTGCTGCCCGCGGCGTTATGGCCCGCATCAATATAGCCCATGGCAATCGGCGCGCCGACGCTTGGGGCAAATCCGCCGGACGTAATGACGCCGACTTGCGTATCGCCTGCAAAAACAGGTGCGCCTTCGCGCACGGGCATCTTGCCGTCGACCGAAAGCCCGACAAGCTTGCGTGCGGGGCCATTGGCCAAGGCATTCAGGGTGCGGTCCGACCCGAAAAACCCGCCCTCGGAACGGCGGCGCTTCGACACTGCGAATGCCGCGCCGGCTTCGACAGGGTCAAATTCGGGGTTCATGTCATGGCCGTACAGCGGCAATCCCGCCTCAAGCCGCAAGGAATCGCGCGCACCAAGGCCAATGGGCTTTACTTCAGGCTGCGCACAGATTTGGTCCGCAAGTGCCTTTGCATGGCCCGCAGGTACAGAAATTTCGAAGCCATCTTCGCCGGTGTAACCCGAACGGCTGATCCACAGAGGTTCGGGATCGGTCTTGGGTCCCCAGAAGAAGGAACCAGCCTCCATAAAATAGAGCGCGTCAACACCGGGCACGACGCGGACAAGCGCGTCCACGGCCTTTGGACCTTGTATCGCCAGCAGTGCGCGGTCATCCATATGGTTGATGGTGATCTCATCGGGCAAATGGTCCCGCAGATGGCCCATATCGTCCCATTTCACCGCGCCATTGACGACGACATACAGCCCCTTAGGCACAGCCGTAATCATCATGTCGTCCAGCACGCCGCCGCCTTCATCGAGAAGCAACGAGTAGCGCATCTTGCCCTCTTTAAGCGCGGATATGTCGCCGGGAACCATCGCCTCAAGTGCTTCGGCCGCGCCGTCGCCGGTCAGCATCAGCTGCCCCATATGGCTGACGTCGAAAAGGCCTGCGTTCTCGCGCGTCCAAATATGTTCGGCCATGATGCCTTCATATTGGATCGGCATGTGATAGCCGGCGAACTCGACCATGCGCGCGCCCTTGTCGCGGTGCCATGCGTCGAGCGGTAGCTCCAATATTTCGATGGGTTCTAGTTCGAATTCGTCTTCTTCGCTCATATCAGTCCGTTCAAGAGTCGCAGCGACCGACGCCGGTTGGCGCATAGTCTGCTGCCCCCTCTGTCACGGGTACCTGAGAGCTTTATCCGCCTTGGTTGCCGCACATAGTGGCAAAGGCAGGTTACACCTTCGGTGGCATGTCGTTGCAAATGGCAAAGACATGCGCTTTCCAGAGTGTCGCAAAAGCCGAAGCGGTCCTTTTGCCTGAGAGATTCCGGGGCGGTTGCTCCTTCGGCGGCCCCTGAAAGGGACGCTCTCCCGCTTCGTCAGCGACGAATCCGCATTGGCCTTACCGCCTTAGAGAGTCAACCGGCCAGCGCGTTGATTGATTCATTTTCGTGGATAAACACGCCATCGTTACCCGGTTTTGCCAACGCGGCGATGGCCTTTGCGACTTTGCTGGACGGCGTGGACGCAAATTTCTGCATCGGTCCAAACATCAGCATGTCCACAAATGGCGACAGCAATATACCCAATGCCTCGCCCGGACGGCGGTCATCACGCTGCCCACCCGTCAGCAAGCTGGGCCGCATGATATCAAGCCGTTGGAAGCCGATGTTGCGTAGCCCCTGCTCCATTTCCGCTTTCGTTCGCAAATAGAAACTGCTGCTCGCTGGTATCGCGCCTACGGACGATATCGTAATGAATTGCTGCGCGCCGGCTTCATGGCTTGCCTGTGCAAAGGCAAGCACCAGATCATGATCAACCGCTCTGAAGGCATCGCGCGATCCGGCTGTGCGTATCGTCGTCCCCAAACCGGAAATGGCGACGTCAGGCTTTATATGTGCCACAATCGCTGGCCAGTCAGCGGTTGGCGCGACATGCTCCTGTATGTTCGGAGCCAATGATACCGATGGTCGGCGCGACACGAGGTGGACCGAAAACCCAGCGCGCGCCAACATCTCCGCCGCCTGTTTGCCAACCAATCCCGAACCGCCAGCGATGACTATCTTGCGGCTCATGCGATGGCTCCACAGATTTCGCGGTGGCGATCGGTTGCATAGCGGTCGGTCATGCCCGCAAGAAAGTCCCCGATACGGCGGCTGCGCTGTGGTTCTTCGCGGGGAAGGCTGTCGCGCCATTCATCTGGTAGTAATGCAGGATCGTCGCGGTAGGCAGCAAACAGTTCACGCACAATTTTGGTTGCTTCTTCTGCCGCCGCCAATTGCGTTGGGTGGTGATACAGCTTTTCATACATGAATGATTTCAGCTGCCGTTCGCGCGCCGCCATTTCTGCGGAAAACCCCCCAATCATGACACCGGCTTTACGGACATCGTCAGCGGTTTTTATGCCCGCCTGCGCAATTCTGGCGCGTGTCGATTCAATCACATCATTGACCATCACGCCAATCTGTTCGCGCGTCAGCTCACCGATCAGGCGGCGCTGCGGCACGTCTGGATAGCGGTCCAAAATCGCCTCCCATCGCGCTGCCACAAAAGGCAGATCCAGCAGCTGGTCAATGTCGAGCAACCCTGCCCTGATGCCATCATCAATGTCATGATTATCATACGCAATATCGTCGCTGATCGCTGCGATCTGCGCCTCAAGCGATGGCCAGTCGGTCAGGCTCAGGTCAAACTGCGCGTTGACTTCGGACAATGCCCAGCCCGGACGGGCAACGGGTCCATTATGCTTGGCCAGCCCTTCCAGCAATTCCCAGCTAAGGTTCAGGCCCGGCCATGACGGATAAGGCGACTCCAGTTGCGTCAGCGTGCGCAATGTCTGCGCATTATGGTCAAACCCGCCACATGACTTCATCGTCGCCTCCAGCGCATCTTCGCCAGCATGGCCAAAGGGCGGGTGCCCGATATCATGCGCCAGACATAATGCCTCTGTCAGGTCTTCATTCAGCCCAAGCGCGCGGGCAATGGTGCGGCCAATTTGTGCGACTTCAAGGCTGTGCGTCAGGCGCACACGATAATGGTCGCCGTCGGGCGAGATGAATACCTGCGTTTTGTGGCGAAGCCGCCGGAACGCAATCGAATGAATGATGCGATCACGGTCGCGCTGGAATATATCACGCGGGCCGCGAATATCGCGGTCGGGCTCTGGATGAAATCGGCCGCGGCTGTTGCCGGGAAGTGATGCGTAGGAAGCCAGTTGCGACATGCAGCGCTTATGCAACCAAGCCGCCGCGACAGGAAGCCTATTTTACCTTTAAGGCATTCACAGGAACGCCAATCTCGCTTTTCCACATAAATGCGTCGCCGCCGGCTTTCTTGAAATCGCCTTCCCACTTTTTGGCGGCCTTCATATCCGGGAAGGGACCAACCAACAGTCGCGCGGTCCTGCCCCATGGGGATGTCCATGGCTTCTGCGCTTTGAACAGAGCAGGGTTGTTCTTCGTCAATTTGCGATAGTCGAAACCAAGCCCGCTGGCCTCGCCCGTTGCGATTTGCACCCAGATGCGCGCCGGATTTGCGGCCTCTAACTTCGCTTTGGCGGCGGCTTTCGGGTCAATTTTGGGGGCCTTGCTGGCGTCTGCAACTGCCTTGGGCGTCACGGGTTTTAGCTTTTTCAAATCGACCGGAATTTCCGAAGGCTGTTGCTCACTCTCCGGAATTTCGATGGCGCCGACAATGGCATCCAGACTGAATCCTGCCGAAGCAGTGGAAGCGGGCACAGATGTTGGTGCTGCGGTGATTTTAGCGGGAGTGGGCTGCGGGGGCGTTGCGGCCGCCAGCGACACCGGTTCTTGCGCAGTTGGCGTCGTCCCCGCGACCGTTGCTGCCAGATCAACCTGTGCAACAACAGGATCAGGCCGAGGCGTTGTTGGAACCGCGGCCTGAACTTCCGCACGTTCCTGCGCTCTTCGGTCCGGCTTGCTCTGTGGCTTTGCCTCGCTTTTCACGTCGCGCGCTGCTGTCGGCTTTGTTCCAAGCGGCGCGCCTGATGGAATGAGGCGGTTTTGGGCGGGGCCGACGGCAGGTTGCTGCACGGTGGCGGCGACACGGCGGACTTGTTCGCTGTCCCGCCCTACGGCTTGGCTGGTGGGAAAATGCCCCAGATGAATGGCGGCGGCCTGCTGCGCGCCGGTTAAATTTGGCATCAGGCGGAAGAACCGCTCCATCCTTTGCGCCGATGGTGCATCCATGAAGCCTTGCGCAACCTTGTTCGATTCACGCACGTCACCACGCGCAGCCAACATAAAGGCCCGGGCGCGCCATGCGGCCGGACTGTTGCGCTGCAAAAGCGGCAGGAGCATCGCGTCGGCCGGTTCCTTTTGCCCCGCAAGCGAAAGAGACACGGCCTGACGGATGATGATGTCATCAGACGATGCCACGGTCCGGGCCAGTTGATAATCCTGCTGTGCACGTCCGAAATTACCGAGCAAATCAAACGCCAGCGCGCGGTCTGCGGCAATCGAACGTTGGTCCGCGCCCAACCGGACGGCATCATCAAACAGGCGCAAAGCCTCAAACGGGTTTTCGGTGCGCACGGTTGCTGTTGCCAGGCCGGCAACGATCCGGCTGTTATTCGGGCGTAACGCATTGGCGCGCGTGAAGAAATTCAGCGCGGCATTGGCATCACCCAACAGCAAAGCGGCATTGCCTGCATCGGCCAAGGCATCTGCATCGCTTGGGTTAAAAGAAATGCGCCGCATCGCGTCACGCAACTCCACCGCGCCAGCGGGCTCGACAATATTTGGCACGACCGCAGGCGTTTTCTGGTCAAGCGCCTCCAGCGCGCTTTCATCGACAGCCTGTGCATGCACGGCGGGTGACAGCGCGCCTGCTGAAAAAACCAGCGCGCTGCAGAATCCGAGGCTACGTAATGTTGTCACATCCATGTTTTTCTATGTAGCTGCCGACTGCCGAACACAAAGCGCATTCACGCTTTGGTCCGACAAACGGTTGCATAGAAACGACAAGATGATGGTGCGCTTGCCGCGCGTCTTATGAGTTGTTCTGACGGTCAAGAAAGCTTGGGAAGCCTGTGCCATTGCCGCCTTCATTGCGCTTTTCCGCGTCATCATCCGAACGGGTGAGACCGCGCGATAGGTTGGACATGCGTTCAAACAATGTACCACCCGTTGGAATGCGTGGTGCAGCGCGTTCTGGCGGAGCAGTCACGTCGACTGGCTGCGCAGACGGGTAACCTTCGGCCACAGGCGTATCGAGGTCAAGTGCATCGGCATTCGCCCAAGAGTCCGTGGTGTTCATATCATCATCAGCATATTCGGCTGCATCTTCTTCAGCTTCGTCTGCTTCGATCGCAACAAAGTCGCTACCAAGTTCCAAGCTATCGTCGTCTGCTTCATTTTCAAATTCAGCCGCGGCCGTTTCTTCGGCTGCAGCTGTATCGGCTGTGTTTTCAAACAACGATGTCGCAGCAGGCGCAACTTCTACGGCAGGCGCAGGCGCTGGGCGGCTGAATGAGAATGGCGTTCTTTGTGCTGCCGGTGTTGCGGTCAAACCTTCACTATCGATGCCAGTTGCGACAACCGAAACGCGGATCTTGCCGTTCAGACTTTCATTGAACGCCGAACCCCAGATGATATTCGCGTCGGGATCAACCAGCTCACGAATATGGTTGGCAGCTTCGTCCACTTCCATCAGGCGCATATCTTCGCCACCGGTAATCGATACGATGACGCCCTTTGCACCCTGCATCGACACACCGTCGAGCAACGGGTTGGCAATCGCCTTTTCCGCAGCTTCGAGCGCGCGGCCGTCGCCTTCGGCTTCACCAGTACCCATCATTGCCTTGCCCATTTCGTGCATGACGGAACGGACGTCGGCAAAATCGAGGTTGATGAGGCCAGGCATAACCATCAGGTCGGTGATGCCACGGACGCCCTGCTGCAACACTTCGTCAGCAAGCTGGAACGCTTCCTTAAATGTGGTGTTCGGGTTGGCGACCAGGAACAGATTCTGGTTTGGAATAACGATCAGCGTATCAACATGCTGCTGCAGTTCGGCGATGCCCGATTCTGCCGACCGCATGCGGCGCGTACCTTCGAACATGAACGGCTTGGTTACGACACCAACCGTCAAAATGTTCATTTCGCGCGCAACCTTGGCGATAACAGGTGCAGCGCCCGTTCCGGTGCCGCCGCCCATACCAGCCGCGATAAAGCACATGTGGCAACCGGCCAGCGCCACTTTCACTTGCTCAAGCGTTTCTTCAGCCGCAGCACGGCCAACTTCGGGGCGTGAACCCGCGCCAAGACCCTGCGTGATTTCAGGTCCAAGCTGAATGCGATATTCGGCAGGAGACGCATTCAGCGCCTGTGCGTCGGTGTTGGCGACAAGGAAGTCGACGCCCTCTACCTTTGCGCTGATCATGTTGGCCACGGCGTTCCCGCCAGCGCCACCAACACCAATAACTGCAATTTTCGGCTTCAACTCGTCAACCATTGGTGGACCGATATTGATGCTCATAACTTTATCCC
>NZ_JBIIMC010000045.1:0-10926 GCF_044338195.1 Sphingorhabdus sp. | reverse complement strand
GCCTATACGGTCTTTGACAGCAGTGACGACGATCTGGAGACAGCGGCACCCGACGCACCAGTAATTGTCGCTGAGATGCGGACCGATATCCCTGAATCTACGGTGTCGGATGCGGTTATGTTGATGGATTTGCGCAATACGCCTGCATTGTTATTCAAAAACACTGGAACTGGACGGCATAATATGGTTTACCGCCGCGAAGACGGCACGATCGGTTGGGTTGAACCAAAATCCGCGCCATAAATACCGGTCACATTCGTTTAGTTTTCTTTACCAATTCAAATATTTAGGGATTGTGCTGCTAGGTGAAGCAGGCGCATTTGAAAGAAATATGATAAGACTTTCTACAAGGCTCGTTGAAGGGGCCGTTGCTGCTAACATGGTATGTTCGGGCAAATCCGACCTGCTTGCGCGCCTATCGGTGATTGCAGCCGAAAATTATTTTCTCGATTCCCATGCCGTGCTTGAGGGCATGGTGGAGCGAGAGCGACTTGGCCCGACGGGTTTTGGTGGCGGTACGGCGATTCCCCATTGCAAGGTATCGGGCATTGATATGCCCGTTGCCGTATTTGCCCGGCTTTCAAAGCCCGTGCCCTATGATGCGGTGGACGATGAGCCGGTAGACCTCGTCTGTGGGCTGATATCCCCTGCGCAAGACGGTGCGTCGCATTTGCGCGCATTGGCGGAAGTTTCGCGCCTGTTTCGGGACGAGAAATTCCTTGCCCAGCTGCGCGGTGCAGCCGACTCGGCGGCCATGTTCGCCGTTCTGACCCTGTCCGAAGAGCGCGACGCTGCTTGATTGAACCGCGGCTTGCAACTGGTGTGCAAATATCTGCCATGAAGCGATTGGCAGAGGCTGACGGCGGTTTTGCGACCGTTTTAAAAAAGGGCGACGCTACATCAGGTGCCATTCTGCTGATTGGGCAGATCCGCGGCGCAGAGCCACGTTTGTACGATCGATATCCGTCATTGGACGGCAAAAACGCGTGGCAAAGCGTTGATTTGGCGGAAACAGGTGATGCTGCCATCCAAAATTACTGGCAAAAACGCTGCGCCCGCGACCCCGATTTGTGGGTTTTTGAACTGGATGTCGCATCCGCTGCACGGTTGGACGGACTATTGTCTGCGTTTAATTGACTTTGTTGCGGCGCATCATAAATGCGCGGTCATCGAGTAGCGAAGGTTGTCATACGGTATCGCAATTGGGGTGACCAGACAAACACGCGAGTCGGACGCAACAAAAGACGAATAAAAACATATATATAGCATTTCGTCCGCTGTTGTTGCCGCTTTATTGTACGTTTAATGTTGAAATTTTTTCGGGCTGCTTCTGTTGCGGCCGTAACGTTTACCCTGGCTTCAGCGGTCATTGCCGCAGATGCCGGTTTCGCTTTTGGGAATAACCAAAGCACTGCCTTAAACGCGACCACCATCGTTGTGGACGCTGCGCAAATCTCCGCTGATCAGGTCCAAGCAGACTTGGTCAAAAGCGATAAGGTTACTGCGACCCTCGCCGACAATGGCGACATCATTTTCACTCCAGGCATCGGCGAATCTTCGAATATCGATGATAATGAAGCCATCGCGGCTTCGTCGCTATCCGACCTGGTACGCCAACAAGACACCAATGAATCGCTGAGCGCCGAACAACGCTGCCTTGCGAGCGCGGTGTATTTCGAATCAAAGGGTGAATCCCTCACCGGACAGCTTGCCGTTGCGCGCGTCGTGATTGCGCGTGCCAAGTCGGGTCGTTTCCCCACCACATTGTGCGGTGTGGTTTTCCAGAAACGCCAATTTTCCTTTGTACGTGGCGGCGGCATGCCACCGATCGCCATTGGCAGTGCGCATTGGCGCAACGCTGTCGCGATCAGCAAGATCGCTTTGGACGACCGCTGGGAAAGCCCTGTTGAAGGCGCTTTATACTTTCATGCGCGGCATGTGTCGCCAGGCTGGCGCTTAACGCGCCTTGGCAGCATCGATAATCATATCTTCTATCGCTAAGCGATAATGACAACTGACAATAAGGGCCCCGAAATGGGGCCTTTATTTTGTTCTACTTTCGTTCTATTCATGCGCTATGAACGCGCACACTTCACCATTGTCGATAGGGGCCCCATCGGTTGCCCGCGGAACGTCACGGCTGTTTCTGCGCAACCAGATTATGGTTCAATCGGAGGTAAGCCTTCGCAACGGGCGGCGCGCAGACCTTATGGGTCTGACGACAAAAGGCGAAATCATCATCGTCGAAATCAAATGTTCGCGCGCTGATCTTTTGGGTGATCAGAAATGGCCCGAATATCTTGAATATTGCGACCGGTTTTTTTGGGCGGTGCCCGCTGGATTTGATATCGGGCCATTGCATGGCGACGCATTCATGCCCGAACGCGCCGGGCTTATCATCGCCGATGCCTATGACGCCGAAATAGCCCGCCCTGCGGCGCTTGTCCCATTGGCCACAGCGCGGCGCAAAACAGAAACACAACGGCTGGCGCGGCTTGCCATGCGCCGCCTGATGGGTATTGCTGATCCTGACCCGATCCTTGCGGAAATCGAAGCCGAGTGAAGAGAGCTTAGCTCTTCTTCGGATTAAACCAGATCGGTGAAGAATAAGCGCGCTCTTGCGCCTTCAACTCTGTGCCGGGAAGCAACTTTGCCCCATAGCGCAAGGCATCGAACAGCACCCATCGTGGCGTCGGAATTTCAATGACGCGCACATAATAAAAGGCGCGGATGGACGGGTTAAACTCGGGATCCGTCCATATCGTCCGCAGTTCCGGGTCACCAATGCTGTTGGTGTAACTGGCTTTGGCGATATTGACGGTGTCGCCAACCGGCGTCAGCTTGCCATTGGCGCCTTTGGTGCGCTTGTCTGCGTCCGCCCAGACAACATCGAAGACTTTTTCTTGAAGTGCGCCTGATGCATTTACCCAGCCTTTGACGACCTGAACGCGATCAAGATTTGCACCCATCGGATCTTTGAGCGCAGAGATCATGAATTTCGGCGCGCCGCGGCCGGGTTTCAAATCTGCGCCCATGGGCACACCGCGCGCATAGCCTGCTTTTACCCAGTCGCGGGTGAATTCATTCTCGGTAAAGTCCCAACCGCCAAAGAAACGCAATTTAATGCGCGGCCCTGTCGTGGCATAAACCTCACGCCGCGTCATGGCATCGAAAATGGCCGCGCGCGTGTTGGCCGTGGCCCACACTGCGGCATATCCACCGGCGAGATAATGCCACCCCATGCGGCCTTCGCGGGTGCCCAGATTCTGGGGGTCGCTGGCGCGCTTACGGTTTGGTTCACCGCCCGAATGTTTGCCGAAGAAATTATTCTCATCGCCCGTGGCAAGGCCGGTATGGCTGTCGGTTGAACCGATGACACCAAATTTATATGGATTGACGCCCGTGCGTGCCTCAATCGCAAGCCCGCGTTTCAACGCTTCACGAATATATTCGCCGGCATAATCCTGATTTTTCTTTTTTATCTGCATGGTCAGGTTGCCGACGTCCCAACCCGCCGTACCAAAGCCTGCAAATTCGTCATTTGGCGACAGGAATGGATGCGATTCGCTATCGCCCTTAATCTGCGTGATTTCCGTCACCGGTTCGCGCGCTGCGCGCCGCCGGGCATATGCGGCGGTCATCGGTCCGCCATCGGGCCCAACCAATTCAAACATCAGGCCGTTGGACAGATTGCTGTTGTGCGGAATGGCCAACACCTTGCCACCTGTAACCTTTTCATAATTGTCCATATAGTCCCACAGCTGGCTGACGGGTGTGTCGCCTTGGCCGGGGTCATAAGGGAGAACCTTGTCGGTCCGGCTTTTGCCATCGCGGAACATAACCACGCGATGCAAATTGTTGCCGCTGGGCATCAACGTATATTCAAAGCCCATGAACGCGGTGAACTTGCCCGGTTCATTATACCGCTCGACGAGCGAGCTGTGGCCTGTCCAGATGCTTGTCGACGTTTTTTTCTGCCGTTCCGGGTTTGTCAGGGCGGCTGGCAAAGCATTGCGGCCAGCCAGATCAATCAGTTCTCCCGTAACGCGTTGCATGCCTTCCGGCCCCTTGTGCATCTCCTCATGCCAACGTTTCAGGGTAGGGTCGCGGACAAGAAAGCCGGGCGCGTCATATAATGCCTTGGTCGCGCCCAAGCCGCCGGAGTGATCGGCGATCACCAGAAAGTCGAGTGGACGTTCCAGCTGTGCCTTCAGTCCGCCGGTCGAGGTGACTTCCTCACCGCGTGCAAAACGCAGCGCATCTTCTGGTCCCAATTTTACGCCAAAACCAAAGGCGTCGATGGAATTTGCCGTATGCAAATGGGTGTCGCCCCATAATAGCTTATCAGCGGGACCCGAGGTCACTTCGCTATCGGATGATGCTTGTGCGGTACGCGCGTCATCCATGATGCTTTTTTCGCGATATTGCTGCCAACCGTAGGTCAGTCCGGCGCCGACCGCGACAACAGCCACGGTGCCCAAAATGATGTTGCGCAATTTTGCCATGATATAATCTCCCCGTCTCGAAAATGCGTCGGAAAACTGGGTAGGTCAAGTGCCGCGAAGCAGCCCGAGTATAACGCTACGTCAACGGCTGCTTCATGCTCCAGACAAATGCAGATGGTCGCTGGTCTTCGAATTGGGATAGACCGATTTTCTGGTTGTCGGCGCCGACATGGGATTCTGCACGATAGGTGCTGAACAGCCTGTCCCATATCGACAAGGCAAAACCGAAATTACTTTTTTGTTCGGCCACAATGACGCTGTGGTGCACCAGATGCATGTCCGGCGTCACAAAAAACATCCGCAACATCCGGTCGAGTTTTTTGGGCAAGCGGATGTTGCTGTGATTGAATAGCGCATTTGCGTTGAGCCACAATTCAAATGCAAGCGCCACGACAAGTGGTACGCCCAACAAGGCGACGATTGCGGATTTATAGAATGTCGACACGACCAATTCGAACGGATGAAAGCGCAGCGCGGTGGTGACATCAAGGTCGCGGTCGCTGTGATGGACCGCATGCATCCGCCAAAGAAACGGGAACCGGTGCATCGCAAAATGCTGCAGCCAGACGGCGAAATCGAGAATGATAAATGCCACCAAGGCTTCAACCCAGAAGGGCCAGTTTAAGGCGTGCAGCATTCCGAACTGGTGTGTGCTCGCCCATGTCGCCGCCACACCGATAACGACGAAAAACGACAGGATCCTGCCGACCACTGCGTTGGTTGCGAAGAATAAAGCATGGGTCCGCCATCGCGGATAGCGGCCCAAGACCAAAATGCGGCGTGGCCAGATATATTCTGCACCGGCCAGCAAAAAAAGCAGCAAAGCGGGGATGGCTATTGCATATATACCAAGCCCCGCTTCGATCATGTGCGTTACGCGTCCGCCGCGTTCAGGAACGGATAGTCGGTATATCCTTCCGCTGCGGGTGCGTACCATGTTTTGAAGTTATCTGGGGTCAGTTCCGCCCCGGACCGCAGACGTTCAACCAGATCAGGGTTGCTGATATACGGACGGCCAAAGCTGATTGCGTCAGCCAAACCAGATGCCAGATCTTCGTCCGCCAGCTCGCGCGTATATTCTTGGTTCAGCACCAACGGGCCCTTAAATATCTTGCGGATTTCAGGGGAAATACGCGGCACATCGGTTTGCCCGAAATTGCCATATGCTTTCACTTCACGCAGCTCCAAGAACGCGATGCCGATATCTTGCAATGCGGCGGCGGCCGCCGTGAACAACGGCACGGGATTGCTGTCATTTGCACCCTGTGTTTCGCCATTGGGCGACAGCCTTACAGAGGTGCGTTCCGAACCAATGGCGTCGACAACGGCTTGCGTGACTTCGCGCAACAGGCGGATACGGTTTTCGATTGCACCGCCATATTCATCGGTGCGCAAATTGGTGTTGTCGCGCAGGAACTGGTCAATCAAATATCCATTGGCCGCGTGAATCTGTACGCCGTCAAAGCCGGCGGCCATCGCGTTTTTCGCAGCGTTGACATAATCCGATATGATGCGGGGAATTTCCGAAGCCTCAAGCGCGCGCGCTTCGGTATATTCTTTTTTGCCCTCTGCGGTGTGCGCATAACCCGGCGCAGTTGTTGCAGATGCGGACACAGGCTGTGCACCGCCCAAGAAGTCGGGGTGGACAAGCCGTCCCATATGCCACAGCTGCAATATGATCCGGCCATCGGCCTTGTGTACGGCTTCGGTCACTGGCTTCCATGCCGCGACCTGTGCATCTGACCAGATACCGGGCGCCGACGGCCATCCAAGACCTTCTTGGCTAATGCCCGTTGCCTCAGCGATAATCAGCCCAGCAGTGCTGCGCTGGGTGTAATATTCCGCTTTCAAATCCGACATGGGAACATGCCCATCCACACTGCGGCCGCGAGTCAGCGGCGCCATGAGGACTCGGTTGGGCGCGGTGATGGCGCCGAGTTGAATCGGATCAAACAAAGTTGCAGTCATGGGATATCCTGTCATTAAGCGTTTCTTTGCAGCCAAGATGCGGATGAAAGTTGCAAAATGCAACGGGGGTTTATGTCGCAGAAGATTTTACATCAGCAACCGCCCAGCTTGCTTGCCTTTGCGGCATTGCTGGCGGGAAATATTGCGATCGCTTTTGGGCCATTGCTGGTCCGTTTTGCCGACAGCGGACCCATTGCGACCGGATTCTGGCGATTGGCGTTGGCGACGCCATTTTTGTTTTTTGTCGGATATCGATTTGGTTTTCGTTTCTCGGCGCTTGGCAAATCCACAATCTGGCTTGCGACAATTGCAGGCCTGTTTTTCGGCATTGATATCATCTTGTGGCATATTGGCATTTTCCAAACGAAAATGGCCAATGCGACATTATTTGCGAACTGCGCCAGCCTGATCCTTGTGGTGTACGGGATATTTGTCGCGCGCAAAATGCCCAGCAAATGGGAAAGTGCAGCGGTGCTTTTTGCCTTTGTGGGCGCGGCACTTTTAATGGGGCAAAGCCTTGATCTATCCCCACTGCATTTTCAGGGGGATATTTTATCGCTCGGCGCGGGCCTTACGTACACGGTGTATCTGGTGCTCATGATGCGCGTGCGGCAAAATACGGAAAGTTGGGGCGCACTGGGCATGGCCAGCGCTGTTGCGGCGGTCATCTTGCTTACCGCATCGATTGTCGCGGGGGAACAGGTTATTCCGACAGTGTGGTGGCCTGTGATGTTGCTTGCGTTCACGTCACAGTTTTTCGGACAAGGATGCCTGACTTATGCCTTGCCGCATTTCAGCCCGCTGGTGATTGGCTTGGCATTGTTGTTTCAGCCTGCACTGTCGGCCGCGGCTGGCTGGCTTGCCTTTGGTGAGACGCTGACCGCAATGGATTTTATGGGCAGTGCGCTGGTGATGATCGCACTTGTGCTGGTGCGTAAGCAATAGACCTTTTCTTGAGGGCGCCGAACGCCTACATATTGTTCATGTCCATAAACCCGCTTCCTGCTGACCCGACGCTCGACGAAGTTCGTGCCGCCCTTGCCCCAATCATCGCGCGCAATGCGGGATTTGATGGCTGGTCCGATGCCGCCGTTCATGCGGCTGCTGATGAAGCGGGCGTGGACCGCGATGTCGCGAAACTTGCGTTCAAAGATAACGCCATCGACATGATTGATGCCTGGATCGACAGCATCGATATGGAGCTCGCCCATCGTTTGCCCGCCGAAAAACTTGCGGCAATGAAAATCCGCGACCGGATTACTGCATTGCTTGCAACGCGGCTGGAAATCATGGCGCCCGACCGCGAATCCCTGCGGCGCGCAATGGCGATCATGGCCATGCCGCAAAATCTGGTGCGCAGTGCAAAGATCGGCTGGCGATCTGCCGACCGGATGTGGCGTCTGGCCGGAGACACCGCGAGCGACTTCAACCATTATACGAAGCGCATGACATTATCGGCAGTGTATGCGAGCACGCTGAGTGTTTTCGTGAATGATGATAGCGACAATTTCGCTGATGCGCGGGCTTTCCTTGATCGGCGCATCGATAATGTGATGCAGTTTGAGAAGGTGAAGTTTCAGGCGAAACAGCGTCAGGAATATGTGCCAAGCCTTTCCCGCTTCATTGGCCGCCTGCGCTATCCGGCGCGTTAACGCAGATCGCTATTGATGTTATTGCGAATCGGTTGCAAATAAGCGTCCGTGCAACTTGACCAACTTCCATTGAACCGCGCTGCGGTTATTCGGGCCATCGATTGGGATGTTTTGCCCGATCAGGAAGGGCATCGTCTGCGCTCACTTGGCTTTGAACCCGGGGTTACCATAGAGGCAATGCACAAGGGTATTTTGATGTGGCGTGACCCGCTTGCCGTGCGTGTTGGCCGAATGACCGTTGCCTTGCGCAGCAATGTGGCCGCAGCCATCGATTGCGAGCTTAAGCCATGACACAAATGCCGCCACTCGTTGCCCTTGTTGGGAACCCTAATGCCGGAAAAAGTGCGTTGTTCAATGCGCTGACCGGTGCACGGCAGAAGATTGCAAATTATCCCGGCGTAACGGTTGAACGCAAATCGGGGCGGGCGACGTTTGACGACGGCCAACCCGTTGAAATGATCGACTTGCCCGGTGCGTATAGCCTCGATCCCGATAGCCTTGATGAAGCCGTCACACGTGATGTCGTGTTGGGCAATCTGGAGGGCCATCGCCGCCCGGACGCGCTTGTGATCGTGCTGGATGCGGGCAATCTCGATAACCATCTGCGCTTCGCGCTCGAGCTGATTGCGCAGGGCCTACCGACGGTGGTCGCGCTGAACATGGTTGATCTTGCCGAACGCGACGGCTTGCAACTGGATGCAGAAAAGCTCGCCCGCGCATTGGGTGTGCCCGTTGTTGAAACGGTGGCGGTACGTCGTCGTGGTCTCGCGCCTTTGATGGAGGCGCTTGAACGCACACTTAAAACGCCGCGGCCTTCGGTTGAGCCAGTTGCGATATCGTTCGGCGCGAAGAATCAGCAGGCACGCGACATTGCACGCTCGGTGATTGTCAGCGAGACCGCTGGCCGCCAGTGGACGCGCCGACTCGATTCCGTATTGCTCCACCCGGTCGGCGGCGTGGTCATTCTGCTAGCTTTGTTGTTCCTCATGTTTCAGGCGGTTTATGGCTGGTCTGAGGCACCGATTGGTTGGATTGAAAGCGGCTTTGCCCTGTTAAGTGATGCCATTACCGGCGCGCTGCCGGATGGATTATTCCGGTCATTCTTGACCGATGGAGTCATTGCGGGCGTCGGGTCAGTCGTCGTCTTCCTTCCGCAGATTTTGATCCTGTTCCTGTTTATTTTGTTGCTTGAGGCATCGGGTTATATGACGCGCGCGGCCTTTGTCATGGACAGGGTGATGGCGGCGGTTGGTCTGTCGGGGCACAGCTTCATTCCGCTTTTATCGTCCTTCGCCTGCGCCATTCCCGGCATCATGGCAACACGCACAATCATGGATCAGAAGGAACGGCTGGCGACCATATTGATCGCGCCGTTGATGACCTGTTCGGCGCGGCTGCCGGTATATACGGTCATCATTGGGGCGTTCATTCCATCGACGACTGTGGGGCTGGGCATCGGGTTGCAGGGCCTTGTTCTCTTTGGCCTGTATATCGCAGGCATATTGGGCGCGATGTTGGCTGCGGCCGTCATCCAGCGCTTTGTTACGCAAAGCCGGACGAGCAGCTTCCTCATCGAAATGCCCCGTTATCAATGGCCACGGCTAAGAGATATTGCGCTGAGCCTGTGGCAGCGGGCGTGGGTATTTCTGCGCCGTGCGGGCACCATAATTTTTGCGGCAACCATTATATTGTGGGCGTTGCTAAGCTTTCCCAAAGCGCCTGAGGGCAGCGGCATTTCGCAAGTGGAATATTCGGTCGCTGGCCGCATTGCAGACGGGCTTGAACCGATTGTCCGGCCGATTGGCTTCAATCATGATATTGCCCTCGCGCTCATTCCGGCGATGGCGGCGCGCGAAGTGGCGGTCTCTGCCTTGGCGACGGTCTATGCGATTGATGCGGCGGATGAAGATGTGGCGGCGTCCAGTCTTGGCCCCAAGCTGGCGGCGGACTGGTCACTGGCGACCGCCTTGGCGTTTCTTGCGTGGTTCGTCTTTGCGCCGCAGTGTATCTCCACCATTGCCGTGACACGCCGCGAAACCAATGGATGGAAATGGCCAATATTCATGGTCACCTATCTTTTTGCGCTCGCATATGCCGCCGCTGGCATAACATATTGGACAGCGCGTTCCTTCGGCTTATAGCAAGTGAACAGATCATTTGATTAGAGGGCAGGAACATGGCGGGAAGCGTCAATAAAGTTATCATCGTGGGCAATTTGGGTGCGGATCCCGAAGTCAAATCCTTCCAGAACGGTGGGCGCATTTGCAATCTGCGGATCGCGACGTCGGAAGACTGGAAAGACCGCACAACAGGCGAGAAAAAAGAACGCACCGAATGGCATAGCGTCGTGTTGAATTCCGACGGCCTTGTTGGCGTGGCCGAGCGTTTCTTGAAAAAAGGCAGCAAGGTTTACATTGAAGGTCAATTGCGCACCCGCAAATGGCAGGATGCTTCGGGTAACGACCGTTACACAACCGAAGTGTCGGTTGCAGGCTTTGATGGCAAGCTGGTCATGCTTGATGGTCCAAAGGGCGGATCAGGCGGCGGCGATGGCTGGAGCGGTGGCGCATCTGGCGGTGGTTCCTCGGGCGGATCGTCCGGCGGTAACAATTGGGGCGCCGGTGGCGGCGGCGGCGGAAGCTCTTCCGGCTTTGGCGGCGGCGATTTCGACAACGACCTCGACGACGACGTACCGTTTTGATCGCTAGCCAGCGGCCAATAGCAGTAACAGATTGAACAGGGGCCAAAATGAAAAAAGCAGTTTTGGCTCTTGTCCTGATTGGCGCGATTGCGGCCTATTT
>NZ_JBIIMC010000060.1:0-3219 GCF_044338195.1 Sphingorhabdus sp. | reverse complement strand
ATTCGGGTAATGACAAAAAGGGTGACTGGTTCCAACTGTTCCAGATCGGATTTGGCGGCATTCCGGGTCGCCCAATGGGTGACGGACCAGACGGCCACTCGCTGTGGCCGGGCTTTACCAATGTGCCCAACGAATTTCTGGAGCGGTATTTCCCGCTGCTGATCGAACGTTATGAAACCGAACCCGACAGCGGCGGCGCTGGTCTGCATCGCGGCGGCAACGGTATCCACATGACCTACCGTTTTCTGGCAGCAGGCACGATATCGATCCATGATGACCGCTGGTTCGTTCCACCATGGGGCGTCAATGGCGGTGAACCGGGCAAGCGCGCACGCAAGATTCTCGAAAAAGCTGACGGCACTTCGCAGATCATCGGCAATAAGGTTGAGGACGTGCATGTCGAAGAGGGCGATCAATTGCACTTCATCACCTGGGGCGGCGGCGGCTGGGGCGATGCGCTTGATCGCGACCCCGCTTTGGTTGGCAAAGAAATCGTCCAAGGGCTTGTCACTGTCGAAGGTGCAAAAGCGTATGGCGTCATTGCCAATGCAAATGGCGTGGTGGATGCCGATGCGACCGAAACGTTGCGCGGCCAGTTGCGGCAAGAGCGTGGCGAACTTCCCTTGTTCAATTACGGACCCGGCATTGAAGCCCTGCGGGCCAATTGCGAGGCCGAAACAGGCCTGAAGGCCCCGGTTCAGCCCGTCTGGACAACGCTGGAGGCAGCCGAGTGAGTGCACTTAAGGGGTTACGTGTAGTTGAACTCGGGCAGTTACTGGCTGGACCGTTTTGCGGACAATTGCTCGGTGATATGGGTGCAGAAGTTATCAAGGTCGAGCCCCCGGGCGCGGGCGACCCCATGCGCGTGTGGGGCCAAGGTGAAGAAAAGGTGCAATGGGAGGTCATTGCACGAAACAAAAAATCTGTTTCGGCCAATTTGCGGATTCCCGAAGGGCAGGCGCTTGTGCGTCAATTGATTGGCAAAGCCGATATTTTGGTTGAGAATTTCAAACCCGGCACGATGGAAAAATGGGGTTTTTCTCCAGCAGCGCTTTTGGCTGAACATCCCGGCCTCATCATCGCGCGCATGTCGGGCTACGGCCAGACGGGCCCATATTCAGACCGCGCTGGCTTTGGCGGCATTGGCGAAGCGATGGGCGGCTGGCGCTATATTGTGGGTGAACCTGACCGCTCGCCAAGTCGGATGGGCATTTCCATCGGTGACACGTTGACCGCCACATATGGTTGCATGGGCGTTCTTGCCGCACTGCATCATCGCAGCGTGACGGGCCATGGCCAAGTTATCGATGCCGCGTTGTATGAAAGCGTGTTGCAAGTCATGGAGGGGCTGGTCCCCGAATATGACCATAGCGGCTTTATTCGCGAACGCTCCGGCTCAATCCTTCCCGGTATCGCGCCATCCAACGTCTATATTTGCAAGGACGGGGAATATATGATTGGCGCGAACAAAGACTCGCTGTGGCAAAGATTGGCAGAAGCTATGGGCATGCCTGACCTTGGAATGGACCCGCGGTTCGCAACGCATCTTGCACGCGGTCACAACCAGTTTGAGCTTGATGACATTATCAATGCCTGGGCGGCCACGCTGACCGTTGATGAAGTTGACGCGTTGATGATTGCATATTCCATTCCAGCCGGACGCGTATACCGCGCGCCAGAGATGCTGGAGGATCCACATTTTCAAGCACGTGAAGCGATTATCGAGGTCGAAACCGAGCGTTATGGCAAGCTGAAAATGCAGGGTGCGTTTCCGAAGATGTCGGCGACACCCAGCAGCGTTCGTTCACCAGCGCCGTCGATTGTCGGCCAACATAATGCCGAAATATATGGCGGCTTGTTGGGGATGGATATTGCGGAGTTGGATCAGCTGAAGGCGGCTGGTGCAATCTGATGACGCAAAAGAATGACGATCTGACCGCGAATTATGTCGGCGCGTTCGACGGCCGTCTTTCTTTTGGCAAACGCCCGGCGCTTCTGATCGTCGATTTTGTTATGGCCTATCTGGACCCGGCATCGCCTTTATACGCTGGGGTTGAGGATGCGTTGGCCAGCAATGAACGTCTTTTGGCGGCTGCGCGGGCTGCCGGAATCCCGGTCTTCTTTACGAATGTCGTGTATCAAGCAGATGGCGCAGACGGCGGTTTGTTCTACAAGAAAATCCCGTCGCTTCGGGTGTTTCTGGAAGGGTCGCCATTGGGGGCATTTCCTCCGTCGCTTCAACCGGTGGACGGCGAGCGCGTCATTTCAAAACAGTTCGCGTCGGCGTTTTTTGGGACATCACTTGCAGAGACGCTTTCCGAAGAAGGCATAGACACATTGCTTATAACAGGACTGTCGACCTCAGGATGCGTGCGCGCCACGGCGCTGGACGCGCTGCAGTCCGGCTTTGCGCCTTTGGTCGTGCGTGAAGCCTGTGGCGACCGGCATCCGGCACCACATGAAGCCAATTTGTTCGACTTACAGGCCAAATATGCCGAGGTTGTTTCGGAACAAGAGGCGTGCGCCCTTATATCGGCGAACGCTGAGCTATAGCTGGGTTAGGGACAGAAGGTAGATATCAGCCATCTAAATTCTCAACCGACCATAAACCCGCCTACACGCAGAAACACCGAAGTAGTACGTGGTCTTGAAAAATGACTAGCAGCTTTCAGCGTTTAATTGCCAAGAGCAGGCAGTCCCGTTCCGGCCCAAAATCTGCCATGGCACCTGATCAAGGACGAGGACCGATTAGGCTTTCAGCCAAAATAGCCTGTTCCAATTGGAACGCTGGCAAACAGTGTTCGACGTCAGCGGCTCCTCCCCGGCAAATCGGACTTTTGTGGCGTTTGGGATTGGCGGGCCAGTCCCAAAGCGTTACGGATGATCGTCGCTCATCCGTTTTTAGGAGCGAGCCGAACACAAAGATGAGCGCAGTGCAAATCGCGTAAACCGGCAATGCCGCATCACAGGCCGACTTAAACACTGAATTTCCATGATTTTTGTGTGGGCGTTCCAATCAGAACGCTCATAAAAAACGCAGGCTGCAAGGCCGCTTTGAGCAGCAAAGGCGGTATCACCTAAGTCATTGAAATCATTGGAGCGGGCGAAGGGATTCGAACCCTCGACCCCAACCTTGGCAAGATTCGGCTCTATGAAATTTCTGTTCTAAATCAGCTTTTTATAAAGCTCGTGAAAAATCCGAACACGATCCGAACATTT